>CAMTXU010000004.1:0-61328 GCA_947085815.1 uncultured Ignavibacteriota bacterium | reverse complement strand
GCGGCAAGCGCCGGTAGTTACAGTTGGACAGTACCAAATTCAATAACTACACAAGCATTAGTAAGAATCACAGACACATCTGATAATACCGTAACAGATCAAAGTAACGCAGCATTTACGATTTATCAACCAACTGTTACAATAACATCTCCAAATGGAGGGGAGGTTTGGGGGATAGGAACGAACAAGAATATAACCTGGACAAGCAGTGCGGTAGCCAATGTAAAGATAGAGTACTCAATCAATAATGGGGTAAGCTGGACAACAATAATTGCAAGCACACCAGCTGGAGCTGGAACATATAACTGGCTTATTCCTAATACACCACCAACAACACAAGGATTAGTAAGAATAAGCGATGCAGCAAATGCAGCAACAAATGATGTAAGCAATGCGACCTTTACGATTCCAGCACCGACGATAACAGTAACAAGTCCTAATGGAGGAGAGAATTGGAAAGTAGGAACAAACCAAAACATAACGTGGACAAGCAGTAGCGTTGCAAATGTAAAAATAGAATACTCAACAAATAATGGAACAAACTGGACACAAATAGTTACCAGCACAGCGGCAAGTGCCGGTAGTTACAGTTGGACAGTACCATATGAACCATCAACAAATTGTAAAGTAAGAGTAAGCGATGCCGGAGATGCAACGTTAAATGATGTAAGTAATAATGTTTTTACAATATCCACACCAACAATAACATTAACTTCTCCGAATGGAGGAGAAATACTTAGAAGCCAAATAATCCACAGAATCTCATGGAATAGTTCGCACGTTGAAAAAGTTAAGATTAAGTATACGACTGGTGGCTCCAATATACATACCATTGTTGATAATTACGATGCATCAATTTCATATTTTGATTGGGAAGTGCCTGACCTTGCTGGTGGATCAAACTTTAAGATTCAAATTGAGGATGCTTCAAATCCAAATTTAAGGGACATGAGTGATGGTTATTTCACGATTAGGAAACCGATAATAATTTCATCTCCCGCTGGAAATGAAATATTCCAGCCGCAACGAACAAGAACTATTAGTTGGAGTAATATTTCTAACCAGAAAGTTAAAATTGAGTATCAATATTATTCCTCTGAATGGAGACTAATCGCTATTGGATTGGATGCTTCTTTAGGAAGTTATGATTGGTTAGCCCCTTCTGAACAAGGAAAATATAAAATTCGTATCACAAGTGTTGAAAACCCAAATATTTTTTCTCTAAGTAATGAGTTTAAAGTCGGCTTGCTTAAATTGGACTTTCCTAATGGAACAGAAAAAAATGAATATGGATCAAGGGTTGAAATAAGGTGGTCTGATTCCGAAGATAAAGGGGAAGACACAAGATACTTATCGGGTAAAATTTTTGAATTTTCGCCTGATGGTGGAGTTAATTGGAGTAAAATTACTGAAGAACCAGAATGGAGATGGAATGCATTTAATACTACTCCCAAAACTACTAGATATTGGATTCCGCTCTCCTATGACTATGGTGCATTAGGCAAATTAAATGTTGTTTCAACCCACTGTAAACTTAGAATTAAGGATAAAGACGATGAAGAAAGAATTGATGAAAGTGATGCAGAATTCGAGATAATACGTAGTAAACCAATTGTGTTAAGTTTTCCATCAGGAGGGGAAATATTCACTGCTGGTATTACTTGGTACATTGATATACTAACACGGCAAGATGTAAAGAAAGTAAATATTGACTTATCATCTGATTCAGGAAATACGTGGATAAATATCGTTAGGAATTTTCCAACACCCCAACCGGTTGCAGATCCAATGAACGGTTTAGTTCATAGGTTTAATTGGAGGATCCCCAAAATTTATTCTTCCCACTGTTTAATTCGTGTCACTGACTCAGAAAATCCTATCAACTCAGATATATCAACTCAGACATTTACAATACAGAGACCAATACTGGAAATGGTTTCACCAAAGAATGAAGAAGTAATTTTTAGGACAGATAGTATTATCCAAGTAAAACTAGTTCGAAGGTCTAGTGAAGTGAATTTTTTTACTCTTTCATATCCTGGGTTATATCCACATGGTATTGAATATGCTTATTTGCAAACAAATTTTGCATTCGGTGGTTCGGAGAATGGTGATACTCTAACTCTTAATCTTTCAAACTACTCAGTTATTCCCGCAAACAGATTTATTTCAATTGAAGCCCGGGGTCGCACAACTACACTCAATCAGTATTTCGAGACAGGTGCATTTATTATTATAAAAGATACTCCATTTAATATTTTAACTCTTGGAAACTCTGGAAGTATCAGAGTGGGAAAACCTATTGATATTAAATGGACACTAAATGATCGAGAAATACAAAAAGTTAAAATTGAACTTAAATATCAACTTGATAATTTGTCCTGGCAATATTTGACTATTGCGGAAAATATAGATGCTTCTTCTGGAATTTTTACATGGAATGTACCACTTAGTGTTTTAAATCAGCATAATAATGGAATGATTATTCTAACGGCTGATATTTATCAAAACTATATTTCTAAAAAAGGAAATTTATCCTTTTATCAAAAGGAATTAAAAATAATTTCTCCACAATCAGATGAGAGGTTGGTTAAGCAATTACCATATTCTATCAGATGGACTAATATAGGTGTTAACCAAGTTAATATAATATACTCATCAGATGGCGGAACTTCTTGGAATAATATTGCAAGTAATCTTACCGGTTCCTCTGGTTCTACTATTTGGATTCCATCAAACATTCCCACTGCTAATTGTAAATTAAAAATCGTTGATGCTTCTGATAACTCTGAATTTTATGAAGTTAGATTGGTCTTAGACAATAAGCTAAAGCCACAAATTATTTCTACCGAATGGAATAATAAACCGTTTAACTATACTGAAGGGGAAGCCCCAAAATCAATTATCGGTGATCTCGTTTTAAGTGATCAAGCAGACAGAATTGAAAGCGCAACAATTAAAATTACAAAATTGGATGCTGATTCTATAAAGAATAGATATCAATTACAATTTCCTACAACACCAAAAATAAGTGGAGTTTACAATACTACTATGCAGCAACTTGTCCTAAAAGGTACAGCAACAATTAATGAATACACTATAGCGATTCAAAATGTAAAATTTAGTTATACAGGCGATCCGCATAAACTGGATGGAGTAGTTTACAACACACTTTCTTTACAAGTGTTCGACGGCATAGATTCAAGTTCAGTGATAACACGACCAATGACTTTCACTTCTGTAAATTCCACCCCAGTTATTAGTGATAATAGTGGAAGTATATTAAACTACACAATAGGCGAGCCGCCACTCAAATTTGTTTCTGGTTTATCACTAAACGACGATGTCAATTTACGTGGCAAAGCAACTTTAGAAGTAATAATCAGTGGTAATTATGTAAATGGAGAAGATTTAATTGGAGCCGAGGCATCACCGTCAATTACTTCTAGTTTTTTAGTTGATCAAGCTAAGTATAAAATGATAGATAATTCTGCAGCACCTGTGGCATTGTTAAACAATGCTAAAACGAGTTTATACTATTTAGTTGAAAACGGATCAAAATCTATTGGTAAAACTAAAAAGTTGGAAATACAATACTTTGATGATTACCAGGCAGCAAGTAACAAGCTTACAAAGAGTGTAACTATAAAAGCTCCAACAATAGTTAATCCACATCTTAAACCACCTGCAGATCTAAAAGTTGAACATGCAAGTAATGGTAATATAATTGTTTCTTGGAAGGATGCTTCCGGCAATGCAAAAGGATTTATTATTTACCGTACATCTACTAAACTTGGGAAAGTAGCTTCAAAAAATTTATTTGATAATGATATAATTGGGATAGTTCCCGCAAGTGAATTAAAGTTTATTGACAAAACTAATCTAGAAGGTTTCTACTACAGTTATCGGGTAGCCGCTTATAATGAAGTAGGGACATCGGATGTTGCTTCACAACCAGCGGTTACAATCAATAATGTAATAAAGCCACCAACAAATCTCAGTTATAAACTTGTCGCATACAACACGGTTGAATTGAGTTGGGAAGATAATTCCGAAATTGAACAAGGCTTTATTCTTGAATCAAAGCATGATACAACATCAACTTTCATTGAAGTATTTAAAAAAATCAGATCAACATCGGTCAACATCAATAATATAGTCTATAATCGAAATTATCGTTTTAGAATTCGCGCATTTAACAGTTCAGCTTTATCGGACCCTAGCAATACTGTTGAAATATATTTGCAATTGACGGATGTTGAAGTACTAGAGTTTTTACCAAATGAATTTGCATTATCACAAAATTATCCCAATCCTTTTAATCCAACAACAACAATAAGCTACGAGATTCCAAGTGGTGCGTATGTAACGCTGAAAGTTTACGATGTGTTGGGAAAAGAAATTAGCAGTTTGGTAAATGAAGAAAAGCAGCCCGGTAAATATAAAGTTGAATTTGATGGATCGAGATTAGCAAGCGGTGTTTATTTCTATAGATTATCAACTCCGAAATTTACTTCTGTGAAAAAGTTGTTGATGATGAAATAATAATTTCCGTTATCTGAATTAAACAAATCGTTTTTGCTTGATCTGAATTTAATTCTAAAACCGTTATTTATTTCTTTTTCGGGAAACATAAAAATTCTATTGTTGATTTGAGTTCATCTCCTGCGAAACAGATTTTTTAGTTGATAGAAAAAAATACACTATTCTTCCAGCGTAGAAATATTTCCCGGATCTTGTCCGAGAGCTCTTGCTTTGAGTACACGTCTCATAATTTTTCCGCTTCGAGTTTTTGGAAGTGAATCCACAAACTCAATATGTTCCGGTTTAGCAATCGGTCCAACTTCATGACTAACATGCTGACGAAGTTCTTCAATTAGTTGTTGACTCTTTTCTATTCCGGATTTTAGAATAACATAAGTATAAATTGCATTTCCTTTTATTTCATGAGGAAGACCAATAGCGGCAGCTTCCGCCACAGAATGATGACTTACGAGTGCACTTTCAATTTCTGCAGTGCCCAAACGGTAACCTGAAACTTTTATAACATCATCAACTCTACCGATTATCCAGAAATATCCGTCTTCATCTCTGCGTGCGCTATCACCGGTTAAATAAACTCCGGGAAATTTACTCCAATATTGACTCACATAACGTTCGGGATCTTTGTAAACAGTTCTAATCATTGCAGGCCACGGCGTTTTGATAATTAGAAATCCTTCTTCATTTGTTTTAACCGGTTTTCCAGTTTCATCAACAACATCCATCTCAATACCCGGGAATGGTTTAGTACCCGAACCAGGTTTAAGGGGAACACTCGGCATAGGAGTAATCATAAACATTCCCGTTTCTGTTTGCCACCACGTATCCATTATCGGGCATTGTTCTTTTCCGACAACTCTATGATACCACTTCCATGCTTCAGGATTAATAGGTTCGCCAACCGAACCAAGTAATCGAAGTGAGGATAGATTATGCCGGTTAACCCAGGCTTCACCAAAACGCATCAATCCTCGTATTGCCGTTGGCGCAGTATATAAAATGTTGATACCATATTTTTCAATCATAGACCACCAACGATTTGGATATGGAAAATTGGGTGAGCCTTCATACATGAATGACGTTGTTCCATTGAGCAGCGGACCATACACAATATAACTATGACCGGTAATCCAGCCCGGATCCGCCGCGCACCAATAACGGTCTTCTTCATGTATATCAAAAACATATTTTAAAGTAGTATATGTGCCAACCATATAACCGCCGTGAGTGTGCAAAATGGCTTTCGGTTTTCCTGTAGTGCCTGAAGTGTAAAGAATAAAAAGCGGATCTTCCGAATCTAGAATTTCTAAAGCACAATTTTGAGTGGCTATAGGCAGATTCATCAATTCATGATACCACATATCCCGTCCCTGTTCCATGTTCACATCAATTCCGGTTCGTTTAACCACCAAACAATGCTCAACCGTTCCGCACCGCTGCAACGCTTCATCAGCAATTTGTTTTAAAGGAACTACCTTACCACGTTGATAAGCTCCGTCGGATACTATAAGCACTTTTGAATTACTGTCTTCAATTCTTTCGGCTAAAGATTCAACAGAGAAACCACCGTAAACTACAGAGTGAACCGCTCCTATTCTAGCGCATGCAAGCATTGCAATTACAATCTCAGGAGTTCTACCCATATAAATTGTAACGCGGTCTCCTATTTGAACTCCCATACTTTTTAAGACATTGGCGAATTTGCATGTTTCCCGGTGAAGGGCAAAATAAGAATATGTTTTAGATTCTCCATTCTCACCTTCCCATATCAATGCAAGTTTATTCCGCCTAAACGTTTTTACATGCACATCCAAACAGTTGTAAACAATATTGGTTTTAGCTCCAGTAAACCACTTATAAAACGGTTTTTCAGAATCGTCAATTACTTTATCCCATTTTTGAAACCAATGTAATTCCTCCGCCATCTCACTCCAGAAACCGGGATAATCTTTTTTTGCTTGTTTATCCAATGCATCCCAATCTTTTATATGAGCGTTAAGTAAAATTTCTTCTGATGGATAATAAACTTCTCCGGATAATTTTTTGTTAGACATATACAGCCTCCGGGCTAATAATAAATTTGTTTTATTTTATTGTTACTTTGGGAACGAAGTTACATTTGGATGGTAAGAAAATCAATAAGAAGTCCTTATGTATTTTTTATTTGAACTCTATTTTATATCTTCGTAAGTAAGAATTAGAAACAATCAATGACTCGTAAAAAAACATATATTAATAGAATAGCCACTGTCTTCCTCTTCTTCTATTCTTTCTTTTTGATTTTTGCTGCATTTCATACGCATAAGATCAATCTTCAAAATGGAAATTCGTACCGTTTAGAAGAATCGAAATCATCTAGCAAACAGACAGATCCTTTCCTTGATGGAAATTCAAAATGCCAGCTTTATTATTTTACTACCGATAAATTCATTTTCACACCAACAGTTGATTTAGCTGTTGTTGTACCTCAAGAATCTTCCAATCAACAGAAAAATTCCACAAATCCTTATCTCACCAAATATTTTTACAATTTTGATTTAAGGGCACCACCTACAATCTCATAACTCGTTTGCCATCCATTCAAATTATTTTTTAATTAATAAGAAAGAAGAGTTATGAAAACAAAAATGTTTTTCCCGTTTCTATTTTTTTCCTTTTTATCGCCTATTATCTTCGCACAAGATCACCTGCTAAAAGGGAAAGTTGTTGATGAACAAGATAACGAACCATTAATTGGAGTAAATCTTATTATTGATCAGCTTAAAGTTGGCTCGTCAACTAATGCTAACGGCGAGTTTGAATTCAAAAATATTCCAAAAGGCGTTTACTCTCTCAAAGTTTCTTTCATCGGGCACAAGACAATTGTGAGAACTGTTTCAGTTCCGATAAAAGACGATCTAATAATAGCGCTCAAAGAAGGAAGCATTGATCTTCAAGAAGTGCTGGTTACCGGTAATCCGCTTTTATCCGATCTAAAAAATATTTCTCAAAGCACATTAACAATTGCTAATCTCGAATTGCAAATTAAAAGAAGTTCTAACGTTGCGCAGATGCTAAACTATCAACCCGGAATTTCAATGCGCTCGAATGGAATGGCTGCTGCCAGACCGGTGATTAGAGGATTTAGCAACAATAGAATTTTGATTTTAGAAAACGGTTTGCGCATGGGCGATCTTTCAAACACATCAGACGATCACGGCGTTTCGTCGGATGGAAGTGTACCTGAAAAAATCGAATTACTCCGCGGTCCTGCAAGTTTGTTGTACGGAAGTAATGCCATCGGCGGTGTAATCAATATTATAACGGAAGCAATTCCAAATTATATCCCTAATGGAATTGACGGAGACATTAATTTTAGCGGAAGTTCCGCTAACAAAGATTTAAGCGGCGGCGGTGATCTCCATTTTGGAATAAATAGATTTGCTTTTCATAGCAACTACTTCAATCGCATCAACAAAGATTATAGAGATGGAAACGGAAATATTGTTAGTAACTCAGATCAACTTTCGCAAGGGTCTCAGTTTGGGATGTCGTTCATTCCATCTTTCGGCTTAGCCGGGTTTAGTTATGCTAATTTTAATAACAACTATGGAATTCCAATCAATCCCAATGATGAAGAAGCGGAGCCGATCGCTATTAATATGAAAAAAAATGAATTTAGATTTTTGGTAGAAAGTTCTGATTTGTCAGACAAGTCTGAGTTAAATTCTTTCATAAAAAGTTTTAATTTGAAAGCGGGGTATCAAGATTATGCGCAAAAAGAAATTGTTAGAGGAACGGGAGAAAGCGGGACGTCGTTCGGGTTAAAATCTTTCAGCGCGGATTTGTCGTTCAAACACGAAACAATAGGCAACATATTTCAAGGAGTTTTTGGTTTTTGGGGATTGAGACAAAAATATACGGCAGAAGGATTAGAGGCATTAACGCCAAATGCAGATTACTTCAGCTTTGCCGCTTACTTTTTTGAACAGGCAAAGTTTTCCAATTTAAATTTGCAGTTCGGCGCGCGTTTTGAGAAAAATCAAGTGAAGATTCCCGCTTCAATAATTTCGGGCAAATCATTCCCTGCCGAGGATAAAAATTATTCAATGTTTAGCGCTTCGGTTGGCTTGGTTTACAACTTCACCGAAGAGATTTCTCTCTTTTCAAATATTGCTAATGCTTTTAGATCTCCTACTATCGAAGAGTTATCATCGTACGCAATTCACGAAGCAACTGCGTCTTTTGATATCGGGAATCGTTCGTTACAAAAAGAAAATAATCTTGGGTTCGATCTCGGTTTAAGAATTCACAGACCAAATCATTTAGTTGAAGTCAGCGCGTACTACAACTCAATTAATAATTTTATTTATGCAAAACCCACTTCCCTATTTTACAATCCCAACACAGCAGGCAATCCATTTAACGATTCCACCGGTTTGAAAGTGCTTCAATATTCTCAGAACGACGCTGCGCTTTATGGTTTCGAAGCAAAAGCACAGTACGAATTTAATAGATTTCTTTTAACCACGGTTGTCTTCGATTACGTTCGCGGTCAATTAAAATCCGGCGGCGAAAATCTTCCACGAATTCCTCCAATGAGATTTTCAATCGAACAGCGTTTTACAACTGATGAATATTGGTTTGGAGTAGTTCTAAAATTGGTTTCAGATCAGAATAAAACTTCGCAGAAAGAAGATCCTACTAAAGGTTATGGCTTGGTGGATCTTTATACCGGTACAAAATTTTTGACCGGCGAGTTCATACACATGTTAAATTTGAGAATAGATAATCTGTTTGATCAGTCGTATAAAGAACATCTTTCAGCAATAAAAGATTTTGCCTTCATGCCGGGAAGAAATATTCAGATCAATTACAAATTTTTATTTTAGTTGAGGTATGATTATATTAGCTAGGTAATAATAATAATTATTTCAGCACGGAGAGATGGGTGAGTGGCTGATCCCGACAAGTCGGGATGCTAAACCTTTTTTCGATTTGTTCTTAATAAAAATTCAAATAAATTTTTCAGCATGGAGAGATGGGTGAGTGGCTGAAACCAACGGTTTGCTAAACCGTCGTAGTGGGAAACTGCTACCGAGAGTTCGAATCTCTCTCTCTCCGCTTCCAAATCAATTCCTTGAAAATTAACCACTTTCAAGAGTTTTTTGATTGATCAGCATACTTAATTTACATTCATTTTAATATGGTTCTAGTAAGCTTAGATCTTTTGCCACATGCAGTTTTCAAATAAACTCCTGCGTTTCACGGTAGAATATTCCTCTTTCTTTCAATCCTTGAAGTATAAAATCAACGCACGTTTTCTCTTTGCCTATATATTCAAGAGGTATAATTCCTTTCTGAATGAATAATCCTTCAGCAAGCAGACGAACTACCATAGTCGCAGTGTAACCGGTTGTTCTTGCCATTGAGTGGATATTTTCTTTTTCATCAAAACGATCGAATAGGTTGTAAGTATATCTGACTTTCTTTTCCACTTTCCATCCTTCCACAATAATTTTCATCACTGTAAAATCAATATCTCCTTGTTTCATCTCCCAGCATAGAAATAATAATTTTGATGTAAGATCAATCGGTCGAATTTTTTGCCCATTAATTTCAATTTCATTGTAACTAAAGAAACCGGTCTCACGCAGAAACAACATCTTTTCGATATGACCGGGATATCGTAATGTTTTTTCTTTCATGTTGGGAACGTTTAGTGTGTCTGCCAATGTTCGAAGTCCGTCACTGTTGAATGCTTCAAGCTTTCCGATACCGGGGAAATTAATTAATTCGGGATCGGACAGCGCAGAGCGGACAACCAGTTTTCCGTTCTCCACGTAACGTGCCGGGCGTGTATATTCTTCAATGACATCTATCGGCGAAAAGACTGCTTTGTAATCATGTGAACATTCTCGAACTTCGGGTAAACCACCTACGTAAATGAGTATGCTTTCGGTTTTATCAAAAATTGTATTCACATATCCAGCCAGCAGATTACTCATACCCGGTGCTACTCCGCAATCGACTATTGCGGTCACATTATTTTTTATAGCGAGTTTATCAAGTTTGAATGGGTCTTCAGATAGAAATGTTATATCTACAACGTTCTTTCCAGCTTCGATGATTGCTTTCAATGTTGCAAACCCCATAAAGCCGGGAACTGCATTTACAATAATATCCTGATCTTTGATAACTTCGCTTACCGTCGAGGCGTTAGACAAGTCCTTGTTAATTTTGCTGATGACGGTTTTACTATTTATTGCATCAAGATTATTTTTATTTATATCAACAATTGAAACATCGAACGCCGGGTCTTTAGCCAAATCATAAGCAATAGGTATTCCAATCAAACCAGCTCCAAAAACCATAATTTTCATAGACTCCTCCTATTAAGCAGAATATTATTTAGATTGAACAATTATTGAGGTACCACTATGAGATAGTCTTACAATCCGGTGAAACAGTTTTGGTATGCTACTGCGGTGGTAGATTTAAATTTGCGGAAGATATTTCAATGTTTGTTCTTGTTCATCTAAATACCGAAAGTAAATTACAACTCAATAATAGGAAAATATTTTTACCGGAACTAATCTGCACTATTCACAATTTGGTAACTCTTTTTGAGATGTTTCGCATTGCACAACATGAAAGTGTGAAATTTCAGTAATTTATTATTTTTCTCCAGAACCATTGGCTAAAAATATTTTTTAACTTCCGCCAATAAAACTTTATTGTCAATCGGTTTAAAGAATACTTCATCCGCACCGGCTTCCATTGCGTTAGTTCTATCTTTTTGAAATGCGAACGACGTAACTACCATTATTGGTGTGTTTTTATATTCTTCCATCTGCCTCAATTCTTTAATCAACTGGATACCATCTTTCTCGGACTGGAGCGCTAAATCCACAATGAACAAATTAAACTTATCTTCACTTAATGCCGCATACATCTCCGCATCATTGCTGCAGATTTTAATATGGTATTCTTCCGAAAAGAGCGCATTATAGATCTTCTGATTTAAGGAATCGTCTTCAACTATCATAATATTATTTTTAATCTGTTCCATGATGGGACCTCGAATGGATTATATAATTTGTATTAGTCATTTTTACATCCGCAATAGAGAGTAAACTTTGTTCCTTTCTCCTTCTTTGATTCAACCTCAATAGTAATCCCATTCATATCGCAATATTTTTTTACAAGCGATAATCCCAGACCATTTCCTTCAAATCTTCTGGAATAACCTCTATCTTCCTGAGTAAACGGCTTAAACATCCGGCTCATAAAATCTTCCGTCATCCCAATTCCGGTATCTTCTATAATCACCTTTATTGCTTGATCGTTTTCTTCCAGTGAGACATGAATAGAAATGAATCCCTTTAATGTGTACTTAACAGCGTTGTCTACCAAATTCATAAACAGTTGATCTACACTCCATTTATCAGCTTTAATAAGCACTTTCGGTTGGCTTGAATATAAATTTAGTTCAAGCCCCTTTTCCTTTGCTAGTGAAGTATAGTCATTTTTTATGTTCACCAGAACTTCGTTAATTAAATCGAATTCGATAAATGTTGGTTCATACGAGCCTACTTGTAATTCCGAAGCGCTTAGTATCAACTCTATTGTCCTCATTAATCTACGGCCAGCTGAATCAATTCCATTCAAATAGTTCAAGTAGTCTGGAGCAATATCCTTTCCTAAATCATCTCGCAATAAATTGGCAAAGCTCAATACAATGTGCATCGGTGATCTTATTTCGTGCGACATCTGCGCGAGAAATTCCGACTTCAATTTATCCGATTGTTCTGCCCGCTCTTTAGCTTCCTGAAGTGTCTCTTCGAACTTTTTACTTTCCCGAATGTCTTTAATAATTGTGGAATAGTGTGTAATAATATTTTTTGAATTTCGATGGCATAGAATAACTTGCGCAACAGGAATTTCCTCACCGTCATTTGCTAAAAGCCGGGTCTCGCCATGCCAAAATCCATCCTTTGCAGCAGTTGGCAGACCCTCGTTGGCAATCAATTGAGCAGTTTCATCAGGGTGAAAATCGCTTATTTTCATTTTGGTGATATCGGCTGATTGGGAGAGTCCTATCAATTGTCTTCCTCCGCGATTCATATAAAAGGTATTTCCATTAGTATCAGCCATGCTTACCAGATCGGGCGTTGCCTCAAGAATTCCTGCCATTCTTGCAATTTCTTCCTGATCTTTTTTAGATTGAGTTATATCCTCCTTAATTGCAAGATAATGAGTTGTTGCACCCTCTTCATTTATTATAGGAGAGATTGTGGCGTTTTCCCAATAAAGCTCGCCGCTCTTTTTTTTGTTGAGGAACTCGCCCCGCCACTCTTTTCCAGATGTAATTGTATCCCAAAGAATTTTGTATTCACTTGAGGGCTTCTCTCCTGAACTAAATATTTTCGGAGTCTTGCCGATAATTTCCTCAAAATGAAAACCTGTTAACCGAATAACCGTGGAATTTATATATTCAATAATTCCATTCGGATCGGTAATAATTATCGATGTGGGGCTTTGTTCAACAGCTCTCGATAATTTGCGGAGTTGATCAACCGCATATTTGCGTTCAGTAATATCCTGAGCTACGCCTTGCAATCCGAGAACTTCACCATCTCTTATTATTGGACTTTCATAAAGTTCTAAAAGAATCGGGCGCTTATCAGCATGTTCAACTTCAACGATAATTGGACCGGGAATAATTTCGCCCCTTAATTGAGCCCAGGTTCTTTCCTTAGCCAGTTGGTTGATCTTATTATCTGTAATGAACCAATCTTTTCGATTATGCAGTTCCTCTATTGAATGACCGGTTATTTTTTCGACTGAGGGGGAGATATAGGTAATTTTAGCTTCTTTGTCCTGAGTATAAAAGAATAAATACGGAGTGCCTTCAACTATCATCCGCATTCTATTTTCATTCTCCTCAACTAACTCTGCAGCTTTTTTTCTTTCGGTAATATCCCGGATGGAGCCATTAATGTGATCCGGTTCCCCCTTCTTATTATAAATTAAACGAGCGTTGATAGACGCATATAGGAGTTCCCCTTTATCCGATGTTATTCTAAGTTCATAATCTCTAAGCTCACCTTTCTCAATAATTGAATCCAACAACTGCTTTCTATCCTCAGGGTCATAATAAATTTCTGTGACTGATTTGCCTATAAGAGATTTTCTTGAAAAATTGGAGAAGTGTTGAATAGAGGGGCTAATTTCCCGAATGATACCGTTCAAATCAGTTTGATAAAAAACATCTTGAACATTTTCAAAAATTGTACGGTATTTATCCTCGCTTTTGCGCAAAGATTCCTCTGCTTTTTTACGGGCGGTTGTATCAAACAAATAACCAATGATTTCAACTAATTGTCCATTGACGTCATACTTGCCAACAACATTTTCAATCGCATAAATAATTTTTCCGTCAATTCTTCTCAAAGTGGATTCATAATGTTCAAGCTTTCCCTTTAATTTTAGTTCTTCAAGAAATTCAGCTCTTTTGGATGGTTCTAAGTAGAAGTCAGCCGCATTCATTTTAAGTACTTGCTCTACAGACTCGCACCCAAAAATATTAGCAAAAGCTTTATTACAAATAATTATCTCGCCTGAAGGCAGGGACTTGTAGTCACCTGATAAATCCTCCTCAAAAAATCTACGATATCTTTCTTCGCTTTCACGTAATAATTGTTCCGCAATTTGCCTTGCTGCTTTTTCTTTAGCTTCATCGAGGGCGCGTTTGATCGCAAACGGAAGTCTATCCGGTCTATCTTTAAGTACATAATCCACCGCGCCTAACTTCAACAGTTCAATAGCTGTCTCTTCACCGATAGATCCTGAGACACAGATAAAAGGAATATCAGGACAAATCTGCTTACTTAACTCAAGCGCGCCGAATGCATCGAATCCGGGTAGTTTATAATCCGATAAAATAATATCGTACTTACGTGTTCGAAGGAAAGAATCAAATTCCTTCTTGGTGGCAGTAACATCCATCTTCAAATCGTAACCAGAATCTATTATCATTTCCCGAATTAATTCGGCATCTCGAACTGTATCCTCTAGACACAATACTTTTAATGCCATTCCTTTTTTGATCTTTTTACTCATCTTATTGCACTCCTGCAGGCGGCAGTTCGTTCAGCACCGCCCAGAATATTCCAATTTGTTTTACAGCTTGAATGAAATCTTGAAAATTAACAGGCTTAACTACATATGCATTCACACCTAAATTATAACTGGCTATTAAATCCCGCTCTACACGTGATGAAGTAAGAATGACTACAGGAAGCGTGCTGAGTTTTGGATCGCTTCGAATAATTCTTAATACTTCTATTCCATCCAGTCGGGGCATGTTAATATCGAGCAGCAGGAAAGCAGGGTTCCCATCTTTTCTATTTTTATACTCACCTTCGCATCTTAAATACTCTAACGCCTCAACTCCATCTTTAACAACTTTCATATAATTGGCAAGATTGTTTTCTACCATAGCTTCGAGTGTAAGCTCAATATCTTTGGGGTTGTCCTCCGCAAATATAATTGTCCTCAATTCATTCATTAATTTCATTCCTTATGTAAAGGCAAAGTGAAGTAAAATGCACCTCCCTTCCCCGGCTCGGATTCTGCCCAGGTTCTTCCATTGTGTTTTGAGATTATCCTCCTCACATTAGCCAGTCCAATTCCGGTTCCCCCAAATTCTTCTCTTGAATGTAAACGTTGAAAAACACCGAACAGTTTTTGCTAATATTTCATGCTGAATCCAACTCCATTATCCCTAACAAGAAGAACTATCTCTCCTTCTTCAATGTATGAATTTATTCCGATCGATGCTCTTTTTATTTTTACGGTGAACTTCACTGCATTACTCAACAAATTTAACCACACCAGTTTAAGCATAGAAGGATACCCGTAGACATTTGGCAATTTTGAAATTACCCAATCGATTTTCCATCCTTGATTATCCTGCTTTATTTGATCGATAGATTCATTCAGAAGTTGGTTCATATCCAGACCGGCTTGTCTCATCTCCTGCCGCTCTGTTTTGGAAAATTGTAATAGATCGTCTATAAGATTTCCCATTTGAAGCGGTGAACTCGAAATATTATTTAAATAGTAAATGAATCTCCCCGCCGCATGCAGCAGGGGATTAGAAACAAGTCATTACGAGTTTCGATTTATCGAGACGAAGTAATCTCTTACATATGAAATTACATACGCCACAGGTAAGACATCTTGAAGAAAAATCCGCGCTGAGTTTGGAGAAAATCTTCGTTATCCACATACCGGTTCTCGTGTTCATTCCATTTCGTTTTGAGATAAATAGAACCATACCCCAAATGAATAACTGTACCGGGTACATACGTGAATGAAATTAAGAAATCGGTTAGTAATTGTTTTTTATATCTATTGTATTCAACTACACCGCGGAATAGAAGATGCTTATCGAACTGATAAGTTAATTTTTCTCTAATAATAGGGTACTCATAGATCAATTTAGAATCGGTATCTCTGTAAAAATCGGAGAATACAAAGCTGGTGTAAGATTCGATTTTTTCTGATGGTTGATATACAATTAAAGCAGATGCTCGGTTGCTGTAACCCTGATAAGGAGATTGTGAATAATAAATTGCGTTGGTTCTCTTGTAAGTAACACTAAACGACAATTCTTTTATAAGTTGCCCGCTAAAGGAGATTTGTGACCCGCCGGTTTTAAATTTTTCGCCGGCAAAAACTTCTGTCGAATATGAATGTTTAACTTTTGCCGAAAGCGCACCTGAAAAATATATCTGCCCAGAAATATGATTAAAAGTCTCCCAAATACTGCTCGGCTTATCTTGAATTTGAGCAGAAAATATTTCTGCATCAATCCGTTGTATCGAAGATGATTGTGGGTAAAATTTCGGTCGGAAAAGTCCGGTAAAATAGAATACACCGCTTCGGGTTAGATAACCGGTTTCTGTCATAAAATTTTCTGAAATTTCTTTTGATGTTAGATCAATATAAACGTTTCTTGTATTATAATTGTAACGAAAACCAAAAGTATGCCCGGTTAAGAGATCCGCATTATTACTTATTCTCGTGTTTGATAATAAGCCATTCCATTCTATAGTACTTCCATCGGAGATTCTTATCATTCCATCAATACCGGCTACCCTATTGAAATGATCTTTTACTTCTCTACCCGTAAAAATTCCGCCAATATAACTATCATCGCTAAATGCTTGCTTGTATCTAATAACGGGTATTAGAGCATAATCTCCGTTCAATTGAGAATCTTCATCCATCGCAAACATTGTAGCGAGTGTATTTTTTGCCCCCACCTTGCCGGATAGTTTTATTCCTGTCAATGGTTTAATAATTGTTCTTGTGTGAAGAAAGGAACGGATCGGGTCCACTTCAGAAGATTGTGTCGCCGCTATATTATAAATTTCACTCCCTTCCTGGAAAAAAGGTCTTTTCTCAGGGTAAAAAAGCGCTGACCTCAGATTAACATCAACTTGACCTGCATCGGCTTCGATCTGACTGAAATCAGGGTTGTAAGTTCCGTCAAGAATTAGATCGGAAGTAATTCCATACTTGGCAGTAAGGCTTAATTCCCCCTTATTTTCACTGCTAACTAATTCACCGCCATTAAGGTTATTCTTTTGATTATAAGTGAATGCCGGAAGAAGTTCGAATAGTTTTGGAATTGAGAGACCTCTGTAGACTAACGGCGCCATCTGTGTTAGGAACGCTGTCCCTTTTGCCGGATCTAGTTCCGGGTATGAATCAAATTCGGAGCGTCTGCTTATATATCTCTCGTAGTAAATAGACATTACAACAGAATCACCTTGCGCAAAGCGTAGACTTTTTAGTGGAATCTGAATTTCAACAGAGTAACCATCATCCAATAATTTTCCGGCGCTGTACCAAACAAAATCCGCACTAAAGTCTTCTTGTCCTGCTGCATAACGGCTATCGGTTTGTATCCCGAATGGATTAACATAAAACGCATACATAGATTGATGATCGTTGAAAGTATCTAGATTGATGCAGACCCAATCATCGGCTCTAATCTTGTCCCGGCTTGCAATGCTCGATTTAATTTTTGAGGGTTCTTTATCATGGCAGTAAAATGCGAAATAAAGATTTTCAGCATTGTAAGCAGCATAGGCAGTAGTTTGTTCTGAGCCATCCTTGCCAAAGTCGGGGGCAAATGACTTAAATCCAGTTACAGAAACAGCTTCCCTCCAAACTACGTCATCTAATATTCCATCAATTAATGGCGGTGTATTTGTCTTAAGTGGTTCAAATTGTTGACCTGAGTAAGAGGCTGTGTGCGCAATATAGAAAATTAAAAAGAGAATAGACTTTTTCAATATATTACTTCCCATCCTTTTGTTGAACTAGCAATTTGGTTACTATTTCATAAATCAAATAATGGTCATGAGAGTGCAATTGAATTATTGCAAAATTTCGGCAATTCAAATTTAATACGCCATTGATCATTTTCCAACAAAATTTTTTAAATATTAAAGCATGTATGCGCATCGAAAGCACAATCACATTCATGCTGAGTAGCTTCTTACATTTTCTTACTATTTTTTTTTGGGTTTGAATAACCCCTCGGGCACTGACCCGATAAAACAAATATCCAGAACTTCCTTATCTGCGGGACTCAGCAAACGAATCGAATTTGAGTTCAAAATTTTATGGTGTTTGATTGTGAAGAGATAATCTCCTATAAATTCAAGATCCTCATCTGTCGTCATCCAATTATATTTATCGAATTTTGTAAGATTGACCGGGTTCGAATAACTACGCAGCGATTTATCACCTAAAGTATTAAAATAAAAATCGAAGTAGCTCATTACTAATTCTCTTACTGAACGGTAAACCGGCTCTCGAAAGCGTAAAGTTGTGGTATTGGATTTTGCCACGGCACCATAAAGATTATTTTGCTTGAATAGCGCGATTACATGATCGTCATCGTTATATGCCATTAAATCAACAATCAATGGTTTGTGACCAAGCATTCTTAACACCGCCGCCGCAAATAAAGCCCCCTCAAAACAATTTGCTTTTTTTTCGTGCATCACCATTCTCGGCGAATTAGTAATGTAATTGGAATTGTAGGTAACACTGTTCAAAAAAAGTTGAATATCGAATGGGGTCTTGAATCTCTTAAAAAAATTCATCTCTTCTTTATTCAGTTGCCGCAAAAAGGTGTTGGAAGGTGATTTCAATTTTTTCCCTTTTCAAGTAAATAAATGAAGCCTCTGAAAAATTAACAATTGTCATGTTGAACGAAGTGAAACATCTCAAATTTAGAGCGTAAAGAGACTCTTCACTTCGTTCCATTAGACTTATGTATAAAATTAATTATTTTATAGAGTAATTAAATAAATGTACAACTATCCACACACCAAGAAGGAACTGAGCAAGTCTAAACTTCGCTCAAGGTGAAAACTAGACGCTGAATAAGACACAGTTCTTTGTGTGGTAAAGCTAAATAATAGTTTTTCCGACCGACAAGTCAAACAATTTTAACTGATCAACCGTGCAATTCCAAACGCAACTCCGGCTGCCAATCCGCCTATAACAACTGTTCTGAAACCACTCACCAATGGTTTTAGACCGGTGAACATACCTTTTACAAATCCAAAAAAGAAAAGCGCAACCAGCGTAACCACGACAGAAAAAATTAGTGCAGTGGATATTGATGGAACTAAAATATATGGTGAAAGTGGAATTAATCCGCCGGCAATATATGAAAATGCAATTGTCAGTGCACTATCACGTGCGCGCTTAGGTTCTATCTTTTCTAATCCCAATTCAAACTTCATCATAAAATCAACCCATTTTTGGGGATTCTTTTTCAGCGCCTCCACAACGGGTTCAATTTGTTCTTTCGTCAATCCGTATTCTGTAAAAACATCCACAACTTCCTGTTCTTCCATTTCCGGCATATTAATAATTTCCTCTTCTTCCCTCTTCTTTTCGCTCTTGTAATGTTCAATATCTGTTCTGGTTGCAAGATAACCTCCTAATCCCATCGCAATGGATCCCGCAGCAATTTCGGCTAATCCTGCAGTAACAACAATTCCTGTTGATGCCACCGCACCGGTAAGCCCTGCAGCCAAGGCAAACGGAACCGTCAAACCGTCCGCCATACCAATAACTATATCGTGCACAAATTCTGAGGCGGTAAAATGTTTTTCAATATGATGTGTAGTCGGCATTTATTGAGTCCTCTTTTTATCGATTCAAAACTAAGAAATCTTTCAAAACATTATTTGAGTATTAGAATAGCCGGAAGAATATTAATCAACAAGTAAATGGAGAAATACTTTGTGTAGATCCATACTTTGTCAATTTTTGGTTTTTGTTCGTTTTAATGATAATTTAGTAACAAAGATTTAAGAAGCTGCGTAAATGAGGTGCCCTTGAAGTTGTTTTCTATTTTCCATTCTCTTCAATAGCTTGCCAAAACTTGAAAGCATTGTCATTTCTGTTTTCAAATTAATCTTGATTGCAAAAGTAGAAATTTATTAATAATGGAGTATTTGTGGCAGATATTAGAAACATTGCCATCATCGCACACGTCGATCATGGTAAAACAACATTAGTAGATCAAATTCTTAAACAATGCAGCGTCTTCAGAAAAAATCAGGTGGTTCGGGAAAGATTTCTGGACTCTAATGATCTTGAAAGAGAGCGCGGAATAACAATCCTTGCAAAAAATATTAGTATTCCATATAAGAATTATAAAATTAATTTGATTGATACCCCCGGTCACGCAGATTTTGGCGGAGAAGTAGAGCGAGTGTTGAAGATGGCAGACGGCGTTCTTCTCTTAGTTGACGCTTTCGAAGGTCCAATGCCTCAAACACGTTTTGTTTTGGAAAAAGCTCTTGCTCTGCATCTTAAACCGATAGTTGTAATAAATAAAATTGACCGCCCAGATAACAGACCGGTAGAAGTATTGGATGAAATTTATGATTTGTTCATTGATCTGGATGCGGATGAAAACCAGCTTGAATTTCCGGTAATTTATGCAAGCGGACGCGAAGGCTGGGCAATAAAAGAATTAACTGATAGCAGAGAAAACATTAATCCCCTTCTTGATTCAATTATTAATGATCTGCCCGCTCCGCCGGTACTAGAAGGTACAACTCAAATTCAAGTTACATCGCTCGATTATAGCGACTATGTAGGGAGAATTGGAATAGGAAGAGTTTTCCGGGGAACATTGCAGCGAACAGAAAAATTATCAATCATAAAAAGAAACGGATCAATTCAAGAGACCGTGCCAAAACAATTATTTGTTTTTGATGGACTTGCCCGTGTTGAGGTAGATGAAGTTCAGTGCGGAGATATTTGCGCAATTGTTGGAATAGAAGAAATCGACATTGGAGATACAATTTGCGATGCCTCAAATCCGGAACCACTCGAAATTATTTCCATCGATGAACCGACCATCAGCATGACTTTCACTGTCAATAATTCCCCTTTTTACGGTAGAGAAGGAAAGTTTGTTACTTCACGTCAATTAAGAGACAGACTTTATAAAGAATTAGAACACAATGTTGCATTGAGAGTTCACGATACTGCCACGCCCGATTCTTACAAAGTTTCCGGCAGAGGAATTTTGCATCTTTCTATTTTAATTGAAAATATGCGCCGCGAAGGATACGAGCTTCAGATACGCGAGCCAAAAGTTATTTATAAAGAGATCAACGGAAAGAAAGCTGAACCAATAGAAGTACTTGTTGTAGATGTACCAACCGAATCTGCAGGTAAAGTAATTGAACTTGTTGGACAACGACGTGGTGAGATGACTAAAATGGAAAACAAAGGAAACTTGCAAAAACTAGAATTCCATATTCCAACTCGTGGAATAGTTGGTTTACGTACAAAAGTTTTAACTGCTACTTCCGGAGAAGGAATTATGCACCACAGATTTTTTCAGTATGAATATTTCAAAGGTATTATCAACAAAGTGTCAAACGGTGTTATTATTTCGATGGATGAGGGGCAATCCACAGCCTATTCGATTGACGCACTTCAAGACAGAGGTAAATTTTTTATTGATCCGGGCGAAGTAGTTTATAAGGGACAGATTATTGGCGAACATACGAAAGAAAATGATATAGAGGTGAATATACAGAAAGGGAAAAAATTATCGAACATGCGCGCTTCTGGATCAGACAAAGCGGTTAAGATTACACCCGCAATTAAATTTTCTTTGGAAGAGGCTTTGGAGTATATCCAGGATGACGAATTGGTTGAGGTGACGCCTAAGTCGATTAGACTGAGAAAATTGCACCTGGATACCAACGACAGAAAAAGATATAATCTTGGGAAAACAGTTTGATTTCTCATTTTAGTAATTTAACTTATGCATAGAAAATTCTTACTGCAGTTGGTAAGGATAAATTAACATCAAAAGGAGAGCAGTACAGTATGGAAAAAGGAACAGTAAAATGGTTCAACGACAAAAAAGGTTTTGGTTTCATTACACCTGAATCTGGACCAGACGTTTTTGTTCATCATTCAGCAATTCAATCTGAAGGTTTCAAAACTCTTGCAGAGGGTGACAAAGTTGAGTTTGAAATTGTTAACGGCGCTAAAGGACCTGGAGCGGCAAACGTAAAAAAAATATAATTGTGTTAACACTTTAGCTTTTTCGTTGCGAAAAGCAGACAAGTAATTGTCTGCTTTTTTTATTTTAAACATCAGGCTAACAAGATAAATCCATACCAATTTTATGAGTTTGAATCTCGTTTGAGATAAAAAAAAATAGTAAGTTGTAAACCGGAAATCAGTTGAACTCCATCAACCAAAAATTGAAAATATTCATCAATTCACCTTCGGGAAAAATCATGCGCACAATACAAAGAGGTGTTAAAATCGAAAGCCGCAGCCGTGCCACTTTGCACAAAAATCTTCTTCCCAAAAGAAATATTTTTCTATTTAGAACTTTACTTCTTGGAATTTTATTTTTAACCGCCGTGAATCTGTCAATCGGGCAGAATAAAATTACCTCACCAAAAGAAATGCTCGGGTTTAATGTAGGAGATGATTACTGCCTAATCTCTTATACCCAGTTGATTGACTACTGGAAAAAACTAGAAAACGAATCTCCCCGGATTCACCTGGAATCGATTGGCAAAACTGCTGAAGGGAGAGAACAAAAAATGGCTGTTATAACCTCGTCTAAAAATTACGCTAAATTGGAAACTTATAAAGATATCTCTCGCAAGCTTGCTCTGGCGGAGGGAATAACGGTAGTTCAAGCTAAAGAATATTCTAAAATCGGAAAATCAATTATCTGGATAGACGGAGGATTGCACGCCACAGAAGTTGTTGGAGCGAACCAACTTGTTGAGATGGCTTATCAGATGGTGAATTCAAACGATGATGAAACTTTGCGCTTTCTTGATGATATTATTTTACTGCTGGTTCCGGCAAATCCGGACGGAATGGAATTAGTGGCAAATTGGTATATGCGCGAACCCGATCAAAAGAAAAGAACCTTTAGCAATATTCCCCGTCTTTACCAAAAATATATTGGACATGATAACAACCGCGACTTTTACATGATGAATCAAGTAGAAACAGAAAACATGTCACGCACAATGTATATTGATTGGTTCCCACAGATCATGTATAATCATCATCAATCGGCACCGCCTGGATTAATAGTATTCGTTCCCCCGTTCCGGGATCCGGCAAATTATTTTTACAATCCTCTATTAATTTTAGGAATCGAATCCGTTGGAATAGCAATGCACAGCCGTCTTGCAATGGAGAATAAACCTGGCGCTGGTATGCGTTCAACTTCCTCTTTTTCTATTTGGTATAATGGCAGTCTGAGAACTACCGGGTATTTCCACAACCAAATTGGTATGCTTACTGAGATGATGGGAAATCCGACACCGATGGAATTGGGGTTCTTTCCTGATAGACAATTAGCATCAAACGATTTTCCATATCCCCATGAGCCAAAGGAATGGCATTTCCGTCAGGCAATAGATTATTCGATTACACTTAACAAAGCAATACTGGATTATGCTTCGAGAAATAGAGAAACATTACTCTACAACCGCTACTTGATGGGAAAGAATTCCATTGATCTGGGCAACAAAGACAGTTGGACTATTCACCCCAAAGTTGTAGAGAACTTAAAAGAGACGGTTAAAAAAGAACATGAGTTAAAAAAAGATTCAACCCAGTCATCCGGCTCGCGAAATCAGGGAACACCAAAGAAATATTTTGATCTTCTTCGTTTAGCTGAGAATAGAGATCCGAGAGGATACATTCTATCTAGCGATCAACCGGATTTTCCAACGGCGACAAAATTTGTGAATGCACTCATCAAGAGCGGTATTAAAATTTTAAAGGCAACTAGAGATTTTCAAGTTGCCTCAAAGAATTATCCTGCCGGTTCTTATGTTGTTAAAACCGCGCAGGCATTTCGTCCTCATATACTCGACATGTTTGAACCTCAGGATCATCCCAATGATTTTAAATATGTTAACGGTCCTCCAATTCCTCCTTATGATAATGCCGGTTGGACACTCGCCTATCAAATGGGAGTTCAGTTTGATAGAATACTTGAAGGATTTGATGGTCCATTTGAAGAGATATCCGGACTGGCAAAACCGCTGCCGGGCAGAATAACTTATTCTGAAAATCCAAAGGGATATCTACTCAAGTACGATTCAAACGATGCAGTGATTGCCATAAACCGATTACTAAAAAAAGATTTCAAAATATTTTGGTTAAATGAGCAGCTTTCATTCAACGCAAAATTATATCCAGCCGGTACAGTATTCATTCAGTTTGGCAAAGAAAGCAAGTCTGTTATAGAGGTATTATCGAAGGAATTGGGTTTAAGCTTTGTGGAAATTAATTTTATACCGGGTGTTAAATTATCTCAGCTTCAGCCGGTTAAAATCGGGTTGTGGGATAGGTATGGCGGTTCGATGCCATCCGGTTGGACTCGATGGCTTCTCGAACAATTCGAATTTCCATTCGAGGTTGTGTACCCAAAAACTTTGAATGGTGGAAATCTTAAAGAGAAGTATGACATTTTAGTTTTTGTTGACGGAGCGATTCCAAGTTTTAGATCTAACAATAGAGACCAGCAGCCGTCAAGTAATAGACCATCGAATTTCAAACCCGAATCTATCCCTTTTGAATTCAGAGCTTGGCTTGGAAATGTAACTTCCGAGACTACTGTTCCAAAGCTAAAAGATTTTCTGGATGACGGTGGGTCTATAATTACCATAGGCTCGTCAACATCGCTGGGGTTTAATTACAATTTATTTATAAGCGACCATATGGTAGATAGAAAGGGTGAACCGCTTCCCCGCGAGGAATATTACATACCGGCATCGGTGCTTCAAGTGAGAGTTAATAACGAGCTTCCTATAGCGTATGGTTTACCTGAACGGCTTGATATTTTATTTGAGGAGAGTCCTGTGTTTCGGTTAAAACCGGATGCGGACAAAAAGGGTATCTCACCTATAGCCTGGTTCGATACCGATCATCCTTTAAGAAGCGGATGGGCATGGGGACAGGATAAATTATACGGCGGCACCGCGATGTTGGAAGCAAATGTAGGTAAGGGAAAATTATATCTGTTTGGTCCCGAAATACTTTTTCGCGGGCAATCGCATGGCGCATTTAAATTTTTATTTAACGGAATCTACTTAAGCAATACAAAAAATTAATTTCAACATAGCCACAGCTATTATCTTAAAAGCAGCAGATTTTCAGCTGCTTTTTATTTTAGGTCTTGACAAGAAAAAGAAACAAAGTTAAGTTGTTGTTGCGTTAAGTCTATTAGAAAAATGTTTTTGGATAATTAACCGACATTCAATTATGGCTCACTTAACAGTACGATCAGCGTATAAAAATTTAGTAGAAAGAATAAATAAATTTCCACAAGGCGCCCCGCCCTCCAATCTACTTTATAAAATTTTAGAAATCATATTTTCCGAAAAAGAAGCCGGATTTGTAGCACTGCTTCCAATAAAACCGTTCACATCGAAAAAGGCAGCAACCTTAACAAAAAAATCGTTAATGGAGACAGAAAAAATACTTGAAGAACTTTCTTCAAAAGGAATATTGTTGGATGTCGAACAAAACGGACAGTCCGTTTATACACTTCCTCCTCCAATGGCAGGCTTCTTTGAATTTTCTATGATGAGGATCCGTCACGATATTGATGAAAAAGTTTTAGCGGAACTTTTTCATCAATACTTAAATGTTGAGGAAGATTTTATTAGACAACTTTTCACAAGAGGAGAAACTCAACTAGGAAGAACTTTTGTGAATGAAGATGCAATAACAGATATACAGAAATTAGAAGTCCTTGATTACGAAAAAGCTAGTGAAGTAATTAAAACAGCAAATTATAGTGCAGTTGGTATTTGTTACTGCCGGCATAAGATGGAGCATCTCGGAAAAGCATGTAATGCGCCGATGGAAATCTGCCTAACATTTAATGATGCTGCAGAATCTCTGATCAAACATAATATTGCCAGAAAAATTGATTACCAAGAAGGAATGGATTTACTTCAAACCGCATATGATAAAAATCTTGTTCAATTCGGAGAGAATGTCAGGAAGAAAGTTAGCTTCATTTGCAATTGTTGCGGGTGTTGTTGTGAGGCTATGCTCGCTGCAAAAAGATTTTCTATGCTTCATCCTGTTCATACCACCAATTACTTGCCAGTGGTAACGAGCGAAGGGTGTAACGGATGCGGTAAATGCGTAGATGTATGCCCTGTTGAAGCAATGAGTCTCGTCTCTGCCAATGATCCGATCAAAAAGAAAAAAAAGAAAGCTGTATTAAATGAAGATATCTGCCTTGGATGCGGATTATGTGTAAGAGTTTGTAATGATAGTAAAATCAATTTAGAAGAAAGAAAGCAAAGGGTAATTACTCCACTCAATGGTGCACACAAAGCTGTTATGATGGCAATTGAAAGAGGACAATTACAGAATCTGATTTTTGATGAACAGGCGTTGTGGAATCATCGTGTTATGGCTGCAATAATGGGCGTAATATTAAAACTTCCTCCGATAAAGCAAGCCCTTGCAAGTAAGCAGATAAAATCACGTTACTTTGAGCATGTGTTATCAATATATAATAAAAATTGAGACGACTAATATCTTTCTATTGAGGAACTACAGTTCAGCCATCATCTTTTTAAGTTTTTCCAGTTCCTCCCACCTTTCAAACAATTGATGAACCCGCGATTTTGCATCTTCAAGTTGTGAAGTCAATTCGTTCGTCTGAGCGGCGTATTTTTCATAAAAATCCGGTGAAGAGAAAATTCCCTCAATCCGTTCAACTTCAGATTCAGTTTTCATTATCTCTTCTTCAATTGTTTCGAGTTCTCTGGTCTCTTTCCATGTTAATTTTTTTGCTTTCGGTTTATTACGTATATCCTCTTTTTTCTCTTTTGAATCTGAAGTTATCTCTTTTTTGATTCGAGATTTTCTTTTTTCAATGTAGTAATCATAATTACCCTCGCTGAAATAGATTTGTCCGTCATCTTCAAATGCGAGAATTCCATTGCAGACTCTATTCAGAAAATAGCGATCGTGACTTACTACCACAAGGCAGCCGTCAAATGCAATTAGAGCTTCTTCAAGTACGCGTAATGTTGGCAGATCAAGGTCATTAGTCGGTTCGTCTAGAAGTAAAAAGTTGCCACCGTTCCGCAAAATTCTTGCAAGGGTCAACCGGCTCTTCTCACCGCCGGATAATCTTCCAACAAAAGTGTTGATTCTTTCATCTTCAAAAAGAAATCTGCGCAGATAAGTCCAAACACTAATTTCTGTCTTCCCAAATTTAATTGATTCGCTTCCCTCGCCAATTGCTTTAATGACTGTGTCTTCATCATTGAGTAATAGGCGTGCTTGATCTACATAATTGAATTCGGTTTTTTCACCGAATTCGATCTTGCCAGAAGTCGGCTGAATATTTCCTAATATAATTTTCAGCAGTGTTGTCTTGCCCACGCCGTTCTTTCCAACAATCCCAAGTTTTCTACCCGGTTCAAAATTGAAGATCAATCCCTCAAAGAGCTTTTTATTACCGATTGTAATTCCAATATTTTTCAAATCAACAACTTTGTTCCCTAATTTTTCCGAAGGTGGAATAATCAATTCAACATCGAGTTCAACTTCTGTATTTTGCTGCTCAACAACTTCATAATAATTATCAAGCCGGCTTTTAGCTTTAGTCCTTCGCGCACGCGGTCCGCGCCTTACCCATTCTAGTTCCCGGCGCAAAAAGTTTTGCCTCTTTCTTTCCTCAATTTCTTTTACGGCTTGCCTTTCTGCTTTGTTGATTAAGTAATCTGTGTAGTTACCTTGATGTGAGAAGAAAACTCCGGAAGATAATTCAACAATTCTATTGGCAATCCGGTCTAAAAAATATCGGTCGTGTGTTACGAAGATGCAAGTGCCTTTATACTCGAAAAGAAATTTCTCTATCCATTCTATGGAATCTGTATCAAGATGATTTGTGGGTTCATCAAGAATGAGCAGATCCGGCTGAGATATTAACGCACGGCATAAGGCAACACGTCTTTTCTCTCCTCCGGAAAGAGTAGAAACATATCTTTCAGCTTCGGGCGCGTGTAATGACTTTATGAGAAGATCAATTTTTCTTTCCAGATTCCAGCCGTCAGTTAGTAATATTTTTTCTTCTATAATATGCCGCAGGTTAGAATCGTGCGATAAACTTTCATATTCTTCGATTAGTCCGATGATTCGTTTTGCGCCGTCTAAAATATTTTCAAGAACGTTTTTGCTTTCATTCAAAGTAAATTCTTGTGAGAGAAAGCCGATTACCAGATCTTTCTTCCTGGCAACCTCGCCGGAATCTGCCGGCATCACATCAGAAATAACTTTTAAGAAGGTAGATTTACCCGCTCCGTTTCTACCAACCAATCCAATGCGATCTCCCTCATGAATGCTAAGAGAAGCTTTATCAAGAATAATTTGTTCCCCGAAATGTACTTCGAGTTCCATTGCGGTTAGTATTACGGGATTAATATTATTTTCCACTAAATCTTTTTCTTTCCAAATGCTGGTGCAAATATAAGTAATATAGAATTGCGGCAGTTGATTGAATGTGTTTACAAATACTATTAGTTTGAGTTGTAAAATATTTGGTGGATATGAATTCAATCGAATGGACATTCCAGCTCAGATTTATTGTAGCTCTCGCTTTAGGATTTCTAATTGGACTGGAACGTGAGAGCAATAAGAGCAAACATAAAGTCCTCATTCTTGGCGGTATCAGAACATTTCCAATTATAAGCATGCTTGGATTTGGATGCGCCTGGCTATTTCAAATGGGTGTAACATCAATGCTCCCCCTTGGTTTGTTGAGTATTTGCGCATTAGCGTCAATCTCATATTTTTCTAAAATTCAAACCGACCGGTGGGGTGTTACAAGTGAAGTCTCAGCATTGCTAACTTTTGTAGTTGGTGCTTTAGCTTTGTTAGTTGATATCTGGGCTGCGATGGCGTTGGGAATTATCAACACAATGCTTCTTTCGGAAAAAGCCGGTTTAGAAAATCTAGTTGAAAAACTTGATCGTTCAGAGTTCACTGCCGTATTAAAATTTCTTCTGGTTACTTTGATAATCCTTCCAGTCCTTCCGAATCAGAATTTTACCCAGTTCGAATTGAACCCATCTAAAATATGGCAGATAGTTATTCTCGTTTCATCTATCGGATTTGTCGGTTATCTCCTTTCTAAATTTCTCGGTCATAAAGTTGGCTTGTGGTTATCCGGTTTGGTGGGAGGAATTGTATCAAGTACAGCAGTTTGTATCGCTTATGGGCGTGTGGCTCAAAAAAATCCTCAGCGCGGACCGATTGCTTTACAAGCTACTGTGGTTGCAAGCAGTATGATGTATCTGAGAATACTCGCATTGATATTCATCATAAATCCATTGATAGCTTATTCTCTTTGGTGGAAGTTGCTTGCATTAGGTACGACTGGTTTCGGACTTTCGTTAATAAAAACAGATCTCGCGAAAGGGACAAAATCATCAGACGAAGATTTGGAACAGTTACAAAATCCATTTGAATTAAGACCGGCAATGTTATTTGCGCTATTGTTCGTTGCTCTAACTGTGATTACAAAACTCGTGAAAACTTATATTGGCAGCCAGGGACTTCTTTCTCTCTCCGCAATTGTTGGACTTTCGGATATAGACCCTTTTATTCTCTCACTGGTGCACGTTACACAGGTTGATATCTCTCTTATCTCACCGGCAATTATAATCGCGATGATGAGCAACACTATAATGAAGGGAATTTACTTCAGCTATTTTGTTCCTTCATTAAGATTGAGAACTATCGAGCGGTTCGGGATTCTAACTCTTGCGCACATTCCATTATTGTTTCTCTGAGCGCAAGAGAATTAATATCCTTAAGCAATAATTCTTCACGAGAGCTTATCGTCTTTGTACTGTGTCTCTAACTTTTTCTGTAATCGCTCTGAAGTCGATCTTTCCGCTTCCCGTTTTTGGCATTTCTAAAAGAACTACAAATTTGCTTGGTACGGCAATACTTGGAAGTTGTTCAGCCATCTTTTTCAAGATCGCCTTTTCATCTACAGCTTGCGTTACCGTAGCTACAATTCGCGCACCACGTATAGCATCAGGAATTTCAACAACACAACATTCAACATCGGGCGGTAATAGTTTTTCAAGTACATCTTCCACTCTAATCAGCGAGACCATTTCTCCGCCAATTTTTAAGAATCGTTTTAATCTTCCTACATGCCACAGATACCCTTCAGCATCCATAAAACCCATATCGCCGGTATCGTACCAGCCGTGCCGAATACTTAATGAGGTCTGTTCAAAATCATCAAAGTATCCTTTCATTACGTTGGCGCCCTTGACCAATATTTTTCCTATCTCTGTTACAGCGCACGCCTCACCGGTCTCGTAATTTTCAACTCTTACTTGAACTCCTTCTATTGGTCTTCCCACACTTCCCGGACGATTATGTTCCAGAGTGTTGACTGTAATAGCAGGACTTGTTTCGGTAGCCCCGTATGCTTCGAGCAAAACTTTGTTATGTTTTTGAAGAAAACCCTGACGTAGTGCATCCGGACATTTATCGGCACCGCTTAAAAGAATTCGTGCAGATTCAAAGTCACCCGGTTTTGAATTTCGCAAATATCCCCAGAAGAATGTTGGAGTTCCTGCCATCAGAGTAACTTTTTCTTCACGAACTATGTCGCAAATATTTTTAAAGTCGAGGGGATTAGCATAGGTTACTATTGTCATTCCCACAGCCATGGGCACCCAGAGATTCGCAGTTTGTCCAAAAACATGAAAGTAGGGAAGGTTAGCTAAAAATATATCTTCTGCTGAAAACATATATGCTTTTATCAAACTCTCATAGTTCGAGGTAATATTTTTATGTGTAAGTTGAACTCCTTTCGGATCTTTCTCGCTTCCGCTTGTGAAGAGAATAAGAAGCGTGTCATCCTCTTCACCATGATGAATCCTTCTTAGAATACTTTCGACCGGAAGACTGGCTTTGATTGCCGATTTTATTTTATCAAGGAAAGAGACGGATTTCATTATATCTTCAAGATAGACCATTCCGTCAATGTGGGGGCATCCTATTTTTTCACACAATGTTTTCGAAGTAATAATAGTTTTAAATGCGCATTTCTTCTGTGCGAACTCACAATTTACCGCAGCGCCGGTAGAATAATTAATCATTACCGGTACTCTTCCACTCATTACCGTAGCGAGAATTGATAAAACCGAGCCGACCGAGTTCGGCAGCATCAAACCTAAAAATCCGGGCTCATACTTTTGGAATTTATCCGATAGTATTAAAGAACCAATTAGTGCTTTTTTATAGGTTACCCGTCTGTTGAGTGTTCTATCAACTACTGCGAGTTTTTTTTCGTACTGTTTGGCTATACGAACAAATTGTTGATGTAAAAGCATAGTACCCTACCTCATATTTTGATTTTTAGCAAGTTATTGTTCTTGGTTTCTAAGCAAGTCAACTTATTTACCACATGATTCAGATCTTAGACAATCAATCGGTTAATTTCCAAGTTACCTATTAAATAAGAAGAACCGTTCAGAAGCCGGGTTGTTTAGCATTAATCTCTTTCTTGAAGTAGGGGGGTTAACTCCTGGCAGCACTTGTTTCCGGTTGGAATCATCTATCGAAATGTATTTACACGGAAATACTTGTAACATATTTTCCTTAAAGAAATACGGCGGCAATATGGGACTTTCTTCAAAACTATACAACATTTTTTTGATGATCATATCTTTGTACCGGAAAGAATTTTCAAGAGAAACTACAACCGCTCAATATCTTTACGAAGAATATTTTTTGTAATGAAGTAAAGAAATGATAGATTCGTTACAATATTTTCAGCTTCTGAAAGGAATAATATGCAGGCGCAGAACGATAGCCTTCTTAAACATCTGTTCAACACAACTGTTTTGGTAGCTTCACTCGGCTACTTTGTAGATATCTACGATTTAATCCTCTTCGGAATTGTGAGAGTTCCGAGTTTAACTTCACTTGGAATTAAGGGAGACCAATTAATAAAAGTAGGGGTGTTGCTTTTAAATATGCAGATGTCCGGCATGCTTATAGGCGGAATTATTTTTGGAATATGGGGCGATAAAAAAGGACGGCTCTCTGTTTTATTCGGATCAATATTTATCTACTCTATCGCCAATTTGTTGAACGCATTTGTTTCATCAGTGGAAATGTATGCAGTGCTTCGTTTCATAGCCGGTGTTGGTTTAGCCGGTGAGCTTGGTGCAGCCGTCACTCTGGTAAGCGAAGTAATGACTAAAGAATCGCGCGGATACGGTACCGCTATTGTTGCGACCATCGGAGTAAGCGGTGCTATATTTGCGGCGATTATAGGTGATCTGTTCAATTGGCAGATCGCTTTCATCATCGGAGGAGTTCTAGGGCTAATTCTTTTAATTGCTCGCGTAAAAATGTTTGAATCGGGGATGTATAAATCATTGAAGACCTCAAATGTCCGTAGAGGAGATTTTCTAAAATTGTTTACATCGAGAGAAAGGTTCCTCCGGTATCTCTACTGCATATTAATTGGGCTGCCGATCTGGTTTGTTGTGGGAATATTAATAACGTTCTCACCCGAATTCGGTAAAGTGCTTGGAGTGCCTGAACCGATTAAAGCAGGCTCTTCTATTTTATTTACTTACACCGGTTTAATTTTCGGAGATTTTAGCAGTGGGTCCCTTAGCCAGATCTTAAAAAGCAGAAAAATAGTTGTAATGATTTTCATTCTGCTCACCTCCCTTTTTATTTTTGTATATCTTTTTTCTTATGGATTATCTCTTACAATGTTTTATGGATTGTGTGTGCTCTTGGGATTCTCTATCGGGTATTGGGCAGTATTTGTAACCACGGCTTCGGAACAATTTGGAACTAACCTGAGATCAACGGTTACAACAACAGTCCCCAATTTTATAAGAGGCTCTGTAGTTCCAATTACGCTGGCATTTTCATTTTTCAGATCTTCGATGGGAATGATCTATGCAGCGCTTATTGTCGGTGTTGTTTCAATATTAATAGCACTCTTTGCATCATATAAATTGGAAGAGACTTACGGAAAAGATTTGAATTATTTTGAGAACATTTAATCTACGGTGAAATATTTTCTTTGCACTATCCTATTTTGAATAGAGAAATCTGATTCACTTTGGGAATAAATAAAATTATTATTCATTATAACAGCCGGACAAATGGAATTTCTAGAATATCTGATCGACCTTTTTCTCCATCTTGACAAGCATCTCAATGAAATTATAGTTCAATACGGTGCGCTCACTTATGGAATTCTTTTTCTTGTAATATTTGCTGAAACGGGATTGGTATTTACACCGTTTCTTCCGGGGGATTCTCTTCTCTTTGCGGCGGGTACTTTTGCTGCAATCGGTTCATTCAACGTGCACATTCTTTTTCTACTTCTAAGCGCTGCCGCAATTATCGGAGATTCCGTTAACTATTGGGTGGGTCAGTACATCGGACTAAAGTTGTTCGAAAAGAAGAGCCGTTTTCTAAAAAAAGAGTACCTTGAACGGACACATAAATTTTATGAGAAACACGGAGGAAAAACTATAATACTCGCACGCTTCATTCCAATCGTCAGAACTTTCGCACCATTTGTCGCCGGTATTGGCGCTATGACTTATAGTAAGTTTATCGCCTACAATATAATCGGAGCTATTATTTGGTGTGCAATATTTATTTACGGCGGATACTTTTTCGGAAATCTATCATTCGTAAAAAATAATTTTTCTTTTGTGATACTAGCTATTATTTTTATCTCAATCCTCCCAATGTTGATCGAATATATAAGACACCGTTCATCAAAAACCAAAACCGGGGCAGAACAGATTTAATCGATTCTATTTGGATGCGAATTTCTTCCACACAAAATATACCGGTATGCCTAAAAGAACAATTATCAGCCCGGGCCAGGTATATTCCGGTTTATAAAGGAGAAGAATTATAGCAATTGAAGCCGCTAAGAAAATATAAAGAACCGGCAGAAACGGATAACCAAAAGCTTTATACGGACGGTAGGCGTTTGGTTGTCTCTTACGAAGTATAAAGATTCCTATAATTGTGAGTATGTAAAAAATAAGAACTGCGAAGACTACATAATCAAGAAGCTGCGAGTAAGTTCCCGAAAGACAAAGCAGACTAGCCCAAATTCCCTGAGCAAGCAGAGCGATTGCGGGAACAGATTTTTTGTTCAACGTTCCGGTCGATTTGAAAAATAATTTATCCTTCGCCATCGCGTAATAAACTCGCGGACCTGCAAGTATTAAACCGTTGTTGCATCCGAATGTTGAAACCATTATTAAGATAGCCATAATTATTGCCGCGGGTTCTCCGAAAATTAAATGTGCCGCCGCGGTTCCAACTCTATCCTCTGCTGCAAACTGAATTCCAAGACTCATTACATCCTTTCCATCAGGATTTCCAGCAAGAGGAAGAACAATTAAGTATGCTACGTTCGCAAGGAAATAGAGAATGATGACAATTGAAGCGCCGAAAAATAGACTCAACGGAATATTTTTTTTGGGATCTTTTATTTCACCGGCAGTAAAAGTTATATTCTCCCAGGCGACACTCGAGAATAACGAACCTACCATCGATACTCCTATCGCCACAAAAATCGAGAAGCCGGTTAATGATTCGACCCAGCCGATTTTCCCATCAACAAGATGTAACCATTTACCTTGCCAGATGTTCGAAAAATTTGCGCTGATTGCCTGAGCATTTGCACCAATGAACAATCCAAGAAGTATCAAGCCGAAAAGCGCGGCGGTCTTTGCAATTGTAAAAATGTTCTGAACAATTTTCGCTTCGTGTACGCCGCGGATATTTATATATGTCAAAAGAGCAATTGAACAGATCGCAAGAATTTGTCCCGCATGTATATTAAGTCCAAAAATTGAAAACAAAATATTTTTTGAACTGAACCAAGGAATTAGAACAGCTGTAAATTTGGCAAAAGCAACCGCTACGGCAGCAATTGTACCCGTTTGAATTACAAGAAAGAGTGTCCAACCATATAGAAATCCAATCAAAGGATTGTATGACTCTCGCAAATAAACATATTGCCCTCCCGCTTTTGGCATCATTGCCGCAAGTTCCCCATAACTTAACGCACCAATGACTGTGATTACACCCGTTATGAGCCACACTAAAAGCAATAATCCGCTTGAACCGACAGTACGTGCAATATCCGCGCTGACAATAAATATTCCCGAACCGATCATAGATCCGATAACAATCATAGTTGAATCGAATAAACCGAGTTCTTGCTTGAATTTGTGTTCAGTGCTTTCCGCCATTACTCCACCTCGATTTGTTCAATGGAATTTAATTCATCGTTTTATAAAGAGCCACAAAAAAATACCATGCATAAACATGGTATCTTAAAATCGAGTGTAATAGTAAAAATATTTGTCTAATTAATTTTCTTCACCTCAACATACCAATCGCTCGATTGCTCTAACGATTTATTAAGCCTCTGAATTAAAGTATGAGGATCATCAAGACTTCCTTCTTGCAGCAGCGCGGATTCAAACAACTGTTCCGTTACATTCACAATGAAATCGTCGTTTGAGTCTAATTTGAAAACTTTGATCAGATTCCTTATTAATTTATGATTGGGGTTAACTTCAAATATTTTCTTTGGCTGCCCCATCTCTTTATTCGTCATTCTCAAAATCTTTTGCATTGCGGCGGAGAGTCCTTCATCCTTCGAAACAATACATGATGCACTGTCAACCAAACGATCCGATTTAACAACATCTTCAACACGGTCTGATAAGATGCTCTTCATTTTAGAAAGAAGACTAAAAAATTGTTTCTCATCGTCTTTATTCAACTCTTCCAATTCATTCTTCTTTTCTTCAACATTTTTAATATCATTTATTTTTTTTGAATCTACCGCATCCGCCGATTTGAAATCATACTCTTTGTACTTGCGGATTGATTGAATCACGAATTCATCAATAGGATCGATAAGGTAGAGAACTTCAAGCCCCTTGTTCTTAAAAATCTCCATATGCGGATCCAGTTTTATAGCCTCACGGTTCGTACCGGTTATAAAATAAATCTCTTTCTGCCCTTCTTTCATTCGTGAAGTATATTCAGCCAATGAGGTCAACTCATCCTTATCATTACATGAAGATGAATTGAAGCGGATCAAATCCATATACTTATCATGATTTGTGAAATCACTGTAACCAAGTTTGAAAATTTTTCCATGCTCTTTCCAGAAATCATTATATCCGCCCGCATCATTCTTCGCCTTATCCGATAGGTAACTGAAAATAGTGCCCGATACACTCGACGCGATTTTTGTGAACACAATATTTTCTTGAAGCGTCTCACGGGAAATATTAAGCGGTAGATCTTCTGAATCCACAACACCCTTTACAAAACTTAAATACTCCGGCAGCAATTCTTTATTCTTGTGCTGAATTAAAACGCGGCGGACATAAAGATCTAAACCGTAGTTCTCGCGGTCGTGCCAGAACAAATCATTACTCTTCTTTGGAATAAAGAGTAAAACATTAAATTGAATTGGTGCGTCAACCGATTTGTGAATTATGTCCATCGGTCCTTCGGAATCGTAACTCAAGAATTTATAAAACTCATCATACTGTTCTTTTTTGATTGAACTTTTTGGTTCACGCCATATCGCGCTAACCGTATTAATTTTTTCATTTTCAAGAAAGATTGGGTAGGAGATAAAATTTGAGTGCTTCTTAATTGTGTTCTCAAGGCGCCATTTTTCCGCAAACTCAATTGCGTCATCTTTAAGATGAACTTCTACTACAGTTCCGCGCTGAAGTTTTTCATCGAGTTCAATGATTTCATATTCTCCCAAACCGTCGGATTTCCATTCAACAGCCTTTTCATCAATACGGAATGATTTTGTTTTTACGATCACTTCTTTTGCAACCATGAAAACAGAATAGAACCCGACACCGAATTTACCGATGATATTATTTGCGTCTGCCTTTGTCTCTGCTATTAGTCGTACAAATTCTTCGGTCCCGGATTTCGCAATTGTCCCTATGTTGGTAATCATCTCATCACGCGTCATTCCAATGCCGGTGTCTGTAATTGTGAGAAGCTTTTTCTTTTCGTCAAATTTAATTTTTATCTCCAGCGGTAAATCTTTGTCGAACATTTCCGTTCCGCGGTTAGATTCGAAACGCAATTTATCAAGCGCGTCTGACGCGTTGGAGATCAACTCCCGCAAAAAGATCTCTCTGCTCGTGTATAACGAATGAACAAGTATATCCAGAAGTTTCTTAACTTCAGCTTTGAACTCATATTTTTTGGTGCTGTCTGTCATTTATATCTCCTCATTCTCAAATTTTATTTAAGGAGGCTTCTAAAAAGAACGCTGAAAAACGCAGACCCGCCTGCCATGCCTGCGGCAGATAAACCGGACGGGCAGGTAAAGCTGATTTCCGCTGATCATTTTTGTTGTTTTTAGAAGTCCCCTTAATTGATTTATTCCGGTGTAAGAATGGATTCGCTTTATCCCGGTATAGGGAATCTCTCCCATATATTTTTTTCTCTTCGGGAGCTTTGAACAATTTTGATTTTGCTTCCAAATTATTGAAGTGAAATGCATCTTGCAGATTTTTTACAAATTAGTAATACTTATTCTAATTAAAGGTATATTAAAAACAAATATGAAGATAAGATAACTCAAGAGTACTAATTATGAATTTTTATCTTCCGGTTTTTTTTCTTCCTCGCTCATCCCTTTTTTAAATTGACGGATTCCATCTCCAAGTCCTTTCATCAATTCCGGAATTTTTCTCCCGCCAAATAATAAAACGAGAACAAGCACTATTAATATTATCTCTGTTGGCCCTAAGTTTCCCATATAATCCTTTCTTGAAAATTATCTATGGAAAGATAAAAACATTTGACGCAGTTACAAAATACTATCTTAGTTAGAATTGCACAGTGCACTCTACTTTACCAGATTAGGGAAAGCATCGGGAGAATAACGAATGATTTCTTTGATCATCTTCATCCCTTCCGGCTCATTTTTTTGAGATATAAAAATTTTCATTAAGTAATATCTGGCTATGCTGTTTGTGCAATCTTCTGCTGCGGCGATTAACAAGTATTTTTGTGCCGTTTTATATTCACCTGTGTGATAGAAAGTCAGCCCCTTCAACGTATTTACATCCGAATTCATTTGAGGGCATAATTGAATCACTGAATCACATTCATCAATAACAATCGGTAAAATGCTTCTATCTTTTTTCCTCACCATTTCCAAAAAGCAGTTGTTCGCTTCAATATAATGCTTTAGATATTTGTTATTACAATTAACCGAAGACAAATTAATTTGTGAATTTCTTTTCAGTGTGAAAATAGGAAGGAACTGACGGAGTTCATCCGAATAAAATATTTGCGTGTAATAATTTTCACGGAATTCCGGCTGAAGAAAGAGGGCACATTCGGCAAAAGCGCTCGGTTTAGCTCCGGCGGGAAAAATTATATAATCCGGTTTTTGCGATAGTACATATTCGGCATTGTAATGTCTTTCCTTCCAGAGTACCGGGAGTTCATCATCAATTCCATCCACCTCTTTAGGATGATGAGAGATATACTCATCAGTTAAGCCCACTATATCAATCACGCGCGCATTCGAAAAATATGAGAACGATCCGATGGTTGACATCGCTACTTTAATCTTGCTCATACTCTTGCTTTCATTCCGGTTCTCTATCCATCCAGCATAAATTTTCATCTTCTTCACTAATCCTGATTCATACGAGTACTTTTCCATCATCTGAATTTTTTGCTTACTATAATTTTTTGTGCTTATTATAATTACAACTGCGGCTGCTGTTAATGAAATTAATTTTGAGATCCACTTCTTCCTGGGAATGATTAGATCAAATGAATATGGAATGGCTCTCACAAATAGTATAAAGATCAGGGGCATTACAGGAAGAAAGAAACGGTGAATTGGAAGAACATCTCCGCCGATCAGAATCATAAGAATCGTCCAGCTAAATACAAACCATAACAGAAAGGAATGTTTTCTAATATTTTTTTTGTCTAATAACAATATTAGCGGCAAACAAAGAACGAATCCGTAAAGGAGATAAGCACTGGCAAAATCAAGAAAATATTTTATCCCTCTAAGTATGAACTCAAAAGAAAAATCGGTCTTAGCGTAAAATGTATTTGGAAGCGGATAACCATAATAAATTAATCTGAAACTGAGGTAAATAAACAGAGGGAACGAAAATAATAGTATCTCTTTTGCAAGAATTCTATTGAAAGCGTTACGGATTCTAAGATTGATATTTTGTTCGTTACTATAAATGATGCCGTATAAAATTTTATGCGATATAATCAGAGCAAAGACAATCACACCTTCCGGGCGTAGAAGTGAATTAAGAACGGAGGTAAAAATCCACCACCGATTCGAATTATTTTTCCCACCATTTTTAATGTAAAAAAGAATGGACAACAAAGTAAGTGAGACAAATAATGTTGTCTCCATAGCGCTTATAGCCCAATAAATTAAAGGAGTCGAGAGTGATAGCATAGATACCGGAATAAGATTAAACAGTTCATCAAGCGCTTTTCCGAAGAAAGAATTTTGCCCCTCTTCCAGTTTATAAATAGTGCGTGATAGAACGTATGTCATGACTAAGACACAGACAGAAAAAATAATGGAAAGAATTTGGGAAACAGTTTCAAGAGTAAGATTAAGAGTAAGAATATGAGCATGATCGAGAAGATAGAAAAGAGTGAGTATCATTACCCACAAGAAATTTGTGTATCCTTCTACTCTTTCGCCCGTGTTAAAGACTAACCCGTTTCCTTCCGCAAAATTTTTAGCGTAACGGAAGGATGTATACGCGTCATCCTGAATAAAACGGACATCAATTAAATTGTTGAGGAAATAGAAAATGATAACGAGCAGTCCAAAGAATCCTAAATATTTTGGAATCAGGATACTATTCAACTTTTTTTTCCGAAAAGAAAATTTCATTTCAGCAATAATTAATGGCAAGATCCAAAAACAATTTACTAATTTTTGGTTATAGATGATTCTTTCATTGTTAAGTGTGACCTGATAATATGGATGTACGAACCCACATAAAAGAAACAATCAAACTCGCGCTTCCGATCTCTATCGGTCAATTGGGACATGTAACACTCGGCGTAGTGGACAGCATGATGGTTGGAAAAGTCGGTTCCGCTTCTTTAGCCGCCGCATCACTGGTAAACGGAATTTTCTTTTTGATAATTGTTATTGGAATAGGTCTCTCAATGGCGGCTACTCCTCTCATAGCGATGGCTAAGGGAGCCGATAAATTTGATGAGTGCGGTAAAACCCTTAATCATTCATTCGCCGTAAATTTATTTTTTTCTATTGTGTTAATGTTAGCCACATTCGGTTTCTCTTTTCTTATTCCATATCTTAATCAGCCGGAGGCTGTAGTTAAAGAAGCCGTCCCTTATTTAAAAGTTCTTACTCTCTCCGTTCTCCCTTTTATTATTTTCCAGACTTACAGACAGTTTTTAGAAGGTCTCTCAATTCCTAAGCCGCCAATGTACGTTGCAATCTTTGCCAATTTATTGAACGCGTTTATGAATTGGATACTCATCTATGGAAATTTCGGATTTCCGGCAATGGGGCTCTTCGGCGCGGGTATTGCCACAACTATTACCAGATGGACAATGGCAGCAGTATTATTCTATTTTATTCTTAACTATAATAGAGTACAAATTTACAAACCGCGTATTAAGATGCGTCCCTTCGATGCACGCTTAGTAAAAAAACTTGTCTCCATAGGATTGCCGAGCGGATTTCAATATTTCTTAGAAGTCGCCGCGTTTACTTTTGCCGCAATAATGATCGGCTGGCTTGGGAAAGAGCAGCTCGCCGCTCATCAAATTGCTATTAATCTCGCTTCAATTTCTTATATGATTATACTTGGAATTTCATCGGCGGGAACAATCAGAGTTGGAGAAGCGGCAGGGCAAAAAAACATTGTACAAATACGCAGGGCGGGTTTCAGTGCTTTGGGTGTTTCAACATTAATAATGATCTGTTTTGGAATTTGTTTTATTCTATTCAGATTTTTTTTTCCTACACTTTATATTAGCGAACAGAAAGTTATAGAAGTCGCTTCCCGGCTTTTAATTATCGCAGCACTTTTTCAAATTTTCGACGGACTTCAGGCGACAGGTATTGGTGTACTCCGCGGTTTAACCGACACAAAGATTCCTTTGTTAATATCTTTTGCTACATATTGGTTAATAGGTATTCCTATTTCAATACTCCTTGGATTTCATTTCAAGTTGGAGGCATTCGGAATCTGGATAGGGTTACTTGTAGGACTTGCATTATTAGGAATTGCCCTGCTTTATAGATTTAATGTGAAGAGCATGGCTGCGGTTTTTACATTTAACTGAGTAAGTTACCTTACGCAAGAACGAAAGGAAGGACATTTTCTCCGTGGTTCTCTGTGTCTACTTAGTGTTTCTCCGTGTTATTTTTTGGTTTTATTGCACAGAGTGCCACCGAGAAGTCACCGGGTTACACCGAGACAAAACTTTTGTGTAAGGTGAGTAAGTAATAAATAACTATGAGAGTTTTTCGAAAAATATGTTTTGTCAATTCGATCCTGCTCATTCGCGAATGAAGTCTCCGATTTTAGGAAGATCTCTTCCCATTTTGCGAAACTTCGTTCATTCGAAATGACATTTCTGAAATTTTCAGTGGTCTTCAATAAATAATATTTATCTTTACAACTCAATTTGAAAGCAACATCCAAGAAAGAAAATTAGATGAGCCGTTTCGCACCATTTTTTGTAATTGTTGCCGCAGTATTATGGGGAATAGATGGAATTGTTTTGCGCCCCGCGTTATACAGTTTACCCGTTCCGTTAGTAGTTCTAATAGAAAGCTCGATTGTAGCGCTAATACTTTCCCCAATTTTTATGAAGCAATACCCAAAATTAAAACTGCTTAATAAAAAAGATTGGCTCGCGTTTTTTGGTGTAGCTTTATTCGGCGGAGCTGTTGGAACTATGGCAATAACAAAAGCACTCTTCTATGTAAACTTTGTAAATCTTTCTATTGTAATACTCATACAAAAGTTGCAGCCGGTCTTCGCTTTAACGTTAGCGGCATTTATATTAAGAGAACGGTTGCCGAAAATATTTTTTCTATGGGCGGCTCTGGCAATTACCGGTGCTTATTTTATGACGTTCGGTTTCTCACTTCCCGGTATGGGAGGCGGAAATAAAATATTAATCGCCGCCGGATTTTCTCTTATAGCCGCAATTAGTTTCAGTTCTTCTACCGTCTTCAGTAAAAGAGCTTTGCGTAATGTTGGATTTGAGATGGGTACTTATCTAAGATTTTTAATATCTGCGGTAATAATGCTTATTATCGCTTCAATAATGGGAGATTTAAAATCAATTGTGAATGTAACGTCAGTTCAATGGCTTGTGTTTCTTCTAATCGCGTTCACAACCGGGGGCGCGGCAATATTCTTATATTATTACGGCTTGAAAAAAATTACAGCTTCAGTAGCAACAATTTGTGAATTAGCATTCCCTTTAACTGCTGTTGTACTTGAATATTTTCTTCACGGAAATATTTTAAATCCTGTTCAGTGGCTTGGAGTTGCTTTATTAATCTTCAGTATTGTAAAAGTATCCGGTATAAATCTGCTCGGTTCCAACGGAAAATAGTTTACTCAGCACTTCGACCGCAATAGCCCAATGCTTTCCTGACTTTTGATAAATATGCATATAATTGAACCGCTCGCTTAAATTATTATCAAGGTTGATCATTTCTAATTCACCGTATGTAAATCCTAAATCTTTCGATATGGATAATTTTCCTCCCGCCGGTTTGAAGTTCATCTTAACATTTTGATTGGAACAATAATCACTAATCTCTTTTAAGCCTACAATCGGGAATATCCCATCTTTTAATATCCTCGATTCCTCAATCATATATTTTTTGTAGATCTCTGCAATTCCCATCTTTTCTGTGAAGACATTGAATTGTCTGTCCAATGTTAAAAGTTCATTGGGCTTATTGCGGCTCATCCCTTTAATCAGCCGCGGCTTATTTGATGAATCGGACTGATATTGAAGAAGGGTTGAGTTTACCAATGGCTTATCGTTATGATTTCCGATATCTATCGTGAACTTCCATTCCCCGTTAGATTGTTTTTGCCAGACAGTGCAGAAATTACCAAACCAAATTGCAGCATTGTCTTTGTCTCTTCTGTATTCAGCGGGACCGGTTGTAAAGCCCATATCACCAGCGCTCTATATCTCCGCATGGACGGGGAACCAGGTTAACAATCCAGTCCTTTTAGGAGCGGTAGTTAAAAAAAATTCCCCGTTTATTGGATTCGGTCTGAAAATAATCCCGTCATCTGCAATGAATTTTAAAAACGCGTCACACGTTCCCAATTCCGCAGCCGCTGAAACAAACGCGTACTTAGTTGCTATCATACTATTGAGATTTTGTTTCTTACTCTGCGGAAATATTTGGAAAAAAATTAATAAAAATAGAAACATGACGGTTATATTTTTCATAATTCCTCACCATTTTCTTTTCAACATAACAACGAGACCCCGATTTCACAATACCAAACTATTTAAACATTATTTCTTTTTCTTCTCTAATTTTAGAGAGATAGAATTGATACAATATCGTTGACCGGTTGGATTGGGTCCATCATCGAATATATGTCCGAGATGTCCTCCGCAGGCAGCGCACATCACTTCAACTCTATGCATTCCAAAACTGTAATCGTTTTTTGTAATAATTTTTTTATTATTTATCACATCATAAAAACTTGGCCAGCCGCAGTCACTGTCAAATTTTGTGTCGGAACTGAAAAGTTCTGCACCGCATGCCGCACATTTATAAACTCCCTCATCTTTTGTATTCCAATATTCACCGGTAAATGGGCTCTCAGTACCTTTCTCACGCAGGACGTGATATTGTTGAGGAGTTAAAGTTTCCTTCCACTCTTTTTCAGTTTTAGAAGTTTTCGATTGCATCTCTTTCCCTTTCGATTGATCTGCTTTTTTATTTTGCTGTGCACCTACATTTAGAAAAAATAGTGCCGCTACCACGAATGAAATATATTTTATCTTCATAAGACTATTCTTCCGGTTAAAGTTATTATTAATGACGGTGGGGGAATGGAATCCTTACACATGAGGAGAGAATATTTTTGTTACTTCATTCTATTCATGTACTGTTCGGTTTCTTCTAAAGAATTAAAATATCCGATACGCACCCGGTACCATGTGAGACCATTCACGGAACCGCTTACAATAAATGATGAATGTCCTCTCCTTTTCAGTTTATTAACTTCACTTTCGGCTTTGGCTTTATTTTTCCAGGACGAAACTTGAAAAGAATATTTTTGCCCGACCTTAAAGATTGTACTCTTCGGATTCGTTTCTGTTCCTGACTCCGGTTCAATCTCTTTTGTTTTAACAACCGGAATTCTCTTATCACCGGTTGAAATTTGTTTTATTTCTTTTTCAGTTTTTGGAATTTCTACGGGTGTTATTGAAACAGGCGCTTTTAATTGAGCTGCTTGATTTGCTTCTCTTTGTACCGAATCCCGTTTGCTCAGGTATAGCGAAACCCTCTCAAGCGCTTTTATTGAATCATTCTCCGAAGATTTTGCAGATTCATTCTTCAAATTTTTCGATTGACCGGAAATTAACAGCCCCTTATTCTTTTCTCCGCCTTTCGAAAATTCTTTCTGTTCGATTACTGCAAATCCACTTTTCAGATATTCCAAAGCTCTGTTAAAGATTGCCGTCATAATCTCGTTCCCTTCAATCGGGACGGAGAATGTTTCACTGCTTGATGCAAAGCCCGGCAATGATGTCTCACCAAGAATTTTAAGATTCTTATCGTAATAGAGAGTTCCGATAACGGTAAATTTTTTTGAAACCGCATTGAAAAGCAGTTGTGATTTTATACTGCCCGCTTCTTTGTTTAAGGAAGTGATGATGTGAGAAGTCTTATAATTAGTTATGCTTAAAAGAGAAATTTGGTTCTCAAATTGTTTAATACTTGATGTATCAACAAAAATTATCTGATTCTTCGTTTCAAAAACTTTTTCCCACTTTGGTCCGGGAGCTTGTCCAAACAATTTTAAGCTAGCCAGGGGAATTAAAACGATTATAAATAAAAATTTTCGCTTCATTTCTTTCTGATTTGTTTTTATTTGATGCAAATTTAGTCAAAATTATTGTTCATTTAAAAGAATGTAATTATTAAACAAATTCATTGTTGACAAAAATACTTGTATATGCTATTTTCACGACAACTTTTTTGAAAGGTTATGCTCACTGAATTCGGAAAAATTTTAATCTTTATGATGCTTGCAACTGTTTTCGTAATAGTTGTGTTTATCATTTCTAAACTTCTTAGTCCAAACCGCCCAACAAAAGAGAAATATTTAACTTATGAATGCGGCGAAAATCCTCAAGGCTCACCCTGGGTTAAATTCAATATTCGTTTTTATGTAATCGCTCTAATCTTCTTAATCTTTGATGTAGAGGTAGTTCTACTATTCCCCTGGGCATTAACATATAAAGAATACGGATTTTATGGTTTTGCCGTCGGGTTGATTTTTCTATTAGTTCTTGGACTTGGAATGGCTTATGAATGGAGAAAAGGTGATTTAGAATGGGCACGACCTAATCCGGAACCACCGAAACTCGACAAAATACTGAACTCGAAATCCTAACGCTGAAAGAGATATACTAAATGGGTTTATTAGATCAAGAATTTTCCGATGGTAACATTGTAATTGCAAGAGCAGAAGATTTGATGAATTGGGCACGTTTGTCCTCAATTTGGCAGTTAGGTTTCGGACTCGCATGCTGTGCAATCGAAATGATGGCAACTTCCGCATCTCATTATGATTTTGACCGTTTTGGAGTAATTCCTAGAAACACTCCACGGCAAGCCGACGCAATTATTATCTCCGGCACCGTAACCTTTAAGATGGCAACTCGTATTAAGAGACTTTATGAACAGATGCCCGATCCGAAGTATATAATCTCAATGGGGAGCTGCGCAAATTGTGGCGGTCCTTATTGGGAGCATGGATATCATGTGCTGAAAGGAATCGACCGGGTCATTCCAGTTGACGTGTATGTTCCAGGCTGTCCCCCTAGACCTGAAGCATTATTGGAAGGATTACTTAAATTACAAGAAAAAATCCGTAATGAATCGATGAGAAAGAAAATAGCATGAAGAATCCAGAAGAAATTTTTGAGCTATTAAAGAAAGAATTTGGCGATGCTGTATCAGCTATCGATAAAGATACTCCCACAGAATCGATAATATCCATTGATCCTTTGCAAATTCATAAGGTTGGATCATTCTTACGTGAGAATAATGATCTTCAATTCGACAGTTTGATGGTACTATCCGGCGTTGATGACGCTAATGGTACGAAGACCAAAGATGAGGATGGGGCAGATATCATAAGTGGTGGTACTTTAAGCGTTTATTATCATTTACATTCGACTATTTTGAAGCATAAAATTACACTCAGAGTCGCTACTCCAAGAGAAAATCCACAAGTTGAATCCGTATATAATGTTTGGAGAACTTCCGATTGGCATGAACGTGAAGCGTTCGACATGTTCGGGATCATATTTCAAAATCATCCTGACTTGAGAAGAATTTTAATGCCATACGATTGGGAAGCAGGTTACCCGTTAAGAAAAGATTACAAGAACCCAGAATTTTATCAGGGGATGAAGGTTCCTTACTAGGTTCAAGAAACAAGGGTTAAGCTTCAAGATAGATGCATAATTTCAAAGAATTGAAAATATGGTTGAAATCGCGAATTCTTGTAAAAAAAATATATGAGGCAACTGAAGATCTTCCAGCAAGTGAAAAATTTGGATTGGTTTCCCAGATGAGAAGAGCAGCTGTCTCGATTGTTTCAAATATCGCCGAGGGCTCGGGGAAAGATTCCGAGAAAGAATTTTGCAGATTTTTAGAAATTGCGTATTCATCTGCATTCGAATTAGAGACTCAATTGATTTTATCTGAGGATTTGAATTTTCTAAGACTTAGTTTGTCAAAAGAACTTTTGGAAGATGTTGTTGAAATTCAAAAAATGATTTATAGTTTCAAAAAAAAGTTAAATCCAAAAACTTAATTACTAATTAATCTTGCTGCTTGCAGCTTGATACTTATGGCTAATAAAATGGCTTTGAAGACCGAGACAATGGTTTTAAATATGGGTCCTCAACACCCATCCACACATGGCGTGTTACGACTTGAATTAGAGATTGAAGGAGAATTAATATTAAGCGTCAAGCCTCATATTGGTTATCTTCATAGATGTTTCGAAAAGCATGCAGAGGCAATGACCTACCCCCAGGTTGTTCCCTACACAGATAGATTAGATTACCTCGCCGCTATGGGGAATAATTTTGGGTATGCTGTCGCGGTAGAAAGATTGCTCGGTATACAAGTTCCCGAACGGGTTGAGTATATCCGTGTAATTATGGCTGAATTGCAGAGAATTGCCTCTCATCTTGTAGCGATCGCTACTAATGGAGCCGATATTGGCGCGTTAACCCCCTTCTTATACCTCTTCCGTGACCGCGAATATATATTAAGTCTCTTTGAAATGACTTGCGGCGCAAGGATGCTTTATAATTATATGTGGATTGGTGGACTTTCCCACGATATACATCCTGATTTCGTTCGTAAGACTAAAGAATTCCTTAAACATTTCCGCCCTACAGTTGTTGAATTAAATAACCTCCTTACATTTAACAAAATTTTTATTGAGAGAACAGCTAACGTTGGCATTTTACCAATAGATACTGCAATAAACTTTGGTGCAAGCGGTCCTGTCCTTCGCGGAAGTGGTTTAGCTTTTGATGTCCGTAAGGAAGATCCGTATTCAATCTATGATCGTTTTGATTATGAAATTCCGACCGGCAAAGGATTAGTTGGAACTGTTGGTGATTGCTGGGATCGGTATTACGTTCGTGTTCTGGAGATGGAACAAAGCGTACGAATCATAGAACAAGCCATCGATAATATTCCTGAGGGAGATGTACAATCAGCAATTCCAAAAAGAATTAAACCGCCTAAAGGCACTGTTTATACACGCGTTGAAAATCCGCGCGGTGAACTTGGATATTTTATAATTAGCGATGGCAACTTGAATCCGTTCAGAGTTAAGGTTCGAGCCCCATCATTCGTAAATCTCGAACTCATGGGAGAATTGTGCAAAGGTCATTTAGTTGCGGACGTTATAGCAATTCTCGGAAGCCTGGATATTGTCTTAGGAGAAATAGATAGATAATGTATCAATTCCTCTATAACCTGATTGGTAATGAAATAGTTGCCGGATTAATTGTAGCAGTTGTTCCGCTTACCATAATTCTTCTATTCGCACTCTTTGGCATTTGGTTAGAAAGAAAAGTTTCGGCTCATATGCAGGATAGATTAGGACCTATGCGCACAGGTTGGCACGGCTGGCTTCAGACAGTTGCCGATTTAATGAAGATGCTCCAGAAAGAAGATATTATCGCTAATGATGCGGACAAAACTCTCTATAACATTGCACCCATTTTAGTTTTTACCGGTAGTTTTGCGGTTTATGCTGTTATTCCCTTCTCCAGTAAACTCCTTGGCAGTGAAGTTGAAATAGGTCTCTTTTACGTTCTCGCGATTTCAAGTTTAGTTGTAGCTGGAATTTTAATGGCGGGCTGGTCGGCTAATAATAAATATTCTTTACTCGGCGCTATGCGCGCTGCCGCTCAGATCGTCAGTTATGAAATTCCTACAGCACTGATTGTTCTTTCAATGATCATGCTTACCGGTACTTTAAGTTTGGATAAGATTAGTCAAATGCAGACTTCTTCCTTTTGGAATTGGAATATTTTTGGCGGTGCAGTTTTTGGATTATCTAAATTTTTATTGATCCCGTTTATGTTTGTTGGAGCTTTGATTCTTTTCATAAGCACATTGGCTGAAGTTAATAGAGTGCCATTTGATATCCCCGAAGCTGAATCAGAATTAGTTGCCGGATATTTTACTGAATATTGCGGAATGAAATGGGGCATGTTCATGCTTGCAGAGTATGGTAATATGTTTGCCGTCAGCGCAATTATTTCGATTTTATTTTTTGGCGGTTATCAATCTCCATTAGGTTATTTTGGAAATACAATTGGCGCAGAGTGGCTCGTTCCTTTCGAACAGGGTTTCTGGTTCATTGTAAAAGGATTATTCTTTGTATTTGTTCAGATGTGGTTAAGATGGACGCTTCCCCGCTTACGTGTTGATCAACTTATGACCGTTTGCTGGAAATATTTGATTCCTTACGCATTTATAAATTTAATTATAATTGGAATTATTTCAATACTATAAACTGATGAAACCTGACTACTGAAATGAAACAATATTTAAGAAATACATGGGATGGAATTTTCACGGTTCTTGTTGGAATGAAAATTACTTTTAAGCATCTTTTCACTCCCGCCGTAACCATTCAGTATCCAGATGTGAAAGTAACTTTGCCCGAGCGTGTTAGAAACAGATTATATGTTAATATGGATGATTGCATTGGATGCGATCAATGCTCACGCGCTTGCCCGGTAAGTTGTATTGAAATTGAAACTGTGAAGAGTGTTCCCGGAGAAGATCTGGGCACAACATCAAACGGTAAAAAGAAAGCGCTCTGGGTTACGAAGTTTAATATTGATATTGCAAAATGTTGTTATTGTCAGTTGTGCGTATTCCCCTGTCCTACAGAATGTATTTATATGACAGACGTTTATGAATTTGCCGAATTTGAGAGAAGCAATTTACTTTACAAATTTGCAACACTAACTGATGAAGAAGCAGCAGAGAAGAAAGTTAACTTCGAAAAAATGCAAGCAGAAAAAGAAGCGCTAAAAGCAGCAGCCGCGGCAAAAGCAAAACCGGAAGCGCCGGCGGCTCCTCAACCAGAAAATAAAACCGAGTAAATAGAGAAAAGATTTTATGAATTTTTATGACATCATCTTTTATATCTTCGCAGCGATAACAATTCTCTCTGCTCTGTTTGTTGTTACCACTCGCAATATTGTCCACTCCGCATTCTTTCTATTATTTACATTCTTCGGTGTGGCTGGAATTTATGTCTTACTCGGCGCCGATTTTCTGGCTATTGCCCAAATCATGGTTTACGTTGGCGGCATATTGATATTGATTCTTTTTGGTGTGATGTTAACAAATAAAATTACCGGCGTTGAGATTCGCACCGGCACAGTTCAGATGCTTCCAGCAGCAATAGGTGTAGGTCTTTTTATGGGCGCGGTTGTTTCAATCATGATTTGGACCAATTGGAAATCTCAGCCGGGAGTTATGCCGATATCAACGGCTAAAGATCTTGGTCATCTTTTAATTAACGATTACGTTTTAATTTTCGAATTACTCGGCATCCTATTGCTGATTGCCCTTATCGGAGCGGCATCAATAGCAAGAAGGGATAAAGAATAAATTTTTGTCACTCTGAACGAAGTGAAGAGTCTCTACACTTCACATAGATGAGATTCGTTCCATTAAAAATCGGGGACAGAATTAAACGGGAGAATGGAATTGTTACAAGTTGGTTTAACACATTTTTTAATTGTAAGCGCCGTCTTATTTTCATTAGGCATATACGGAATTGTTACCCGTAAAAATGCTGTAATGGTTTTGATGGGAATTGAACTGGTTCTCAATGCCGCCAATATTAATTTTGTTGCATTTTCAAGATTCGGGAATTTCGGTTTGGCTGGACAAGCAATAGCTCTATTCGTAATTATATTAGCCGCGGCTGAAGCAGCCATTGCACTTGCTATTGTATTAAATATTTACAAGACATTCACAAACGTTAACGTTGACGAAATAGACCACTTAAAAGAATAGGTTATGAGCGAAAGTTTACTGATTAATATTTGCGTTGTTATTCTCTTTCTTCCATTATTTGGATTCACCACCGTAATTTTTTTCGGTAAGAAAATTCCAAAACTTTATCTGTTTGAAGTAGCAATTCTTGGAATAGCACTGCTTCTTTCAATTATTGTCGGATATGTAAAACTTTCTCTTTACAATACCAAAGATATTATCTCCGCGTTCACTTGGATCTCTATGGGAAACGCCCCGGTCGTTGGAGATATTAACATAGAACTTGGTTTTAAGATAGACAATATTACGGTGATGATGCTCTTTGTTGTAAACCTCATCAGTTTTCTTGTTCACGTTTTCTCAATCGAGTATATGCGCGGTGACAAACTTTATACTCGCTACTTCGCCTATCTTGGAATTTTCACTTTCTCAATGCTCGGAATTGTCTTAACTCACAATTTATTGATGATGTATATCTTCTGGGAACTGGTAGGTCTTTCTTCTTACCTTTTAATCGGTTTCTGGTACGAAAAAAAATCCGCATCCGATGCAGCTAAGAAAGCATTCATTGTTAATCGTATCGGTGACGTTGGAATGTTCATTGGCATCCTGATTCTCTTTACGCAGTACAAGACTTTTACGTTTGATATCATATATTCACAAATCGCCGCGGGCAACATTCCTTTTGCAAGTAATGCCTGGTTAACAGCCGCCGGAATTTTAATTTTTATGGGAGCGGTTGGTAAATCAGCCCAATTCCCTCTTCATGTCTGGTTGCCCGATGCTATGGAAGGTCCAACTCCGGTAAGTGCATTAATCCACGCCGCAACTATGGTTGCCGCGGGTGTTTATCTCGTAGTTAGAATCTTTGTTATGCTCACAGCCGATGCTATGTTAGTAATTGCAGTTGTAGGTGCTTTTACTTCTCTTGTCGCCGCGACAATTGCTCTTACTCAAAATGACATTAAAAAAGTTTTAGCTTACTCAACGGTTTCTCAGTTAGGTTACATGGTAATGTCTCTTGGTGTTGGCGCTTATGCGTTCGCCTTTTTCCATTTGGTTACACACGCTTTCTTCAAAGCATGTTTGTTCCTGGGTTCAGGTTCTGTAATTCATTCAATGCACCACGAACAAGACATTCGCAACATGGGCGGATTGAAGAGGAAAATGCCAATCACTTATTATACGTTTTTAATTTCAACGCTGGCTATCTCAGGTGTTCCCCTTTTCTCCGGATTCTTAAGTAAAGATGGAATTCTCGCGGGCACTCTGGCATTTGGAAAATTAACCGGTCACTGGTTAATTCCTATCATCGGTTTTACAGTAGCCGGACTTACTGCGTTCTACATGTTCCGTTTAGTGATTATGACATTCCACGGCGAACCAAAAGATCATCATAAATTTGATCATGCACATGAATCACCATTTGTAATGACCGCACCTCTTGTTGTTCTCGCTGCGCTTTCAATTTTTATCTGGTACACTCCAAATCCAATCGGCGCCGACACAGGCTGGGTACTGAAGAACTGGATTCAAACTCCAACGCAAGTAACTCCGCTTGAAACTAGATATGAATTTATGAAACCGAGCAGTGAAGAAGCTAAAGCTGAAGTTCACGGAGAAGTTATTCATTCTGTTGAATATACTGAAACAATGCATTGGGCTCACTATCCTGCTATGTTTATGTCTCTCGCATTTGCTGGACTAGGAATACTTATAGCATTCATGTTCTATCAGTGGAATAAATTAAACGCTGACAAACTTGCCGAAAAACTTAAACCGCTATATAATTTTTCTTTGAATAAATGGTTCCTTGATGAACTATATGATCTAACTGCTATTACCGGAACTTTGAGTTTCAGTTCTATCCTTGCCTGGTTCGACAATAAAATTGTTGACGGAATTGTTAACGGTTCTGCTACTGTTACAAGATTTACTTCCAGAGTGAGCGGATGGTTCGATACATATATTGTTGACGGCTTTGTAAATTTTACTGCATTCTTCAGCGGGTTCGTTGGATTATCGTTCAAAAAATTACAAACCGGAAAAGTTCAGACGTATATTGTATTTGTTGTATTTGCTGTAATTATTCTGTTGGTGTTCTTCAAACCTTTTTGATATAAATCGTAGGGAAGGGTTTGTAACCCTTCCGCAAAAATTAAATTTAACGGAACGGTCGCAGACCGTTCCCTACAAAAATTAAAAATATAGGTTCGTAGTTATGATTGGATTTCCGATTCTTTCGTTAATCACTTTTCTTCCGGTTTTGGGAATGTTCTTAATCTTGTTCATGAAAAAAGAACATCCCAATTCGATAAAATACTTGACCCTTGGTATTACTGCCCTTCAATTGGTACTGGCAGTAGTTCTTATGGCTAATTATAATTACTCCGCCGCAGGTATTTATGAAGAAAAGTCATTTCAATTCATCGAAAAATTTCAGTGGATCAATATCAGCGGCATCTCATGGCTTGGAAATATAAAGATTGATTACTTCATGGGGATCGATGGATTAAGCATGCCTATGGTTTTATTGACTGCACTTATCTCGTTTATCGCAGCAATCTCTTCATGGACAATTGAGAAATCCGTTAAAGGTTATTTTGCTCTCTTCCTTCTTCTAGATGCTGGCATGATGGGCGTGTTTGTTTCTCTCGATTTCTTTCTCTTCTACATCTTCTGGGAATTAATGCTTCTCCCGATGTATTTCTTAATTGGAATCTGGGGCGGACCACGAAAAGAATATGCGGCAATAAAGTTCTTCATTTATACTTTGTTCGGAAGCGTGTTTATTCTTTTAGTGATGATCGGTTTATATTTCAGTGCAACCGAGTTAATGGCAGACGGAAGCAGAGTGCATACATTCAGTTTATTAGCTTTAATGAATCCGGCTAACTACTCAGCTGATGGAATTCTGTCTTCGCTTAATCCAAATAATTTTAGATTGATTGCCTACATTGCGTTATTCGCAGGCTTTGCTATTAAAATCCCGATGTTCCCTTTCCATACATGGTTGCCGGATGCTCACGTTGAAGCTCCAACACCAATCTCTGTTATTCTTGCAGGCGTTCTCCTTAAAATGGGTACTTACGGAATCTTGAGAGTCAGCTATCCAATCTTTCCGGATATAACTCGTGATCTGATGTGGTACATAGCTCTCTTTGGAATGGTAAATATTGTTTACGGCGCTTTAGTGGCACTTGCACAAAAAGATTTTAAGAAACTTATAGCTTACTCCTCGGTCTCTCACATGGGTTATGTTTTATTAGGAATGGCTTCACTCACTACCGTAGGAGTGAACGGTGCTATCTTCCAGATGTTTAACCACGGTACAATTACAGCAATGCTCTTCTTAATTGTAGGTGTTCTTTACGATCGTACTCACACAAGAGGATTGAATGACTTCGGAGGTATGGCTACTCAAATGCCAATGTACACCGGATTCGTTACCGTTGCGTTCTTTGCTGCAATCGGATTACCAAGCTTGAGCGGGTTTGTTTCCGAAGCTCTTGTTTTCATAGGCGCATTTGGAGTTGATTCATTAAGAATTCTTACAATGATCTCCACGCTCGGCATTCTTCTCGGTGCGGCTTATATGTTATGGACTCTTCAAAGAATTTTCTTTGGTCCTCTTAACGAAAAATGGACTTCCTTGAAAGACATTGACGCTCGTGAATATGCAATGTTTATTCCACTCACAATAATTATCATATTTCTGGGTGTTTATCCATCAGCAATGTTGAATATTATGAATACTTCCGTGAATTCTTTAGTTCAATTTGTTACAACAACTATTAGTACAACTTCATTAGGCGGATTATAATTTTAATGATGGCAAATACAAATTTATATCACTCGCTAAATCTTATCGTCCCGGAAATAGTTCTTTCTGTTGCCTTAATTGTTCTCGTTTTGGCAGATTTAATATTTCATAAAGATAAAAGGTTCATTCCTCACATAGTAATTGCTGCGCTCGCTGTAACCGGCTATTTTACATTAGACCAGTTCGGAAATTTCGGATCGGCTTTCGCCACTTCCGAAGCAACCTCCACTGATTATGGTATGTTCGCCGTTGATTCATTCGGCATCTTTTTCAAAATGATAGTTCTAGTCTCCTCTCTCTTCATTGTTTTCTTCTCGTTTGGCTCGGAAGAAATAGAAAAGATTAAAGATAGAATCGGTGAGTATTATGCTCTGATCTTCGGTATGATCTTGGGAATGTTCTTCATGATTTCCGCAACGGACTTAATCCTAATCTATCTATCTATGGAATTAATGTCTCTCTCGTCCTACGTACTTGCCGGATTTACAAAGTTGAGAGAAAGAAACAGCGAAGCCGCTCTTAAATATTTGCTCTATGGAGCCGTCTCATCCGGCTTAATGTTGTTTGGAATTTCTCTTGTATACGGATTAACCGGAAGCACAAATCTTTATGTAATAAACGCGATGATTCAGAATCCGCATATAAATCTTTTTACGCTTGCGTTTGCTTGCATACTTATTTTTGCCGGAATCGGTTATAAAATTTCATCCGCGCCGTTCCATTTCTGGACACCGGATGTTTACGAAGGCGCTCCAATTACAATTACTGCTCTATTATCTGTCGCGAGTAAAGCGGCTGGTCTTGCATTGCTAATAAGATTTATCAAAACAACTTTTGTCTCTTACGTAGATCCTTTAGGAATGTGGCATTTAATTAATGCTTTCGATTGGAGATCTTTGCTTGTAGCAATTTCAATTCTTACTATGACTCTCGGAAATTTCTCTGCGCTGTGGCAAAATAACATGAAGAGAATGCTCGCTTACTCTTCTATTGCACATGCCGGTTATCTTTTACTTGGAGTGGTTGTTCTTTCAAATCAAGGGTTGCTCGCTATCTTAATTTATTTCTCTGTTTACCTCTTGATGAATCTCGGTGCATTCCTAATCGTAATGCTTATCGCCAATAAAACCGGATCGGAAGATATTCATGATTATAACGGACTTGGACATACTTCCCCGTTCCTCGGAATTTCTTTGACTATATTTTTAATTTCTTTAACAGGATTACCGCCGACAGCAGGATTTATAGGCAAGTTATATCTCTTTATAGCTCTCGTTGACGCTAAAATGATTGCAGTTGCCGTCATCGCTCTTTTGAACTCAGTTGTTTCTCTTTACTATTACGTACGTGTAATGAAACATATGTTCCTAACAAAAGCCGAAGCCGAAACTCCTGTGGTTATCGTCTCCATTCCTAATAAAATTCTTGTTTCGTTTCTGGTTACAATGACGCTTGTGTTCGGTATCTACTTTACTCCTTTGGTTGAAGCCGCAAAGAGCTGTTTGATGATATTAGGGATGTAGAACAGAATTTCATTCTGTTCTGTGTGCGCAGAATCGTATTCTGCGCTACATAAAAATGATCAAATAATAATTGGACTATCATTACCAACTGAAATTTAGTCAGCTTCAGATTTTTTCTTCAATAATTCTTCTTCCGCCTTGTACTCGGCGTAATACATTTTTTTACTCCCCTCGTAACTGTCTATCTGAACAAGTACTCCCTCAAGTTTACCGTTAACAAGAGGAATTCTTCTTGAGGTTTTTAGTCCGATAGATTTTCGTAGAGTGGGATCGCCTGTATAAATAAACGCGGTAGTACCTTTACATTTCTGTTTGATAAAATCTCCCAGTTCTGTGTAAAGTTTTTTCACCTCTTCAAAATCACCCATACGAATTCCATACGGAGGATTTGTAATCAATGTTCCGTTTTCAAATTGTTTGACGTGTTGAAATGGATGACCTGCTATTTCAACCGCGTCAGAAAACGGCAGTCTTGAGAGATTTTCTTTCGCAACCTCGATCACTCTTTGGGATTTATCGCTGCCGCTTATTAATCCTTTTGGTAATGGTCGAATTTTCTTATCGCACTCCGCCTTTAGTTTTTCCCAAATTTGCTTGTCGAAATCCGGCAGATAAAAGAATCCAAAGTTTGTCCGTAATTTCTGTGCAGGAATTCTGCAATAGTGCATCAGCGCCTCGCATAAAATCGTTCCCGATCCGCACATACAATCCCACAAAGAATTTTCCCCATCCCATTTACTTAGACGTATAATCGCCGCGGCAAGTGTCTCCTGCATTGGCGCTTCTCCCGCCATTAATCTGTACCCACGTTTATGAAGCGACTCTCCTGAAGTATCTAAACTTATTACGGCAACATCTTTTTCTATATGTAGATTTATACGCACGTCCGGATTAACCGTTTTTACATCCGGTCTTATACCGTCACTAACTTTCCGGAAGTAATCCGCGATTCCATCTTTCAAACATTGAGACGCGTAGAGTGAATTATTGATCTGACTTTTAGCAACTGAAGCGGTTATAGCGAAGGTTTTATCTACCGGGAAAAATTCTTCCCATTTTATAGTCTCCGCTTTCTTTTTAAGAATATTTGTATTGTGGCATTGAAAGGTTAACAGCGGCGCCAGAACACGGGATACTAAGCGAGATGTATAATTAATTCTGTATAAAACTTCCGGCTCGGCTTCAAAGTAAACTCCTCTATAAGCAACTTTTGTATTTATAGCACCAAGTTCTTTCAATTCCTCTTCGCAAAGATTTTCCATCATTCCCGGTACTTGCGCAAAAAAACTATTCTTCTCCATATATTCGTACATAATCAATGTCCCTTACTTGAATTCATTTGGTAATCATACTTGTTTAATTGTGACTCAAAATTACCGAAATAAACTTAGAATTGATATTTAAGGCAAACTAGAGAGGATATTTTTCATTGAAAAACTCTCCGGCTAGCTATTATAACCGGAGAGGTCAAATGTGAGGTTAAATCTGCATCGAAAGATTCGGGGCCCTTTCTCCCCTTTTACCTCGGGAAATCATTTTCATTACTTTTTACTACTCTAATTATCGAAAGAACTAAAAACCAATTTAACGGTTTACTGATTATCCTTTAATTACAATTTTGCTACTGTATTGTTGCCGGAATTTTCTACCTGATATTTATTAATCAAATATCCATTATAGAATTTTTCACAAATATATCTTACGCGACCAGAATCATTGAATTTTGCGGCACGGCTAACCATGTAAACACCTTGAATGTCGCCAATCTTCATTAATGAAAGAGCTGCTATAATTCTCTCTTCATCGGTCTTTCCATCGCGAAGCAATGCTATTAAAGGAATTACTGCTTTCTCCGATTTCATTTCCCCTAGATTAAAAGCGCAACTGACTTTCAATCCGTCGTTATCGGAAGCCAAACCGATAAGCCTGTTCAGCTCAATTGCTTCATATGTGTTGGCTTGTGTTAGATTCTTATTCCTTTCGGCAAAAGATGCCGAACCGAATAGAAATGTTGTTACTAAAACAACCGCAATTAATATTCTTGCTTTCATGATATGCCTCGCTCTTTTTGTTTGTTGATAATTTATTTGAACTTCCGTGTAAAGTATTTTATTGTCGCTTTCATTTCTTAAGACGCGGAGGGGTTACCATAGTTCCGGCTGTAACGATAAACCACATATTTATGCGGTTGGATTTTGTGGGGATGAATAATAATCATTACATTCTTTTACTCGCTAATCCGGTGTAAATGGATATGGGATATATAATTCAACAGAAGTGTCTTTTGGCACGGAAGAGAATATTTGTTGAGCTGCTTATATAGAATTATAGGTCGGGTCGAGATACTTTCCAACTTGCGTAAAAACATCTTCGCTTGAATATTTTAATAAATAGAAATATCAGACTACAAAAGTTCAGTCTCTATTATGGTTACTGCAATATTCATCAATTTTTAACAACATCATTTCTTTTTCTGCGGGTTCTAAAAAACTAGCTTGAAAAGAATTTTTTGCAAGCAATGTTAACTCCTCTTTAGTTAACTCTAGCGCATGCGCAATAGCAGAATAATTTTCGTTTATATATCCGCCGAAATATGCGGGGTCGTCGGAATTTATTGTTATCATTAGATTTTTTTGAATCATTTTTTTCAACGGATGTTTTTTAAGATCATCCACAATTTTCAATTTTAGATTTGACAACGGGCAGACAGTCAAAGGCATTTTTGTCCTTACAAGTTCATCAATCAAATTATTGTCATCCATTGAATTATTGCCATGATCAATTCTGGAAACATTCAAATGTTTTAACGCTTCCCAGACGTATGAGGCTGGTCCCTCTTCACCTGCGTGAGCTACCGTCAAAAATCCCTCACGCCTTGCCATCGTAAATACATTTTTAAATTTTGATGGAGGATTTCCCACTTCCGCGGAATCGAGTCCGACCCCGATAATCTTATCTTTGTGAGCTAAAGCCTCTTGCATTGTTTTTATAGCGGAATCCTCATCAAGATCTCTCAGAAAACACATTATGAGTTTAACCGAAATGCCTAACTTTTCCCTCGCGTCCTTTATCGCATTATGGATGCCATTAATGACTGTATCAAAATCAATTCCCCTATTTGTATGTGTCTGAGGGTCAAAAAATATCTCGCAATGAAGAACATTTTGCGAAAAAACTTTTTCAAGATAGGACCAGGTCATTTCGTAAAAATCCTCTTCCGTGCGGAGAACTCCGGCGCCCGCGTAATAGAGATTTAAAAAATCCTGCAGATTGTTAAAATTATACGCCTGAATTAATTCATCAACCGACCCGTAATTAATATCTATCTTGTTTCGTTGGGCAATTTTAAACATAAGTTCGGGGTTTAATGTCCCCTCAATATGCAGATGCAATTCCGCTTTGGGTAATCCACTAATAAATTCGTTCATTGATATTTCTTTCACTTTCGATTATTGTCTTATTTAATGTTACATCATATTTTCTTTAATCACAACACCGCTTAGATGCTGAGGGGAAATACTGCAAAATTCTTTCTCCCAATTAGTATCGCCGCCATTTCATAGCTGCCTAACTCCCAATCAAAATAGATACAATTTAATATATGCGAATTCACAAGTAGGTCTCTTTTTTATTATTCTTCGTAAGACCGTTTCAATATTTCTATCTCTAATTTATCCATTATGAAAAGTGCGTTCATAACTCTATTTGTTTTTAGAAAATCTTTATCGTAGGTAATGTCCTTAAGTTTGTGTAAAAAGTAAAAAAAGAAGGTGCCTCACCGATAAATATGAATTAAAAAATAAGATTTAGTAAAAAAAGGAGACAACACTATAAGTGTAAAAGTAAAAGCATCAATAGAAAAAAACAAATTATTTGAAGAATTACTTAAATCGGATCGTGAAAATATATTTCATGATTTTTTTAAGAGAGGCTTTGAAAAGTTACTACAAGAAAGCTTAGAACAATAATTAACTGATTATCTAGGTCGGGATTGATATCAACGGAAAGAAGAAAGCAGAAGGAGCGGCTACCGTAACGGATATTATGACAGAAAAGTAAGACAAGCGAAGGATTGCTGGAATTGAGGCAGCCAAGAGTAAGAAATACAGAGGAAGAATTTGAAAGTCAGATATTACAGAGACTAGACAGTTTGGGAGATAATCTAAAATTGCTAGCCAAGGAAATGTATGTAAGAGGTATGTCAACCCTGGACATTGAGCAGACATTTACAGATTCAGACGTAAAACATATCTGTCAAAGAGTTCAGTAAGTAATCTCAACGCAAAGTTGTATGAAGAATATGAAAGTTTGAGTAAAAGAGATTAATCCAGCCCGGATATATTGTATCTGTTTGTTGATGAGGTCTATGAGGCGATATGAAAATACACAAGCAATCAGGTACTGCTGTGTGCGTGTGAAATATGCTCGGACGGAACAAAACATTTAATTCATATTACTGTTGCAGAGAGTGAGAGCCGCATGCGTGGGAAATGTTTTTTGAGGATTTAACATCAAGAGAACTGAGAAAACAAATCAACTTTGTTGATAACACTTACACAAATGCTGCTTCGTTTTGAGACCTAACGGTGTAGCAACTAAGCCCAGAACAACAATGCCGAATAGTAGCAACTACTTTTATTTATTAAGGGAGTGTAAAAATGTTTCTTATGGCATCGCCACCCCTTTGGGGGAACAACCTACTTTAAAGAGCAACTTGTTTTTGCAAACGCAACTTTATTATTACACAAATCCGCACTGAAATGAGTTTACCCCGCTCTGCAGGGCTGTCCGTGTTGAGCGGCTCGTATGTTAATACCAGTCATTAAATTATATTTTAGAACAACTAATTGGCAAAGTCATAGGAGAGATTTGAGTCGCTAGATATCTCTTG
>CAMTXU010000003.1:0-299926 GCA_947085815.1 uncultured Ignavibacteriota bacterium | reverse complement strand
TCCCATACAAAATTGTTTATACGGAAGATTATGCAACTAAATCTGAAGCATTTTTAAGAGAGCAAGAAATTAAATCGTATAAAAGCGGATTAAAGTTCAAGATGTTATTGAATCTGGAAAGGTGGCAGAGTGGTTGAATGCGGCGGTCTCGAAAACCGTTTGGCGCTTTTAGCGTCACGGGGGTTCGAATCCCCCCCTTTCCGCAACATTAAAATCGAATTTGCTAATAAAATAGTTGTTAATCAGAGAGTAGTTTAATTTGTTCAATAAAATTATAGACAAAATTAAATCGTTCTACCGTGTTAAGCCAAAATCGGCAACCGTTCTTAAATATACGACCACTATAGAAAAAAAATCTTCAAGCAAAGAACATAAAGCCTATCCGCACGAAAAGGGAAGCGGGACTCATCTGCCGCGTACACCGCGCAAAAAAGAAACTCCGGAAGAGTACCGAGATCGTCATCAGAAACGCTCCAAGGGCGCTAAGAATATAGTAAGACCTCCACAAATAATTCCATCGGAGCCTTGGGATGAAACTGTTTTTAAAGTACCTGTCGCTGATGGAAAAACACGCTTTCACGATTTTGATCTCTCCATGGAAGTGCTGCACGGAGTTTATGATGCCGGTTTTCAATATTGCACACAGGTTCAAGCAGAAACTCTTCCAAAATCACTTGCAGGTGAAGATGTAACTGCTCAGGCTCAAACAGGAACCGGAAAAACGGCGGCATTCCTTTTAACTATATTTAATCATATTCTGAAGCATCCTATAGAAAAAAAACGTAAACATGGTACACCGCGTTCCTTAATTCTTGCCCCTACACGTGAACTTGTGCTGCAGATCGAAAAAGATGCTCGATTAATCGGAAAGTATGTGCCTTGTTCAATTCTATCGATTTTAGGGGGAATAGACTATGTAAAACAGATGAACATTCTCAAAAGCGAAGCGTGCGATATATTGATATGCACACCCGGACGGTTAATCGACTTTATGCGAAAGAAACTTGTCGATCTGAGCAAAGTTGAAATTCTTATTATTGATGAAGCCGATAGAATGCTTGATATGGGATTTATTCCTCATGTTAAAGAGATTGTTATTAGCACTCCTCAAAAATCAAAACGGCAGACGATGTTCTTTAGCGCAACAATTTCAGGCGACGTTAAACGTCTTGCCGAATCGTGGACGAGGCAGGCATTTCAGATAACGGTGAAGCCGGAGGAAGTTGCCGTGCAAAGTATCGAACAGATAACTTATATCACTACAATCGCCGAAAAACCAACACTGCTTTATAATTTGATTATGCAAAAAAATCTTGAACGTGTTCTGGTCTTTGTTAATAGACGAGACGATGCGAAACATCTAAAAGAAACTTTTGAAATGTATGGAATAAGTTGCGCGCTTCTTTCAGGAGATGTTGAACAGACCCAGCGTATTAAACGTTTGGAAAAATTCCGCGAGGGGAAAGTGCGTGTGCTTGTTGCAACGGATGTTGCATCCCGCGGTATTCATGTTGAGGGAATTTCGCATGTAATCAATTATAATATGCCGCAAGATATTGAAGAGTACGTACATCGAATCGGGCGGACAGGACGTGCCGGCGCTACAGGGATCTCGATAAATTTTGCTGACGAGGAGGATTCGCACGAGCTGCAGAAGTTGGAAGAATTTCTCGGTAAAAAAATAGATTGTATTTTTCCGGAAGAGAGTATGTTATTACCTATTCCTGAAATGCACCGGAAAAAAGTCTCACATAAATTTCACAAGAAAGAACCTCCAAAAAGAAAGATCACCGGTCAAAGGGGAAGAAAAAAATAAAATTGGTTTAATCAGCCTGTAAGATCTCCGGTGGAGTAAAGCAAATTTGACTCAGTCTCCGCCTAACATTTCACCTTATAACCGACTATATTGCTTTTGAGCTGGGGAAATAAAAAACTAGATTACACTTTAACAATCTTGGAAATCTCGAATTCAAAAACAGTGTTCTTTTTTGTATGCAAACTTTTGAAATATTCAAACTCCTTTAGTCCCCGGTCTGGATCAATCCCATTTTTATCCGAAACTGCGTTTAACCAATTTAGTTCGTAAAGATGAAGTTCCTTATCTGCAAATGCGATTTTAATCCCGTCTTTAATGAATGCCTCTGCTATTTTTTTATTAGAAAACGCTGGAGGTTCTTCGATTATATATTCATTTTCTAATAACTCACCAATGGCATCATTACAAAATTTCGGATCGAAACCTAAAGTATAAGACATTTCCGAAAGAAGCATTCTTTCCTGTTCTGCAATAACTTTATCCTTACCAATTAATATTAATAATCCCTTCAGATAGTTGCTTTTGTCTTGATGAGTCAAATTCATTTTTTCTCCATTTAGGCATAATTAAATTAAGAGGACTTCTAAAAACAACAAAAATGACCAGCGGAAATCTGCTTTATTTGTGTTTTTCAGCGTTCTATTAAATAAAAAAATAGTTTTGCCATAGGCATCAGCATGTGATTAGAAGCCTCCTTAAGAATTATTTCATAATTTAGATGCAAAACAATAAATTTTGTTTGTATCCTTTTTGTAATAATTAACTTTGGAGAGATTATGGATCATCAAACTGAATCAATAAATCCTGCTACAGGGGAGAAAATCGGATTTTCAAAATTAAATTCTTTTGAGGATCTCAATAGTATGATTCTTCGTGCCCGCGAATCTCAAAAATTGTGGGAACACATTCCTATTGGCGTGCGAGTAAAATATCTTCTTAAAGTGAGGGATTTTATTGTTGAGAATGCCGATCGGATTGCCGAAACAATTTCTCGCGATAATGGCAAAACAAGAGTTGATGCTTTAGCAACGGAAGTATTTCCCGCGAGTATGGCAATTTCATATTACTGTAAAAATGCAAGCCGGTTTTTGAAAGATCAAAAATTACACGGCGGCAATATAATTCTGATAAATAAAAGAAGTAAAATTATTCGCGTGCCTTACGGGGTTGTTGGTATTATCTCTCCTTGGAATTATCCTTTCTCAATTCCTCTATCCGAAGTTGTAATGGGATTACTTGCCGGTAACGCTGTAATCTTGAAAACCGCAACCGAAACGCAGATGGTTGGATTGATTTTGAATGAGGCTTTTAATTCGGCAAATCTTCCGGATGGGATTTTCAATTTTATAAATTTACCCGGTAAAATTGCCGGAGATGCATTTCTCGATCAGGGTGTAAATAAAATATTCTTTACAGGCTCGGTTGCGATAGGAAAATATTTAATGGAGAGAGCGGCAAAATATCTTACTCCTCTTTGTCTTGAACTTGGCGGAAACGATGCGATGATTGTCTGTGAGGATGCTGACCCGTACCGGGCTGCAATGGGAGCGCTGTGGGCTGGATTTCAGAACGCGGGACAATCTTGCGGTGGTGTAGAGCGCATCTATGTTCATGAAGAAATATACGACCGGTTTATGGGTATTTTAAAAGAAAAAACTAAAGATTTGCGCGTTGATTACGATGACGATTTTAATTCCGATATGGGTTGCATGACCACACCGCGTCAATTAGAAACCGTTATTAAACATATTGAGGATGCACTCAATAAAGGTGCGAAAATTTTCGCTCAATCGGGAACACCAGCGAACAGCAGTTTGAAAAATTTTCTGCCGGCAACTGTTATGATTGATGTTAATCATGAAATGGATTTGATGCGGGATGAAACGTTTGGACCGGTAGTGGGCGTTATGAAATTTAGTGATTATAATGATGCAATTCGTTTGACCAACGATTCTTATCTAGGGCTTACCGGATCTGTGTGGACCAAAAATTCAAAGAGGGGAGAATTCATCGCACGTAGGATTAAAGCCGGTGTTGTAACAATTAACGATCATCTCATGAGCCACGGATTATCCGAAACTCCTTGGGGAGGTTTCAAACAATCGGGAATCGGTAGGACGCACGGGAAACTTGGTTTTGATGAAATGACACAAAGTTTAACCATTGTGGAAGATATCCTTCCATTTGTCAGAAAGAACTTATGGTGGCATCCGTTCAATAAAAATCTCTACAACGGATTAAAGGGAGCAATGCATTTCCTCTATGGAACTAAAATATCTCAAAGATTTGCAGGAACTACCGCTCTCTTGAAAATTATCACTCGTATTTTTAAAAAAGCGTGATAATTATTTCTTTTTTTTAAGCTTTCGCTCAACAATACGCAACCATCTACGATAATCATGTAAGAATATGTAAACCTATGCTTATTCTGCATACCGTTCCGCCGAATAAGTGCGTGTAAAAACTAGAAAAGGGTATTATTGTGGAATCGCAGATTTATAACGATTCATTGCCGGAGGTTATTCTCTTAAAAGAAGAAGTAATCTTTCAAAAATTAATTGAGTCGGATAGACGGTTTGAAACTTTGATGGAATTCAATCCGTTGCCTTTCGCTTTAGTAAAAATCATTGACGGTAAAATTCTTTTTTCTAATTCCAGATTTTCAAAATTATTCGCTCTGCCAGTCGGCAAATCTATAGAGAGAAATTTTTATAATTTTATTGTTTTCAATGAAGAAGCCGATGAGATAAAAAATCATGATTATTCGGTTACTGATAATTTTGAAAGTGAAATGCAGTTGTACAGAGAGGACAACACCTTTTTCTTAGGAAACGTCTTGGTCGCTTTTACAAAATATAATTTCGAAGATGCTGTCATGATTAATATAGTTGATGTTACGGAGGAAAAAATCGTTGAAGAAGAAAAAGAAAAGTTGATGGAGGAACTTGATATATCGAGAGAGCAGATAGAGGAAGAGGCGGCAAAAATAGCACAAATAAATGTGCGGTTAGAAGAATCCGAACTGAAATTACAAGAGTTAAATGCGGCAAAAGATAAATTATTCTCAATCATCGGACACGATTTGAAAAATCCATTTTATGTGATTTCAAGTTATGCGCAAATGCTGGATGATGATTATGCCGAACTTTCCCTTGATGAAAAACTGCAAATCATTCACACAATAGGTGACACAGCAAAATTTGCGTTTAAGCTTCTCGAAAATCTTTTGCACTGGGCTAGATCCCAGACGGGAAGGATGGAATTCGTTCCTGAACCAATACAATTAAAAAGAATCATTAATAATTCAGTGCAGTTATTAAACTCACAGGCGCAGAAAAAAAATATTGCGTTGACAGCAACAATTAATGGATCTTTAATGGCTAATGCCGATTATAATATGCTGGATACTATTCTTAGGAATTTAATTGCCAATGCGATCAAATTCACTCCGGAGAATGGATCGGTTAAAGTACTCGCTTCGGAGTCGGGCGATTTATTAAGAATCTCGGTTGTAGATTCAGGAATAGGATTGAGTGATTCCGATAAAGTCAAACTTTTTAGAATCGATGTGAACAATTGCGAAATTGGCTCTTCAAAGGAAAAAGGAACTGGGCTTGGTTTAATTCTTTGCAAAGAATTTATTGAAAGACATGGCGGAACAATTTGGGTAGAAAGTGAACTCGGAAGAGGAAGTGAATTCACTTTTACCATTCCAAAATTATAAACGCTATTGTTTTTTCTTCAGCGATTCAATTTTATCATTAAATCTTTGAACTATCTTTTTTGCCCAAAGAAATTCTGTTGCAAGAACCGACAAGCCAACCGGTATTACTATAAATGCCGGACCCGGCAAAATAATCATGGCTAAACCTATAACAAGAATAGTTGTGCCGATAATGCCGACAATTAATCGTTTAATCTGCTTAATAGAATTGAATGACATAAGTCTCTTCTTGTTTAGTGAAAAATTATATATTAATTCACAAATTTCTTAATTCCGATCTTACTCTATGGTACATAATATTATCTTTTCAAAAAAATGGCTGTCTCAAAAGTAATTATTCAATTTTTAAATCTGCGAAAATCAGTTATATCTGTGTTCATCAGCGTGCTATTTTAATAAAAATATTACTTTAGAGACAGCCACTCCAAGGAATTAAAATTTGGGTGAAATTCCCATGTTATAAAACATGAATGAATAAAGATCAGTTATAAGCTCTATCGATTTAGAAGTGCTCGTTCCGGCTCCGTGTCCAACCTTTGTCTCAACACGAATTAAGGTTGGATTAGTTCCATCGTTCATCTCTTGAAGCGTGGAAATGTACTTAAAAGAATGTGCGGGAAAGACGCGGTCATCGTGATCTGCTGTTGTAACCATTGTTGCCGGGTAGTTAACGCCTTTTTTAATATTATGAAGTGGTGAATACTTTATCAGATAATTAAATTGATCTGCACTATCGCTCGATCCATATTCCGAAACCCAGGCCCAGCCAATAGTGAATTTGTGAAAGCGCAACATATCCATTACGCCCACTTGTGGGAAGGCAACTTTGAATAGGTCGGGACGTTGATTAATAACCGCTCCGACTAATAACCCTCCGTTTGAGCCACCTTGAATTGCGAGTTTAGACGGATTGGTAAATTTATTTTTGACTAAATATTCTGCAGCGGCGATAAAATCATCAAATACATTTTGTTTCTTCTCAAACATTCCACCTTTGTGCCACACTTCGCCATATTCGCTTCCGCCTCGCAGACATGCTGAAGCATATACAACTCCATTATCAAGCAGCGGTATTCTTGAAACGCTGAAAGATGGGAGAATAGCTGCGTTAAAGCCGCCATATGCGTAAAGAAGGGTCGGATTATTACCGTCGAGTTTCAAACCTTTTTTATAAACTATGAACATTGGTACCTTTGTACCGTCTTTGCTTTCATAAAATATTTCTTTCGTTTCATACTTATCCGGATCAAATTTAACGGCTGCCTTTCTAAATAATTCCGATTTGTTTTTCTTTACATCGTATTTGAAGATCGTTGGAGGATATGCAAATGAAGTGAAAGTATAGAAGGTTTCTAACTCATCTTTTTTTCCATCGAATCCGCTCACTGTGCCAACTCCCGGAAGTTTTACATCGTATAAATATTTTCCTTCTATAGTATAAACAGATACTTTGCTAATAGCATTATGGAGGTACGTAACAATCAACTTTCCACTCAGAAAAGACACACTTTGAATAACATCTTTTGACTCCGGAAGTATAGTCTTCCAATTCTCTTTGGAAGGATTTTTTGTGTCAATCAAAATTAATTTTTTATTAGGCGCATCTAAATTTGTTAAGGCTAAGAATTTATCATCAAGATTATCAACAACTCCAACTCTGGCTTCAAATTTATCTACCAAAGGAGTTACGGGAGAATCGGTCTCCAGATTTTTGAAATAGAGAAGATTATTATTTGATGAGCCTTCCGAAATGGTTAAGATCAAGAATTTTTCGTCATCAGTAACACCGGCTCCAAAGAGTCTTTTGGGATTTTGTTTATCTTCCCAAATCAATTTATCGTCGGATTGCAGCGTTCCCAGTTTGTGATAATAAATTTTTTGAAACTCATTTTTTTGTTTCAACTCTTCTCCTGCTTTCGGCTCATCATATCTGCCGTAATAGAAACCATCCTTATACCATGAAGTTCCGCTAAATTTAGACCACTTAATTTCATCTTTCGTAAGTTGTTTTGTTTGAACATCCATAACAAAGAACTCACGCCAATCGGATCCTCCTCTGGAGATTCCGTAGCATAAATACTTGTCATCTTTGGAATATGCCAATCCGCCCAGGCTTATAGAGCCATCATTAGATAGTTTATTCGGGTCGAGAAGAATTTCCGGATTCCCTTTTAATCCTTTCTGAATGTATATAACACTTTGTTCTTGTAACCCGTCATTTTTAGAGAATGTGTAAAACTCTCCATGCTTGGAAGGCGCGGAATATTTTTCATAATTCCATAATTCCGTCAATCTTTTTTTCAAAGCGTTCCGGAATGGAATTTTTGAAAGATATTCATTTGTAATATTGTTCTGAGCTTCAACCCAGTCTGCCGTCTCTTTGGAGTTGTTATCTTCCAGCCACCGATACGGATCGGAGATTTTTGTACCATGATAATCATCAATTTGATCTACTTTCTTAGCTATTGGGTATTTGATTTGTTGTGAATAAATGAATGTGAAGGCAAACAGAACTAACAGAAAAAGCATAATAATTTTTTTCATATTTATACTCCTTACTTTGCTTTAAAGTGAATTACATCTTACTTAATTATAAAATAGAATTCCTTTACTTCAAAACCAAATGAGAATATTATTTCATGTTCAATCTCGAAAATAAATCTCATAAACAATTAAATATTCTTATCGGTGTATGGATTTTAGTTTCTCCTTACAGAACAAAAAGAACCCGCAAAGAATAGTTGAATAATTTTTAATGATTCTAATTTCTATAAGGCTTAACCAATCACCAGCCGATAGAGATAAATACTTAGAATGCATCGGCATATTCATTTTATCCTCCTTTATTACGCTCCAGATCGGTTAAAAAATTTATGGCAGGCTATGAAATGCTTGCAATTTCTCGGCGAGATCTAACACCCGAATCTGCAGCAAAAATCCTCAAAAATTTGCTATTTGTTAAAAAATCCGATTTCAAGAAATATCGATTAACCTATTTCTTGCTTAAGAGGGTAAACGTGTCTATTTTTCTCATGTAAAAATTTTCATTAATTGAAAATTTAGTCGGCGAGTCGAAGTTAGTGCCAAATATAAAAGTATAAGTCCATAGATTTCCTTGTACCGACAAATCAAAAAAATCCAAAAAAATAATTTTTATTGAGGTTAATTTATGAGCAGCAACAAAGCTTTTAATGCATTCGAAATGGCTCAAACCCAATTCGACAAGGTGGCCGAAGAATTAAATCTTGACAATGCAACCAGAGACATTTTGAGAAATCCACTGAGAGAGTTTCACTTTAGTATTCCTGTTAAAATGGATGATGGTACAACCCAGGTCTTTAGAGGATTCAGAGTTCAACACAATGATTCACGCGGTCCTGCAAAGGGAGGAATCCGTTTTCACCCGCACGAAACAGTTGATACCGTACGCGCGTTAGCAATGTGGATGACCTGGAAATGCGCAGTGGTCAATATTCCATTAGGCGGTGGAAAAGGGGGAGTAATTTGCGATCCTCATCATCTGAGCATGAAGGAACAAGAACAAATATGCCGCGGTTGGGTCAGGCAAATGGCAAAAAATGTTGGTCCTCTAAATGATATACCTGCACCTGACGTCATGACGAACGCGCAACACATGTTATGGATGCTTGATGAATTTGAAGTTATTCATGGTGCAAAATTTCCTGGGTTCATTACTGGCAAGCCTGTTGGTATGGGAGGTTCGTTAGGTAGAGCAGAAGCAACAGGTTACGGTGTTGTCTTTACAATTCGCGAAGCTTTGAAAGATATGGGTATACGCCCGCAAGATACAACCGCTGCGGTACAAGGATTTGGAAACGTATCCCAGTATGCAATTGAACTTTACCAACAACTTGGAGGCAAAGTTGTTTGCGTTTCTAGTTGGGATCAAAATGACCAATGTTCATATACGTTTAAAAAATTATCAGGTGTCAGCCTACAAGAATTATTAAAAATTACTGACAAATTCGGTGGAATTGATAAAGCTAAAGCAAAAGAGCTTGGATATGAAGTTCTTGACGGCGGTGCATGGATAGATCAGGAAGTTGATATCTTAATTCCAGCAGCTCTCGAAAACCAAATCAATGCTGAAAATGTTAATCGCATCAGTAAAAAAGTTAAAATCATTGCCGAAGGCGCTAACGGTCCTACTACACCTGAAGCAGATAAAGTTATTCAGGAAAAAGGAATATTTATTATTCCCGATTTCTTAGCTAACGCGGGCGGCGTTACCTGCAGCTATTTTGAACAAGTTCAAAGTAATATGAATTATTATTGGGAAAAAGATGAAGTGCTCGGTAAGTTAGACGTGAAAATGACAGCGGCATTCCATGCTGTTAGCGACTTGGCGAAGAAGAGAAAACTCTATATGCGTGATGCGGCATATGTAATTTCTATTAACAGAGTTGCGCAAGCTTGCAAGGATCGTGGCTGGGTTTAAAACTGATTTAATAAAATAATTAAGGAATAGTAATTAGCCGGGAATTGTGCGACTCATCCAACCAATTTCCGGCTTTTAATTTAGGGTGACTCAATAATTTTGTAATGAAGGATTTACGTAAAATTAGGAATTGTTATCTATTCTAACGGTCGAAACCATACAGATGAATTCTTTTGTAAATGAAGAGGATATCATACTTGTGTGCGGTACATGTTTAAGGATTCGTAATTCTGAGGGAACCGAACTTTGCTGTTTATCTACAATGGCAGATCTTTATAAGTTAATAAACGACTCTGATAAATTAGTTACCTTCTGATAAAAAATATTAAATAAACTGGATTAGCGATGGAATCAACCGAGATTAAGGAAGGAGCTTTTAATATACCTCGATTTGATAGAAAATTTTTCGAATCGCAGGAGGGTTTAAGCTGGATCGGTGAAGGATCGTTGGGGGGCAAGGCAAGTGGACTTGCGTTTGCCGATAAGATATTAAAGGAGAGAATTAATAAAGAAGAATTTAATGACGTTATTATAAGCATTCCACGAATGGTTGTACTTCGTACCGATGTTTTTGATTGGTTCATGCAGAAAAATAATCTTTCCGATCTCGCCTATTCAGATGAATCTGACGATACTATTATCTTAGCTTTTCTCCAGGCGGATTTACCTGTTGAAATTCTTGGCGACTTGCGCGCAATAATCGAAAATATTCATGTTCCTCTCGCAATTCGTTCTTCAAGTATGCTCGAAGACGCTAAGTATGAACCGTTTGCCGGAATTTATGCCACTAAGATGATTTCGAATAATCAACCGAGTTCGGACACCCGATTTAATAAACTCACAGAAGCAATTAAATTTGTCTTCGCGTCAACTTTTTTCAAGGCATCGAAAGATTATTTCAAAATTTCATCACACGATCTTCAAGATGAAAAGATGGCTGTGATTATTCAGGAGGTTGTTGGGCTGAGGCATAGTGAAAGATTTTATCCTAATTTTTCCGGCGTCATACGCTCTTTTAACTTTTATCCGAGTGGAAGAGCTAAACCGGAACAGGGGGTTGTAAATCTTGCACTCGGACTTGGAAAAACAATTGTTGAAGGGGGTCTTGTCTGGAGCTACTCACCATCGCATCCAAAATCATCTTCCCCTTTCGCCGATCCTACCGATCTACTCAAAAACACACAGACTAAATTTTGGACCGTTAATATGAGTAGTGTTATTGTATACGACCCGACTAAAGAAGCAGAATTTATGATTAGTGCGGATTTAAAAGATGCATACTACGATGATACACTAAAATATATTGCATCCACCTATGATGAATCTTCTGGGCGTCTTGTAATGGGAACTGGAAGCCCGGGACCGCGCGCGTTAAATTTTTCTCAACTATTGTCAATGAACGAATTCCGTTTTAATAATTTGATAAAAACGCTTATGGATCTTTTTACAGATGCACTGTCTAATCCGGTTGAAATTGAATTTGCAGTAACAATTCAGGGAAATCCATCTAAACTGCGTTTTGGATTTCTCCAGGTGCGTCCCATGGTTGTTTCCGATGAAACCGTTCAACTCGAAGAAAAAGAATTAGAAGCTGATAATGTGCTTGTCTCATCGGATTGTGTGATGGGAAATGGCGCCGTGGATAATATTATTGATGTAGTTTATGTTAAACCGGAAGCTTTTGATAAAAAAGACACAATTAAAATTGCGCTTGAAATCGATTCGATTAATAAGGAGTTGGTGAAATCAAATTCTAAATATTTGTTAATAGGATTTGGAAGATGGGGAAGTTCAGATCCTTGGCTCGGTATTCCAGTAGAATGGGGACAAATTGCAGGCGTAAAAGTTATTGTGGAATCAACTCTGCCCGGTATAAATGTCGAATTAAGCCAGGGTTCACATTTCTTTCATAATCTTACTAGTTTCAACGTAAGCTATTTTTCAATAACTTATGACGGCGACTTTAAGATTGATTGGGAGTGGCTTAACAAACAGAAAATTGTTAGAGAAACAAAATTTGTTAAACATGTTTTACTCGCAAATCCACTGCTGATAAAAGTAGACGGCCGCAAAAGCCGTGGAGTAATAAAGAAATGATTAATGAACACAAACCGATAGATGATTTAGTATTTGAACTTCAAGAACGCGCTAAGGAATTGAACTGTCTTTACACAATTGAAGATAGTTTGAACCGTTCCGATATTTCACTCCGTCAAGCGTTCCATACCGTTATAAATTCAATTCCGACTGCATTTCAATTTCCCAAAAATTGTAAAGCTAAGTTGGTTTATGGAGATATAGTATATCAGACAAGCGACTTTGAAGAAACCAAGTGGTTTATAATGTCTGAGATTATTGTTCAGGATAAAGTTGTAGGGCACGTTGCCGTTTACTATTTGGAGGAAGTCCCAACTGCCAACAGCGGCTTTGGACCATTTCTTAAAGAAGAAAAAAAATTGTTATCTACAATTACCGACCGGCTCGGTCATTACATTCTTCATCATAAATTAAAAAATGTTTTTAACGAAATTAGAAACGTTAGAGAACAAGTTGACGGACAAACTAAAGGTGAATGGCGGATTGTTCTAGACATGATTCGCAAAACAGATCCAAATTTATTCATGAATTTACTCCGCAAAACTCTTCATCTTCTCTGCTGGAAAGGCGTTGAAGAAGCGGAAATGCTAATGAAGCATTTAAATATTTCGCGGAGAGGCGGAACTGTTGACGAAGAAAACTATGACGATAACAAACCGATAAAATTGACAAAGTTTACAAACTATGATCACTATGTTGATACGATTCTAAAACTTGCCGATGAAAATCTACCGGACGAAATTATACTAAGCAAAATTCAAAAGTGGATTCAAGAAGATAAATCAAGCATGCTGATTAAAGTTGTAGATAATCAGGATACTTCTCTTACGGAAATTGCAGACGCTATCCGGAAGTATTTCCATATGGCACCTGAAAAAATTGATCTACCCCCTTCTACAATAAAAGGTTTACGCGTTTCGCTTCTTAGAAGGTTTTTCACAGATCACCTGGATTACATCTCGATAGCTAAAGAGTATGTGAAGCTTACCGATTTTTATAAGTTAATAGATAAAATGATTTTCCCGGGGGGAAGTCACGGCAAGCTTGGCGGAAAAAGCGGGGGTCTCTTCCTGGCGTCTCATATTCTTAATAAGGAAGCGGAGCAGAATGAATTGCTTCAAAATATAAAAACACCAAAGACCTGGTATTTAACTTCTGACGGCGTATTATATTTTATGCGTCATAACAATCTTGAAGAAGTACTCGAACAGAAATATAAAGAGATCGAAGAAGTTCGAATCGAATATCCTCATGTTGTGCAGCTTTTTAAAAATTCAGAATTTCCGACCGATATTCTTAAAGGACTTTCTGTTGCTCTTGATGATCTGGGCGAACAGCCGCTTGTTGTCCGCAGTTCAAGTTTGCTCGAAGACCAAATAGGTGCAACTTTTTCAGGAAAATACAAAAGTTTGTTTTTAGCAAATCAAGGAACAAAACAACAACGCTTAGAAGCACTCATGGACGCCATTGCCGAAGTTTACGCTTCTACTTTTAGCCCGGATCCAATTGAATACCGTGCCGAGAGAGGATTGCTGGATTTCCATGAAGAGATGGGTGTAATGATTCAGGAAGTTGTTGGAACGAAGATAGGGAACTATTTCTTGCCGGCATTTGCCGGGGTGGCTTTTAGCAACAATGAGTTCAGATGGTCTCCTCGTATAAAGCGTGAGGATGGATTGTTACGTCTTGTAGCTGGACTCGGAACACGAGCTGTCGATAGACTGGGAGACGATTACCCAGTACTTGTTTCTCCCGGTCAGCCTAATTTGAAAGTTAATATAACCTCAGAGGAGTTATTCCGTTATTCTCCTAAAAAAGTTGATTTGATAAATCTTACCACCAATGAGTTCGGATCTATTTGCATCCACGATCTGATAAAGGAGTTTGGATCCGAGTACCCCTTATTCACTCAAATATTTTCTATTTTAGATGGAACTATGATACGCCAGCCGAATGAGTGGGATGCGGGGGATTCTTCCAAAGAATTCTTTGTAACATTCGACGGCTTGATAACAAAAACAAATTTTCTTAAACGTATAGATACGATTCTAAAAACTCTTCAGTTGAAGATAAAATCTCCTGTTGATATTGAGTTTGCTTGTGACGGAAAAGATTTTTACCTGCTCCAATGCAGACCACAAAGTTTCACTGGAGATTCAAAATCAGATGTTATTCCCAAAGATGTACCTCTGGACAAAGTAATTTTCACCGCTCAACGTTATGTCTCAAATGGACGGATGCCCGATATTACTCATGTGGTTTATGTGGACGCGCAAAAATATTCGGAGATAGAAGAAAGAAATAAAATGGTGCAAGTTGGGCGTGCGGTTAGCAAGCTGAACAAAATTTTACCAAAGAGAAAATTTATCCTGATCGGGCCCGGCAGATGGGGCAGCCGAGGTGATATTAAGCTCGGAGTAAATGTTACTTACTCCGACATCAACAATACCGCTATGTTGATAGAGGTAGCTCGTAAAAAAGGAAATTATGTACCCGATTTATCTTTTGGCACACACTTTTTTCAGGATCTTGTTGAAGCTAACATCCGCTATCTTCCTTTATATCCCGATGACCCCGGAATTATTTTCAACGAGAGTTTTTTTAATATATCGAAAAATATTTTTCCCGAAATAGTTCCGGAATATGATCAGCTGGAAGGAATAGTAAAGGTAATAGATGTCGTCGCGTCTACCGGCGGGATGATTCTTAAAATATTGATGAACTCGGAACAGGAACAGGCAATTGGAATATTCAGTCTTCCGTCGGGTGAGGTTGTTATTGAAACGGAGCAGGTAGAAAACTTTGAATATAATCCTAGCGATCATTGGCGTTGGAGAATGAAAATGGCAGAAAAGATTGCCTCCGAATTAGACCCGGAACGATTTTGTGTGAAAGGAATTTATGTCTTTGGAAGTACCAAAAATGCCGTCTCCGGTCCAGGAAGCGATATCGATTTAATTATTCATATAGAAAAAGATAAATGTAACATTCATGAATTGAATCTATGGTTAGAAGGGTGGAGTCTCGCTTTAAGCGAGATGAATTATCTACGCACAGGTTATAAAGCACCGGGAATTCTGGATATACACTACGTCTTCGATGATGATATCAAAACAAAAACAAGCTACGCGGCAAAGATCGGTGCCGTTACGGACGCAGCGCGTGAATTAAAAATGAAACAAAAAATAAGTTAGATAAGATATCTTTCCGCTTCTTCCGGTTTGTCGGGATCAAATTTAACGAGGGATAACTCTGGTCCATCATGAGCTGCGCTAAAACAATAACTCTTTCCAATCTTATCTTTCCAGTTTCCTGTTATTCTAGCGGATTCATGAATGTGCCCATGCAGTGTAATATGGGGCTGAAATTTCTCTATGAACCGCTTGATAGCTATACTTCCCACATGCGGGTCAACTTCTGCATGATCAATTCTTCTCCCATCTAATGCCACGCGATCTAAATTTGTTTTATAAGGCGGTCCGTGAAAAAGAAAGATTGCGTTTGATACATCATTGTTACCCGTCAACATTTTTAAATCTCTTTCAATTGTGGAATATTTTTTCTCCTCGGCTGCTATCTCAACAGTTCTTTTCCCTTCCTCCGGAGAAATAGTGCCGTGCTCGGTATATCTAGAGACATCAAACTTCTCCCAATCCTTTAAAAGAAATGGTGAGGGCGGGGTAAATGAATACCCGAATATTTCTCTTCCCTCTAATTCTGCGGAACTGAAATGGATATATTGAAAAATGTTACTTTCAGATGCGGCAAGAATATATTTTTCTTCGGAACGGGCATCGTCATTGCCAAGTATCAAAAATATTTTTGGGTATGACGATTTCAGCTGTTCTCTTAAGGAAATTAATTTTGGCACAAGAAAATCATTTACAAAATTCTTACCCGCAAAATGATGGGGAAGTAGATCACCACCCAGAAATAACGCTTCTGGTTTCTCGTTAAGAATTGTCTCAAACAATTTTTCGTAACGCTCGGTTCTGCCGTGAAGATCGGATACAAAAAAATATTTCTGCATTTAACTTTCTTTGAAAAATTCTTACATAAATATATGAATCGGTTCAAAAAGATCAATAAATCTTATCCTTTTTCAATCATGAAGAAAAATTAACTTGACTATTCTTCAGGATAAAGTATATTTGCGTTTGAAAATAAGAGAATTACGAAAATATGTTATTAGCAATCCATCATAATCACCATCATCTTTTCCTTATAACGGAAGCCGGAGTGTTATAACTAATTTATAAATTAATTTGAATCGACACCCCGCTTGCAACGGGGTTTTTTGTTTTAAAGGAGAATCTTATGAATGGAAATTTAAATTTAGCCATCCAGAAAAACGGACGGCTCACGGATAAATCGCTTCAACTGCTTCGAACATGCGGATTGGATATCGAGAATTATAAAGACCGGCTAATAGTCTCTGCGCGGAATTTTAAACTGGATCTGCTTTTTTTACGTGATGATGATATTCCCGAATATGTGCAGGATGGTGTAGCTGATATTGGTATTGTAGGGGAAGATGTTGTGATTGAAAAAGACGCCGATGTAGAGCTTATCAAAAAATTAGCGTTTGGTAAATGCAAATTGATGCTCGCCGGCCCGGAGGATGCAAGTATTCCGGAACTGGACCAGCTGGACGGTAAGCGCATAGCAACTTCATATCCCAAAATATTATCTAATTTTCTGCGGATGAATAAGATTGACGCTAAGGTAATCCAGATAAGCGGATCCGTCGAGATTGCGCCATCACTGGGAATATCGGATTACATTTGCGATATTGTTTCCACAGGTAACACTCTTAAGTTAAATAAACTGAAAAAATTTACAACAGTATTCGACTCTGAAGCTATTTTGATCGGGAATAAGAATATTGAAAAAGATTCGGAAAAGTATCTGAAATTAAAGAGCTTGATCTCACGAATTGAATCGGCTCTTAATGCCAAAAACTCAAAATACTTGATGATGAATATTCCTAAATCCGCTCTTGAAATAATTCGTGATATTATACCTTCATTAAATAGTCCGACCATTCTACCTCTTGCCAACGATAAAATGCTGGCAATACATGCTGTAATACCTTCGGATAAATTTTGGGAGATTCAGGAAGATTTAATAAACGCCGGCGCTTCCGGAATTTTATTAATTCCAATCGAGAATATGATACTATGAAACTGAGTTCAACAGAAAAGATAACCCAAAAAGAATTAGTCAAACTTTTTTCACGTCCCGCGATTGATTCTGAAAAGACCATGAAGATTGTAAAACCAATTGTTGAAGATGTAAAACGAAACGGGCTGAACGCCGCTTTGAAGTACTCAAAAAGATTCGATGGATTTGCTGGAAAGGAAATCATCGTAACGAAAAAGGAATTTGATTCCGCCGAAAATACACTTGACGCAAATTCAAAAAAGGCGATGCGTACCGCGGCGAAAAATATCGAAAAATTCCACAGCGTACAGTATCCTTCCGGTTACGAGATGGAAACAGTCACCGGTATAAAATGCGCTAGAGAATATCGCGAGATAGAAAATGTCGGTCTATACATACCTGGCGGAACGGCGGTGCTTCCGTCAACTCTATTGATGCTGGGAATTCCTGCTTCTCTTGCCGGATGTAAAAGAGTCACGGCTATCTCGCCGACAAGCGGAAAGATAAATGATGCGGTTCTCTATGCGGCAAAAATTTGCGGAGTAGAAGAATTTTATAAAATCGGAGGAGTACAAGGAATAGCTTTATTGGCTTACGGCGATATGCAAATTAAGAAAGTTGATAAAATATTCGGACCGGGAAATCAATTTGTGACTGCGGCGAAATCTCTTGTAGCAAGTGATCCGGGTGGATGCGCAATCGATATGCCGGCTGGTCCGAGTGAAGTTTTGATTATTGCCGATGATTCAGCTAATCCGGTTTATGTAGCCGCTGATTTACTCTCACAAGCAGAGCATGGAAAGGATTCTCAAGTAATTCTTCTTTCGACAAGCAAAAGGATTATCAATGCGGTACAGAGCGAAATCGATAGACAGATTAGAAATTTATCAAGATGTAAATTCATTGAGGCGGCATTGGTCAACTCAGCTTCTCTTTTAGTGCGCTCTATTGATGAAGCAATTGAACTTAGCAATCAATACGCACCGGAACATCTTATCATCAACACCAAAAATGCGGAACGGTATAAGAAAAAAATTACTAATGCAGGCTCTGTTTTTCTAGGAAGCCTTTCTGCCGAAAGTATTGGAGACTACGCCTCTGGCACAAATCATTCATTACCGACGTATGGTTATGCGAAATCATTTGGCGGAGTATCGGTCGAGTCGTTCATGAAATCGATTACTTTTCAGAAGGTCACTAAAAAAGGATTTGAGAATATTGCTTCTACCGTTCTTACAATGGCGTCACTTGAAAAATTAGACGCGCACGCTAATGCAATTAACGTGAGGTTGAAAAATGAAAATTGAATCGCTGGTCAGGGAAAATATACTAAGATTAAAACCGTACACATCGGCACGGGGAGATTACTTAAGCGGAATTCTGCTTGACGCTAATGAAAATAGTTTTGGTTCTTCGGCGGGAGAGGATTTGCACATTGAGTTGAACCGTTATCCCGATCCGTATCATAATCAATTGAGAAATAAATTGGGCAGTTACTTAAATACAGCGAAGGAAAATTTGTTCATTGGAGTCGGCTCGGATGAAATTATTGATCTTTTAGTTAGAATCTTTTGCGAACCCAAAGTGGATAACGCAATTATTCTGGAACCGACTTACGGAATGTACAAAGTAGTGTGTGATGTTAATGATGTTCAAACAAAAATTGTAATGCTTAACGGGTCGTTCCAGATAGACCTCGATAAAACTTTTCAGGCAGTTACACACAATTCTAAAATAATTTTTATCTGCTCACCGAATAATCCGACCGCCAATGTGATCAATATCCGGAGTATATTAGAAATAGCAAAATCATTTAAAGGTATTGTGGCTGTTGATGAAGCATATGCCGAATTCTCAGAAGATTCCGGATTGATTGGCTCTACTCAAGATTATCCGAATATTGTTCTACTCAGAACTTTCTCGAAAGCATGGGGACTTGCCGGAGTAAGGTGCGGCTACTGTGTAACATCAAAACAAATAGTTGATCTACTCTACAAAATTAAGTCTCCGTATAACATTAATAAACTGACTTCGGAAATTGTAATAAAAGCGTTAAAAAATTCTGTGCAAAAGGATAAATTTATTGAACAGATAAAAAAAGAAAGAGAATACCTAATCCGCGAACTTGAAGATACACCTGAGATTCAAAAAGTATATCCGTCCGAGAGTAATTTTATACTCTTTGAATGTAACGAGGCGTCAACTGTTTACCGTAAACTTGCAGAGAAGGGAATTATAATCCGTGACAGATCTAATCAAGTGAAAAATTGTTTGAGAGTATCGGTGGGCATTCGCGAACAGAATTTATTGTTCTTAATGGAGCTAAGAAAGATTTTATGGCAAAAATAGAGAAGAAAATAGCGCGTAAAGCAGCACATAATAGAAAAACGAATGAAACGGAGATCAAAATTAGATTGAATTTGGATATTTCCGGTAAAACCAAAGTTTCCACCGGCATCGGTTTTTTCGATCACATGCTTGAACAATTGGCAAAACATTCGAATATATATATGGAAATTAACGTCAAAGGTGATTTACGAGTAGATGAACATCATACCGTGGAAGATGTTGGTATAGCTTTGGGCGAGGCGATGAGTATAGCGCTAGGCGACAGAAAAGGGATAGAACGGTTTGGATTCATGCTTCCGATGGATGACGCATTAGCTCAGTGCGCTCTTGATCTTGGTGGGCGCGCATATTTAGTTTTTAAGTGTAAGTTTGCTCGTGAAAAGGTAGGCGAGTTTCCAACTGAATTGTTCCATGAATTTTTCAAAGGATTATCGGTTGGGCTGAAGGCTAACATTCATATTAAAGCAAGTGGAGAGAATGATCATCACAAAGCTGAGGCGATCTTTAAATCGTTTGCGAGAGCGCTCAACAACGCGCTTAAATATGATACAAGAAATTTGGGCAGTCTGCCCTCAACAAAAGGATTTATATGATAGCGTTGATTGATTACGGTGCAGGCAACACCGCATCTGTCGCAAATGTTCTTGATGAGCTGAAATATAAATATGTAATTACAAACCGGGAAAGAGACCTGCTTAATTCCTCAAAAATAATTTTCCCGGGAGTTGGTGAAGCCTCTTTTGCCGTAAAAAAACTTCACCTTACAAATTTATTTACAATGCTTAAAGTGAATAAGAAACCGATACTCGGAATTTGCCTCGGTATGCAGCTGATGTGTGAAAGAATAAAAGAAGGGGAGGTAATAGGCTTGAGTATTTTTCACGTTAATACAGAAAAATATGATGAATCGGTTGTGAAGGTGCCTCACATGGGATGGAATGAAGTGAAAATATCAAAGCCTTCAAAACTATTTGACGGAATAAAAGATCGGGAATATTTCTATTTCGCTAATTCGTTTTATGTGCCTGTAAATGAACAGACAACTTCAACCGGCAATTACGATGTTGAGTTCACTTCCTCAATGGAGAGTGACAATTACTACGGTGTGCAATTTCATCCGGAAAAATCGGGTCAAGCCGGAATTCAATTAATTAAAAACTTCGTGGAACTATGTTAATAATACCAGCAATAGACATTCTTGACGGAAATGTAGTCCGTCTGCAAAAAGGCGATTTCGCTACAGCGAAAAGCTATTTTGAAAATCCATTAGACCAGATCGAAATTTATGATGAATATGGTTTTGAATGGATTCACATTGTAGATCTCTCCGGCGCGAAGGAGGGAAAAATTACAACGTTCGCTATACTCGAAGAGATAAAAAAGAGGACTAATTTGAAAATTCAGTTTGGCGGCGGCATAAGAAGTTTTGATGACGTTCTCAAACTTTTTTCGCTCGGTGTTAATAAAGTAATTATCGGTTCACTCCCGTTTGTAGATAGAACGGAATTCGAAAAGGTATTGAGAAATATTCCTCTGGAAAATATTATTATAGCGGCAGATACCTATAGAGGAGAAGTTGTTGAGCAAGGATGGAAAGAGAACACCTGTCTTGAAATAAGCGCGTATATAACTCAGTGCCGTGAATACGGATTGAAAAATTTTCTCATAACAGATATAGATAAAGACGGCATGCTGGAAGGTCCGAACCTACGCCTTTATAAAGGATTAAAAGAAGCTTTTTCCGAAATATTTATAATCGCCTCGGGGGGAATTAGGAGTATGAACGATTTGAACACGTTGAGCGAAATGAATTGCGACGCGGTTGTTATTGGCAAAGCTATTTACGAAAATAAAATTGATTTGAAGGAGCTGGCTAAATTTGATAAGTAAAAGAATTATTCCTTGCCTGGATGTTCTGGACGGACAGGTAGTGAAGGGAATCAATTTTGTTGAACTCCGTCACGCGGGTTCGGCGGTTGAATTAGCGCAAAGATATTATAATGAGGGTGCCGATGAACTTGTGTTTCTTGATATAACCGCTTCGATAGAAAAAAGAAAAACACTGCTTGAACTTGTAAAAAAAGTGGCAAGAGTTATAAGAATTCCATTCACAGTCGGAGGAGGCATTTCGGAGTTGGGGGATATTGAAACACTGCTCAGAGCAGGAGCCGATAAAGTTTCACTCAACACCTCGATTGTAAATAATCCCTCGTTGATCTCCGAAGCCGCCAAACAATTCGGCAGTCAAGCTGTTGTTGCCGCAATTGATGTTAAAAACGTAGGGGCGGTAAAAAAGGTATTTATTAAAGGGGGAAAAGAGGAGACTATTCTTGAAGCATTAGCGTGGTGCAGGAAGGCAACAGATTTAGGTGCCGGGGAAATTTTATTGACTTCAATGGATCACGACGGAACCAAAAACGGTTATGATCTGGAGTTTCTTGAAGCAGTTGTGAAAAATGTTACGGTACCTGTAATCGCATCGGGCGGCGCGGGAGAGAGCAAACACTTTCTCGAGGCGTTTAATAGGGGAGTTGATGCATGTTTAGCCGCGAGTCTTTTCCATTATGAAGAGTTAACTATTAAGGAAATAAAAAAATATTTACAATTCAACGGCGTAAGAGTACGTTTATGATAAACGCAGATGAACTAAATTTTGAAAAACTCGGCGGATTAATTCCGGTAATAGTTTGCGACGCCCTCACAGATCAAGTGCTGATGCTTGGTTTTATGAACAGAGAAGCCTTTACAAAAACCGTCGAGACAAAACTCGTTACATTCTTCAGCAGAACAAGAAATGAATTGTGGACTAAAGGAGAAACCTCCGGCAATTATTTAAACCTTGTCGATATAAAAAAGGATTGCGATAATGATACTCTTCTCGTTTTAGTTAATCCGGTTGGAGAGACCTGCCATCTCGGTACATATTCCTGCTTTGGAGTTGAAAGAAATAATATCAAATTCTTAGATCGGCTTAATGAGTTGATTAAGGAGAGGAAGAAACAGCTTCCGGAAAATTCCTATACCACCAAACTCTTTAAAGAGGGCGCCGATAGAATAATACAAAAAGTTGGAGAAGAGGCAATTGAAACGGTTATCGCCGCGAAGAACCGTAACAAAGCTGAGATTGTTAACGAAACCTCCGACTTGATTTACCACCTTCTTGTTATGTTATCCGATCAGGAAATTGAACTTGAAGAGGTAGTTTCAAAATTGATTGAGAGACATTCCGGTAGAAAAAAATAAAAAAATAGATTTAAGACCTTCTACGCAATTGCCGATAAGTTCGCCAAAACGCGGTTAAACTGGGTTTTAAGCTTCTTTTCGCACTTCTAAGTAAATAAAGAGTCAATCTCTTAATGCCAGGTTAGCCAATCTTCAAAAAAATTCTATACAAAACTAAACTTTACTTTTAACACTTCGATAATATAATAGTGAGATACCCTTTAATGAATGATTGATTTGATAATTGATTTCCCGGGAAAGTAATGCTACCAGCCGGGCATTATTTTTTTAGGTTAAGATTCCCCAAAAAACGTAAGACAGATTGATCATGATAAGGCAGTACTTTTTTTTATTGCTTTATTGATGTTTGCACAAATACTCGAATCAACTATAAGTAAACTCAATAGATGTAGGACGGTATGCAAAAAGTTGATAAGGACCTTATGGGCATCATCCTTGCCGGCGGGGAAGGAGTTAGACTGCAAAGATTTGTGACAAACGTTTATGGTTATCATAGACCGAAACAATATTGCACATTCACCGGAACGCGATCGATGTTTAAGCATACTGTAGACCGTGCCGCAATTTTAATCCCTCATAACCGTCTCTTCGCAGTAGTTAATATTGATCATCGAGATTATGTAAGAGCGGAATTGACAAAGTCTCCCGCATTAACAATTATTGAACAACCATGCATGCGCGATACCAGCGCAGGAATTCTTTTTCCCCTTTTAAAGGTAGATAAGATCAATCCACACGCGACTGTGGCAATATTCCCTTCGGATCATTTCATATTGGATGAGAAGAGGTTTATGGAACATGTTGATAAGGCGACACAATTTGTCGACGAAAATCCTAGATCGATTGTACTGCTCGGAATCCGTCCGCAAAAAAATGATTCCGGTTACGGTTGGATAGAACCTACAAAAGAACTTTACAGCGATGGCGAATCAAAAATATTTAATGTAAAAAAGTTTATCGAAAAACCTGAAGCCGGTTTAACAAATCATCTTATTAAGAAAGGATGTATGATCAATACATTTGTAATGATTGGCAAGTGTGCTGCATTTATCAAATATATTAATCGCTGTCTACCGGAGTTATCGGGGGCGTTTCAACCAATTAGAAACAGATTCGGAACTACTTTTGAGGAAGTTACCGTTAAGCGGTTTTATAAATATCTGCCCTCTGTGAATTTTTCTAAACATGTTTTGGAAATGATTCCGAATCATCTAAATGTGCTGGAAGTAAATGATGTATATTGGAGTGATTGGGGGGATGAAAACCGCATCAATGAAGACTTAGAAAGAATGAACAGAGTATTGGAGCCTTCTGTTTTAGCAATCTAAGCTTTGCTCCGGCAGATGATTAAAAATTCCTCTCAACCGGAATTGCAATATTCTTCCGGAACTTATTCATTAGATCGAATCCAAAGTTGGAAATCATATCAGCTATTAATTTCCCGGAAGTTCTATCATTATTACATTGACTTATTAGAGAAAGTAGTGCAATTTAAAGCAGTGCCGCCGCGATCTTAATTATTTGATATATAGATATGATAAAAATTCCCGCTTTAGTCCGTCTTTCACTGTCGGTGATTTCACTTTCAGTTTTATTATTCGGCACGGCGTGTCAAGAAATTACCGATAATATTGTCTGGCCGAAGACAGAGATAATCTATCTCTATGAATCTCCGAAGATTGACCAGTATAAAATAAATTCTGTGGCGCTGCTTCCTTTAATTCCGGATGATACAACCGATGCGGGTACATTCTACTCTACAAATCATTTTATAAATTCTTTAGAAGAGAGACATCCTAAAAAAAGATTTACAATTTCCAAGATTGATACCGCTATAGCCATCGACTCATTAGCGATTTTCAGAATGATCTATTCCATCGAATCGAAGAGAAAGCTGGATCTAAATCGTTTTTACAATTCGGAATTAGGGTATGACGTAAAAAAAGATTCCGCAGATGCCATAATAGTGGGTATAATTGACAGCTGCTCAAAGAAAAAAGGCTACTTGATAATAGATTACAGAATTAATAAAACCAGAATAACTTCTTGTAACTTTACCTACTATTTAATTTCTTTGAAGGACGGGCGTGTTCTTTGGAAAGCAAATCTTTTGGGAGAGGCAGGTTATTTATATTACGGTTCAACGGATCTCTATCCGCCTCTCGACCGCGCCATATCTTTGGGGATCGATCTTATTATCAAAAAGATACCGCTCGATTGACCAGATCAAAAAAATCTGTGTAATTAAACAGTTTGTGTTATATTATACTTACAACTTAGCTAATGATTTGAATGTAATTTGTAGTAATTGATTTGACTTCGTCTCCATTAGAATTCATACGTAAATGAATCTATAAATAATATATCAGCTAAACGGAGCAGGTAGTTGAAAACAAAAAACGAAAGTAGAAATCTTTCAAGAAGGGAGTTTATCAAAAAATCTTCTTTGACTGCGCTCGGTGTATCACTCCTCAATACAATTCCCGGCACAATGAAAGGTGCACTGTTAACAAATTCTTCGAATCAAAAGAGTAAAGTTGTTTTGGTAAGACACTTAAACGTAGTAACTGCTGGCGGTGAAATTAAAATGGAAATTTTAGAATCGATGCTTGAAATTGCAATTACAAATTTAAATGGTGAAAAATCCTCTTCCACCTTCTGGGAAAAATTATTTTTACCGCGTGATTCAATAGGTTTGAAAATTAACACACTTGGATTAGCCGGAATTTCAGGTACCCCGGCAACTAGTCATTTTCAAGCAATTACTTCATCGATAATTAACAGCATTACCAAAACCGGAATAAAAGAAGATAATTTTATTATATGGGACCGGAGCGAAGAGGAACTTATTAGCGCGGGATTTTCAATTCAAAGCGAGATAGGAAAAACTCGTGTGCTCGGTAATGTTGCATCAAGAGGTGGGAGCGGCGGTGTAGGTTACTCTTCTAAAGAATTGAAAGTCGGGGAAAGAACTACACATCTCAGCAAAATTTTAACCGATATGTGCAGCTCTATCATTAATATTCCTTTAATGAAAGATCATGGTATAGCGGGAGTTACCGGTGCGCTTAAAAATCATTACGGTTCAATCAATAATGCCCGCGAGTTTCATGGCAATAACGCAACCAACCCCGGGATACCGGAGATAAATTTATTAGAGGGAATTAGAAGAAAACAGAAATTAATTATTATGGATGCGTTGATGGGAGTATTCAACGGAGGACCACGATGGGATAGAAAATTCATGTGGCCTTATGGAGGAATAATTATTGGGACAGATCCAGTGGCGGTTGATACAGTTATGTTAAGTATAATGAACGAAAAAAGAAAAATTGAAGGATTGTCTGAAATATCTGAATCGAACGCAAAGCATATTAGAATTTCGAAAGAGATGGGTATCGGTACAAACAATTTAGATGAGATTGATTTGGTGAAAATTGAGCTTGGGTAACTCTATTTGCAGTTCGACAATCATTTTAGTCGATTCATTACTTTTGATTGACTCGAAAGACGTCTTCAATTAATCTGCTATAGCTACAGAAACGGCATAAATGTTGACGGCGCCTTTATCATGTAAAATTCTTCCACACTCTGAAATAGTGACGCCTGTTGTAATAACATCATCTAGAAGTAAAATCGTTTTTCCTTTTAAGTTGTTCCTCCGTTTGCACGAGAAAGCATTTTTTAAATTTTCTTTTCTCTCAATCTGACCGAGATTTGTTTGAGTCTCTGTAAAGCGGTGTCGTTTAATTGAGCGTGATCGGATAGGAATATTTAATACCGAATTGATTCCTTTAGCAATAAATACGGATTGGTTATATCCTCGTTCAGCTCTTTTCAAATTATGAAGCGGAACCGGAATTATGAAATCAATTTTCCAATCATAAATCTGCCGTCCAAGTTCTTTAGCAATTAATTTGCCTAAAAATATTCCTATCCGAAATTTCCCGTCGTACTTTAATCCGTGTATAATCTGCTGAAGCTCTTTATCTTTTTCGTATACAAAAAGTGAGATGAAACCACTTATGATTTTATCCGAGTTGAATTTTCTCTCAAATTCATGAGCGAGTCTTTGTTCGTCAGGGCGTTCTATATTGGAAAGACAAGCCTCGCAGATAATTTCTTCTGTAACGGATAATTTATTTTTACATGCTGAACAAAACCGGGGAAGAAAAAAATCAATAAAGGGTGTTAGAAAATTCATCTAACTTCTCAATTATAATTTTTTTATTTCAGAAGGATTACCGGCAAGTAAAACAATTTCTTAGACATCAAATCATTCCGGCTCTTTTTCTGGTGAACCACTCAATCGAAAATAAGGAAATAATAAAAACTAAAATCCATTTATTAGACCAAAATTGAAACTCGCTTTTACTGAAAATTTCTTTGGATGAAAATTGATTCAGTTTTATAAGTCTTTCTATCAGCCCGCTGTAATCGTCTATTGAATAATAATTGCCGTTAGTGGTGTTGGAAAGAAATTTTAGAAATTCCATACGCATGCGTGTATCAAGCATTTCAATTTGGATTTCGCCGACATTGAATCTTCCTCTGTCGCTGTTCAAAGTTAATCCGTTTAAAACAGCAGCCCCTTGGAAATTAAAATTGCCTGATTCCGAGGGAGTGAATTTGGAAGTGTAAATACCGTTGCCGACGTGTGAAAAAATCAGTTCAGTCATTTTGGAATTGAAGGAGATTTGCAAAGAAATTTTAGCAGTGTCAATAGGTGAAAAAGTTTGGTCATATAGCTCCGCTGTAAATTCAACCTCATCGCCCTGTGAATAACTCTTTTTATCCATCGAAATACTGAATTGTTTTTGCTGTGATGAAACGCTTAACCATTTAACGCAATCATTTATAAAGTTATCAAAAAACTCCGGATTCCTTTCGGCTGATTGTAACTGCCATCTCCATATATCACCTGCCAGAATTGAAATTACTCTTTGATTGCCTAAACTGCGGGAAACGATAAGAGGATTGCCAATTGAAATATTTCTGGCTTTGGATTTTACTAAGATATTGCTGCCCGGTTTGGCAGAGAGTTCTGTAGAATACTGCGTTACATGAGGGAGATTATTCCAAACATCTTTATTGCTATTCGAAGTTGAGAAATGAGAAACATACGATTCATAGCTTAATTCAGGCTCAACATGAATAAAATCATCTGCACTCGTTGAAAATGAAAAGGGAAGTGCTTTCTCAAAACTTGTGAGACGTTTTAGACTTACTCCGCTCGAGAGCAAGAAGAATACCGGCTTATTACGGTTAAATGAAGAGGAAATTTTATCAATTAGATTTTGAGATGTATTTGCAGAGGGGAAATCGATTAAGAAAAAAATATTTGCACTGTCAATCACGTTTGGATTCACATCATTCCAAAATTTATTCTGCGAAATCTGAATGAGTTTTTTAAGCTGAATATTCTTATCTGCAGAAAGCGCTTTAGAAATTGCTGAGACATCGGCAGAAGGAGTTCCCGCAATCAAACAAACCTGTAATCGTGTATCTAAAACATTCAGGTAAAACACCCGACTGTTATTTTTACTCGTAGCCTCATCGGCAAGTGGAGATATCGAAACAGTTAATTTCCTCTCACCATTGCCATCTGGCTTGTAAGTGAAGGGAATCTTATTTAGACCTGTTTCACTGAGGATGAGATCTTTGGCTTCAATAAATTTATTTTCTTCAAAAAGAGAAATCCGTGTGTTTCTATTTTCGAAACCGTAATTTTTTACAGCTACCTCAATGGTTGTCGGCTTATCAGCATATATCACTTGGTTATAAAGGATGTTATAAATCTGAATATCCTTCTTCTTTGTTGAATCACCGATTCCAATGGTGAAAATAGGAATTTGAAGTCTCTCGGCTTGGTAAGTCGGGTCAATCCCGTCGGTAATTATTCCGTCACTCAAAATGACGGCAGAATTTAATTGAGAATTATTCTTTTTGATATTCTCAATGATGCTCGCAAAATTTGTCTGTGAGTTGCTGAAATTAATTATTTTACTTTTTTCAACTTCTAGAGTGTCTGGTTTTCTTCCAAAAGTATAAAACTTAGTTTTTATTCCGTGTGTTGAATTAAGATCGCTTATAAATGCGAGCGTCTTCTCTAAACGTTTAAGGCTATCTTTAGCGGAAATCGAACTTGAGTTATCAATGTAGATAGCTGTTTCGGGTTCAACGTAATCTTTGTGAACAAGAGAGAGAACCGGTTCAAAGAATAAAAACATTATCAAACTGAAGATTAATGCGCGGACGAAAATTAAAAATATTCTCAAACCTGATGAAATTTTTGGAATTGTATATTTGTAAACGAAAAATGAAAAACCGGTAAGCATTAGTATAAACAGAAAAATCAGCAATGTGCTGCCGGTAGTTAATATACTAAAACCGCTCTGGTTTATCATTTATCCCTGTCAAGACTTTGGTTTATAAATATTTTCTAAATTCCATTCTTTCATAGTCTCGTAGGTTTCGTAATCGGTCAAATCGAAATGTATTGGGGTGACAGAAACATAATTTTGACGCACTGCAAATTGATCACAAACTAATTTATCGTCTGCCTGAATTAGACTACCGGTAAGCCAATAGTATTTTTTACCGTAGGGATCCCTTCTCTCCTCGTAGATGTCATCCCATTTGGATTTGCCCTGTTGTGTCAGAAGTACGCCCGCAATTTCTTCCTCCGGCAAGTCGGGCACATTAACGTTTAAAAGTGTCCCTGTTTTTAGTTTATGTTGAATAACAAGTCTTGTTAACTCGGCAGAAAATTTTGCGGCGTATTCGTAATGTTTGGGATCATGGTCGGTAACAGAAACTGCAATAGCCGGAACATCCATTATAGCCGCTTCACGTGCGGCAGACACTGTACCGGAATAGATTATGTTGATAGCTGTATTTGAGCCGCAATTAATACCGGAAAGAACAATATCCGGCGGCTCCTTCATAATATTTCTAATTCCAATTTTAATGCAATCGGCAGGAGTTCCATCGATCGCATAACCGAAGAAATCTCCATTCTTTGAGTACTCGGTTATTCTAAGGGGGAATTTCATTGTAATCGCGTGTCCAACCGCGCTTTGTTCTGTTCTTGGTGCAATGACTATTACATCGCCTATTTTTTTTAGTTCTTTTGCGAGTGCTGCAATGCCCGGCGAATCAATACCGTCATCGTTTGATATGAGTATTTTCAAAATAATCCTTCGTTGTTTGAATAATAAAATTGACCTCGATTGGTTGCAAATATACTCAAATGATGAGAAGCATTGAAATCATTTCTGCTATCCGGACATGTGGCGAAGCCATCCCTTCGGGAAAAGAAAATCACAAATCTTTTCGCAAAAAAGATTAATTTTATCCGCTCAAAAAACTATGAAATATTATGCAATTTACCAGAACTATTTTAGTCTTTCTGTTTCTCAGCGTAAAAATAATTTGTCAGACAGATACTACGGCATTTAATCCGATTGAGGTCATGGTAATTGATTCATATATAACGCCGGAGACGCCTAATAAATTTGTGTTATCCTTTTTTACAGGGGATAGTTGCACTTCCAAATTAATTGTAGTGAACAAATATGTCTTCGATATTTCTAAATCATTCAGCGAGAATCACTCATTTGAAATTGAGTTAAATAAACTGAATATCGAATCTGCGGCATTTAAATATCAGATTTTGGTTAATGACAGAAGTGGAAAAGAAACATTCTCGGAATTTTACGAGGTGGCTCTTCCTAACGGGCTTGTTTTAACCAATGAACAGGAGCCTGGTTTATTTGGTATCTGTCTGGGAGGAATTGTCTTTGCTATTCCTTCACCAACGTATGTAATCTTGGAGGGGAAACATTATTGGTCTGTGAGCAAAGAAATTCCTTTAATAAATTTTTATTCAGTTGGATACAATTACCCTGCAGGATATCTTGGAGTGGAATATTCTTATATCGATAAAGCAGAAAAGAAGAATTTTTTAAGGGTTGGCTATAAACAAATATTTCAAGTTCCGGGCATAAAATATATATCACCCGGAATAAACTGTTTTGCCGATTTCAAAGGTTACAATGGAATTAGTGCCGAATTATCACTAGGACTTTTTCAGATTCAGAATGCATTTACACTTTATGCACGATACAGATATAATTTTCAACTGAGAAGCAATGGAAGGAATTTCCATGAAATATCACTTGGGTTATATTCAAATTTCTTTTCACTTAATCTATAATTCAATTGAAGAATAAAGAAGAAAAATTCATCGATCTCGGTGACCGCGGCCGGTTAAATAAAAATAATAAGCTCAATGTTCTGACCGGTAAAGAATGGCTGAAGTTTACAAAGAGCTGGTTTGTGTTACGTCCGCCAAAAAGGAATGGGGATGAAATTCTGCATCCCGCAAAATTTCCTGAAACACTTGTGGAAGAGTTTATTTTGTTCTTCACAAAGAGGAACCAATGGGTCTTGGATCCATTCATGGGAACAGGTAGCACACTGATAGCAGCTTCCCAAGTAGAAAGAAACAATGTTGGGGTTGAACTTAACAAGAACTATTTCAAATCATCTGTTAAACGAATCAAGAAAAGGGAATTGGAAAATTATGCTCATCCGATATTTGGTAACTCACTGGAGTTGAAAAATGTTCTCGTCAAAAATAGTTTAGGAAAAATTCAGTTCGATTACACAATTACGTCGCCCCCTTATTGGAATCAACTGGAGCGCAATTCAATCCGCCAGAAAGAGAGAAAGCAGAGAGGATTTGATACAAAATATTCTGAAGCTAAAAATGATTTAGGAAATATCGATTCATATGAAGAATTTGTTGAGACTCAGGCGAGAATTTTCGATCAAGTTTATGAAGTTACCAAGCCGAATGGATACTTAACAATTATCACCAACAACGTATATTGCGCCGGTAAATTATTTCCATTAGCATTCGACACGGCAATTTCGTTAACCAAACGGGGTTCAAAAAGTTGGGTATTAAAAGATGAAAAAATTTGGCTGCAGGATGATAAAAAATTAATTGCGCTTGGTGTAAATAATGCCTGGGTTGGTAACCGTCATCATCAGTATTGTTTGATCTTTAGAAAAGAGTTGAAATGAATGAAAAAGTTTTATCAGTAAGTGATATAACCGGACTAATAAAGCAAACGCTCGAGGATAATTTTCCCGCAGTGAACGTGATAGGTGAGATTTCCAACTTCAAATCTCACATCTCAGGTCACTGGTACTTTACACTTAAAGATGCAAATGCCCAAATTAGCTGTACCATGTGGAAGGGATTGAACAGTTACGTCTTCTTTACTCCCCAGGATGGAATGAAGGTAATCATCGGTGGAAGAATTACTCTTTACCCTCCGCGCGGAAGTTATCAAATTGATGTTCGTTCTATGAAGCCTGCTGGTGTGGGCGAACTTCAAGCAGCATTTGAAAAATTAAAACAGAAGCTTGCTGCGGAAGGATTGTTCGATGAGCAATTCAAGAAAGCTATTCCAAAATTTCCAAAGAAAATTGGAGTTGTAACTGCGATTGACGGTGCGGCTTTCCAAGATATGAAAAGTATTGCTGCACGGCGTTATCCTTTGGTGGAAATTGTGATTGCTTCATCAAAAGTGCAAGGTGAGGGCGCTGCGGAAGAGATCGTAAAAAATATTAAACTCTTGAACCAGCAAAAGGATATTGATTTAATTATTGTGGGTCGTGGCGGCGGATCGCTTGAGGATTTATGGGCTTTCAACGAAGAAATTGTTGTTCGCTCCATCTTCAATTCTCGTATTCCTATTATCAGTGCTGTTGGTCATGAAATTGATTTTACTATCTCGGATTTTGTTGCGGATTTAAGAGCTGCCACTCCATCGGCGGCAATGGAACTTGCAACACCAAATAAAGAAGAACTCTTTGCCTTTATAATTGAGTTTTCCTATTATTTACCGGAGAAAATGCTGGAGGTACTTTCAAACTATAAAGACGAAATTACTAAATTGATTTCTTCGTATGGATTTCGTCTTCCTCAAGATATATTAAGCAACAAATCACAACTGCTGGATAATCTTGTCTACCGTTTTCAAAATAATTATGAGAATAAACTTTTGTCGGTCAAGAATCGTTTAGCTTTATTGGAGAGCAAGATTCAATCTCATAATATTGATGCCGTTCTAAGAAAGGGATTTAGTATAATAAAGCAAGACGAAAAATATATTACCAGAAAGAAAAATTTAAAACACGATAAATCATTTGAAATAAAATTTTATGACGGAGAAGTGAAAATAAAATGAGTAAGAAGAAAGAAAGCAGTTTTGAAGAATCGTTGAACCGCCTTCAGGAAATTTCAGACGCACTCGAAAGCGGTGAAATTGGTTTGGATCAGTCTATCAAGTTGTATGAAGAGGGCATTGATCTTGCCAAAATATGTTTCACTACATTGAAAGAAGCGGAATTAAAAGTAACCGAATTAAAAAAACAACTTGAAGAAAATATCAAACAGTAATTTTCCGAGGAATAGCTGATAATGATTGATGAATCGAAATATAAAATATTATTCAAAGTAAATTCACCCGCAGATATACGCACATTTTCAACTGAAGAACTGCAAACACTTTGTTTTGAAATCCGTGAATATATGGTTGATGTCATTTCTCAAATTGGCGGACACTTTGGCGGCGGATTGGGAACTGTTGAGTTGACTGTGGCTCTTCATAAGGTTTTTGATACGCCAAACGATTTGATAGTTTGGGATACAGGCCACCAAGCCTACCCTCACAAAATTTTGACCGGTAGGAGAGATAAATTACAAACTATCCGAAGGCTCAATGGAATTAGCGGTTTTCTAAAAAGAACCGAGAGTGAATATGATGCCTTCGGAGCCGGACACGCTTCTACATCAATTTCTGCCGCACTGGGGATGGCAGTAGCGCGCGATATTCAAAAGACGGATAAAAAAGTAATTGCGATTATTGGCGACGGAGCTATGACCGGCGGAATGGCATATGAAGCAATGAACAACTCCGGAGTTATTAAAAGCAATTTAATTGTTGTCCTCAACGACAATAATATGTCAATAGCGCCAAATGTCTGGCAGATATCAAACTACTTTAGCGAAATGATCTCTCATCCCGAATACAAAAAATTAAAAGATGCGATTTGGGATTTAACAGGAAAACTTGACAATTTCGGTACGGGAATTAGAAAAGTAACATCTCGTTTAGGTTCGGGTATTAAATCGATGATTACACCCGGAATGTTGTTCGAAGCGCTTGGCTTTAGATATTTCGGTCCGGTAGATGGGCATAATGTAGAACATCTCGTCAAAATTTTTGAACATATAAAAGATTTGAACGGTCCTCTGCTTGTACATGTTACAAGTGAAAAAGGGAAGGGATATAAACCGGCTGAAGATCATGTGCAGAGATTACACGCTGCAACTCCGTTTGATAAAGTCACTGGAGAGGCAATAAAAAATTCCGGCGGATCCCCTGCATACACAACAATTTTTGGAAACGCCTTAGTAGAAATCGCTAAGAAAAATTCTAGGGTGGTTGGAATTACTGCCGCGATGCCTGACGGAACCGGTCTCGATATTTTCCAAAAAGAATTTCCGGAGAGATATTACGATGTTGGAATTGCAGAAGAACATGCTGTTACTTTTGCAGCCGGTATGGCAACTCAAGGCATAATCCCGGTTGTCGCAATCTACTCAACATTTATGCAGCGAGCTTTCGACCAAATAATTCACGACGTTGCACTCCAAAAACTTCATGTTGTATTCGTATTGGATAGAGCCGGACTTGTAGGTGCGGACGGACCAACACATCACGGAACATTTGACTTAACGTATCTCCGGTTAATACCGAATATGATAATTATGGCACCAAAGGATGAATCTGAATTGCGGGATATGCTCTACACCGCGGTTAATTGTATTGACGGACCGGTGGCAATCAGATATCCTCGCGGTTCGGCGCTTGGTGTTCCATTACAAAATGATTTTAACGAAATATCTGTGGGTAAGTCTGAAAAAATTTCTGATGGAAGCGATGTTGCGCTCTTAGCTGTGGGAAATATGGTGGAGTATTCTAAGAAAACCGCTGAAAAATTAATCGCCGAAGGAGTTCACTGCGAAATAATTAATGTGAGATTTGTGAAACCTCTTGATTTAGGAATGCTGGATGAAATAGCCGCCCGGTTCGATAAAATTGTTACACTCGAAGAAAATACAATTGTTGGCGGATTTGGCTCTGGTGTGCTGGAATATTTCTCCGAGAAAAAATATAAGAATGAAATTTTACTAATTGGATTGCCCGATAAATTTATAGATCACGGTACTCAAGAAGAACTTCATAAAATAATAAGGATTGATCCGAATGGAATTTCGGAAAAAATAATAACTTTTTTAAGCAAAAATATTAATCAAGGTGATGTTGCGTAATGGAGAAAACGAAAATCGCGGTAATCGGTCTCGGCGGAATTGCGCAGCTAGTACATCTGCCAATTTTATCTAAACTCGGGAATGTTGAAATTAGTGCCTTAGCGGATATTAATAAGAATCGGTTGAAAAGTGTCGGCGAAAAATTTTTAATCGATAAACAGTTCTCTGATTATAGAGAATTGCTTGCCACACAAGATATCGATGCAGTAATTATTGCAACCCCTACAAACACACATTCCGAAATTGCGATTGATTGTTTGAAAGCCAAAAAACATGTCTTAATAGAAAAGCCAATTGCCAGAAATCTTGCCGAAGCAAAGGAGATCAACTCTGTTGCCAAGAAGAATAAAAAACAAGTAATGATCGGTATGAATTTACGTTTCCGTCCAGATGCAATGTTAATGAAGAGTCTGGTAAGCAGCGGTGAACTGGGAGAAATATTTTACATTCGTTGCGGATGGCTTCGCAAGCAGAGCAGCGAGCAGAAATGGTTTTTAAATAAGAACCAGTCCGGCGGCGGAGTGATTATCGATCTTGGTATTTTAATTCTCGATCTTGCAATGTGGATAATGAATGATCATCAAATGAAAAGTGTAACGGTGCAAAAGTATAATCACAACACTAAAGATGTTGAAGACTCAGCAGTTGGTCTTGTGCGGTTTGATAATGATCAAGTAATTAGTTTTGAGGTTAGCTGGGGATTGCATTCTGAGTGGGACAAATTTCATCTTGCTGCATTTGGCACTCAAGGAACTGCCCATTTAAATCCTTTGCGTGCTTACAAACGTCTCGAAACAAATCGAATTGATTATACTTTAGCACAACCGGCAAATGCTTCAAATCTTTTTAAGAAGTCGTATGAGAATGAATTAAAACATTTTGTGGGAATGGTTAGGCAGAATAATCCGGTTACATCATCGTGTGATGATGCTGTCTCCCTTATGAATTTGTTGGAGGCTATGTATAAATCCGCTGGGCTTAAAAAGGAAGTGAGTTTGTAACAGCTTATGAAGACAAAAATTCTCTTAGTTGACGATGAAAAAGATATTGTAGAATTCCTTCAATATAATCTTGAGCAGGAAGGATTCTATGTTATCGCTGCTTATGATGGAAAAGAAGCACTTGAGAAGATGTCTCAGAAACCGGATTTGCTAATTCTTGATGTGATGATGCCAAGAATGAATGGCTATGAAGTCTGTGAAGAATTGAGAGGAATGGAAGAATATAAAAATATTCCGATTGTGTTCTTAACAGCCAAATCTTCTGAAATAGATGAAGTGCATGGCTTAAATTTAGGGGCAAATGATTTTATTCAGAAGCCCATTTCTCCTAAAAAATTAATTGCGCGCGTAAAATCCAATCTCCGCAAGATAGAGACAAATCAAATTGAATTGAGCCAGAACCAAGAGATCACTGTTGGTCCTCTGGTAATTAATAAAGAAAAGTATACTGTTGCTCTCAAAGGAAAACATATAGTTCTGCCAAAGAAGGAATTTGAAATTCTTACATACCTGGCTTCTAATCCGGGCAGAGTTTTTCATCGAGATAAAATACTCAGCGACATTTGGGGCTCAGATGTTTATGTGGTTGAGAGGACAATCGACGTTCACGTTCGTAAAATCAGAGAAAAGCTTGGCTCATATTCTGATCTGATTGAAACAATAAAAGGAGTGGGTTACCGGTTCAAAGATGATAAATGATTTAAAGCTGAATCTAAAATCTGGTCTTCTATTTCTTTCCTCAAAACTTATTGTGTCCTTAATTCTTTTGATTCTTTCTTCTTTCCTTTTCCAATTTTCTTTAATCCAGGTAATTATTTTTTGCGGCGTTCTAATATTAACTGACATCGTAATTTTGTCTCTGATTGGGCAAAAAAGAAGATCCGAACTAGATAGCATAAAAAAAATTATCGAAAACATAAGGATAAACTCATTCAAATCTGCGGATGATATTAAAATGGAGAGCAGTCTTCTCGATCTTGAACAAGAAGTTAAATCAATGTTCTTAAAGACGAACAATGCAATAACACATCTTAAAAAACTCGAACAATACCGTACTGAATTTCTAGGAAATGTTTCTCATGAATTACGAACACCGATATTTGCAATTCAGGGCTATATTGAAACATTGCTCGAAGGTGCACTCAATGACGATAAGGTCAATAAAGTATTTCTTCAAAAAGCCAACAACCACACTCTTTATCTCAACAATCTTGTCAATGATCTTATTGATATTTCTATGATCGAATCGGGTAAAATGCAGATGAGTTTTAGATATTTTAATGCGCATGAATTTCTTGATGGAGTTATTTTTGAACTGAGACAACATGCGGTTAAAAAAAATCTTGAGTTGAATTTAATTCCTTTTGAGAATACTATTCAAATATTCGGGGACAGACAAAGGCTTAGACAAGTAATGAATAATCTTATTATGAATGCAATAAAATACACTGAGAGCGGTTCTGTTGAAGTGGGTGTTATTCAAAAAGGAAAATATGTGAAAGTATTTGTTCGCGATACAGGTATTGGAATCGCTGAAAACGATATAAATAGAATCTTTGAGCGATTTTATAGAGTGGATAGAGATCGTTCGCGTGAAATGGGAGGATCCGGATTAGGATTAGCAATAGTGAAGCATATCGTTGAAGCACACGGTTCTAAAGTTGAGGTTAGCAGCCAACTTAAAAAGGGGAGTGAATTCTACTTCTCTCTAAAGATCTGACACATCACAAATCTTCATTTCGAAAATTAGATTTAATAATTCTTTAACACTTCCATAACACAGAGTTAATATTAGTTAGTAATCTTTGCCCAAACAAAAACGAGGTATTTATGTTTGGTCTTTGGTTTTCAATCGCGGGGTTAATCTTTGGTACTCTATGTTCCTTAAAAGCGAAAGAAAAAAATAGAGTTCAGAAGGATTGGTTTATTTTAGGATTTGTCTTTTCATTTTTTGCTCTTGCATTTCTTTATTCATCCAAAACTCATAATGTCATCTCAAAGTAAATACCCATCTCAAACTTAACAATTCCTTAACACTACCATAACATTAAGTTAACACACGTAACATATGTTTGAGTATTAAAAAACATTTTAGAGTACTATCCGTGAAGAAATTAGCTACGTTGATATCTGTACTGGTCTTTTTTGCATCTTACACAAATGCGCAGGAAGACACGACCTATACCAAATTGAAAGAAAAAATTGAGGAAGTAAAAGGCGCTTTGGAAGGTTTGAATGAAACTTATCTTGAGACCAAAGCAACTGTAGATGCCCTCAAAAAAATTAAAGTTAGCGGATATATTCAAACTCAATTTCAATCGGCTGAAATTGATGGAATTGCTTCCTTTTCCGGTGGAAATTTTGGATCAGGTATGCACAACAGAATTATGGTGCGTAGAGGAAGACTAAAAGCGATGTATGATAATGACGTAACTCAATTTGTTCTTCAAATAGATGCTACCGAAAAAGGTCTTGGATTGAAAGATGCTTATGTGCATTTCAAAGAACCTTGGCTAAAATCGTTTGCAATAAAAGGAGGTGTATTTGATAGACCATTCGGTTTTGAAATCAGTTATTCATCATCAAACCGCGAAAGTCCTGAACGTTCAAGATTGTTTCAAACATTATTCCCTGGTGAGAGAGATTTAGGAGTTAGTTTTGAATACTCGCCATACATACCATACGAAGATTTCTTTGGTTATTTTAATTTCAAAGGTGGATTCTTTGCCGGTAATGGAGTGAATCCGGAAGTAGATAATCAAAAAGATTTTATTGGAAGATTAGGTTTTCAACTTCCATTCACAGAAGAGAATTTAGAAATTGATGGTGGTATCTCCACGTATATCGGAAAGGTTAAACTTGCTTCCGGTAAATCAATCTTTACAGTTAGCTCACCAACATTAGCTACAGCAACAACATCCGAGGCGTGGGCTGATAGATCTTATTTAGGTTTAGATGCTCAGGTATATTACAGTCTTCCTCTACTCGGCGGATTCACACTAAGATGCGAATTTATAAACGGAAAGCAGCCCGGTGGAAGCTCAACAAGTTCATCATCTCCAACAGCACTTCAAACGGGAGATCTTTACCTCAGAAACTTTACCGGTTACTACTTGATGTATGTTCAAAATCTTGGTGAAAAAAATCAACTGGTTGTTAAATATGATAGCTACGATCCGAACTCGGATGTCAGCGGAGATCAAATTGGTCAAGTTGCAGCAGCTAAATTGAACGCAGGCGATCTTAAATATTCAACATTAGGTTTGGGCTGGGTTCATTACTGGGATGATAATATCAAATTCACATTCTACTATGACTCGGTATCCAATGAAACTTCTAAAAATCTTGCGGCTTACACCCAGGATCTGAAGGACAATGTATTCACATTCAGAATTCAGTATAAATTCTAAAATTTGTTAACAGCAGGTTTAATAAAATTTTATTCAATAAAAAAGGAAATGAAATGAAAAAATTATTTTTAATTATGATGACAGCTATAATGGCATTCGGATTCTCACTCCCTGAAGAAGTTATAACGGTTAAAGGTTCAGATACCATGGTTATACTTGCACAACGATGGGCGGAAAAATATATGGCGGAACATCCCGGTATTACAGTGCAAGTTACAGGCGGCGGATCGGGAACCGGCATAGCGGCTTTAATTAACGGTACAACGGATATATGTAATTCATCCCGTCCTATGAAACCAAGCGAAAGAGAAAAACTAAAAATTCGTTATGCTTCTTTAGGTGTTGAGATAAAATCGGCTAAAGATGGTTTGAGTGTTTATTTGAATGACGCAAATACTATTCATGAGTTAACCATCGAACAAATAAAAAACATCTACACCGGAAAAATCACCAATTGGAAAGATGTTGGAGGAAAAGATTCAAAGATTATTGTTTACGGAAGAGAGAATAGCTCGGGCACTTATGTTTACTTCAAAGATAATGTGTTGGGCGGCGCAGATTATACTTCAGCTATGCAAAGTTTGCCGGGAACAGCAGCAGTAGTTAACGCCGTAGCAAAAGATAAAAATGCTATCGGATTCGGCGGAGCCGCTTATGCCAAAGGAATTAAATTTGCCGGAGTAAAAAAAGATGCAAATTCAAAGGCATATTTACCAACCGCTGAAAATATTAAATCAGGCGATTACCCAATCTCCAGATTTTTATATATGTACACAAAGAACAGACCAACCGGTGAATTGAAAAATTACATCGACTGGATATTGAGTGCGGAAGGTCAGTCCGTGGTTACTCAAGTTGGTTATTTCCCCGTAAAATAGATTTAATGAGAAGATTATTTCCGATGCAGAATAAGAAAAGGAATAGCAAAACCTCACTCAGCCGTAAATTTCGGTTGAGTGAGTTTCTTGCTGAAAATATAATAAAAGCTGTCTCCTTCACATCGTTTGCAGCGATAATACTAATATTTGCTTTCGTTTTTCGCGAAGCTGCTCCAATTTTCTTCCCTCAAGAAAAGAAAGCGTTATCAAGCGAGTTCCAACAATCCGAAACTTACGGTGAAGATCCAGCAGATAGTCCCAAGAATAGTTTAGAAGAATATGCTTCATTTCACTCAGGCGCCAGTGATGTTGCCTCATTTGAAAATCTAACTCAAAAAGAATGGCAGCCCGTAGGTGAAAATCCTAAATATGGATTGCTGCCTTTATTCATAGGTAGTTTGAAAGCAACAGTTCTCGCTATTCTATTTGGAGCCCCTCTTGCAATTCTTGCAGCAATCTATTCAGCTCTATTTGCTTCAAAAAGATTAAGGGAAATAATAAAACCGGCAATTGAACTGCTTGCAAGTTTTCCTTCAGTGGTTATAGGTTTTTTTGCTTTAATGACTATAGCTACTTTTTTCCAAAGTGTTTTTGGATTTACTTACAGGCTCAATGCTTTTACAGGCGGGGTTGCAATGGCATTTGCGATTATTCCAATCATTTATACTGTTACAGAGGATGCCCTAACCGCAGTACCAAAATATTTTTCTGAAGCAAGTCTTGCCCTTGGCGCTACAAAATGGCAAACAGCACTTTTTGTTGTAATGCCTGCTGCTACTCCCGGAATTTTTGCAGCACTCCTGCTAGGATTCGGCAGGGCTTTTGGCGAGACCATGATTCTTTTGATGGCAACAGGAAATGCACCGCTTTCCACATTAAATATTTTTGAACCTGTCAGAACACTTTCTGCTACTATTGGTGCGGAGATGGCTGAGGTTGTATTCGGCGATACTCATTACACGGTTTTATTTTTCATCGGTGCAATGTTGTTTGTAATAACTTTCATCATCAATGCAATCGCGGAATTTTATGTCCGCGCTAAATTGATGAAGAGATTCCGGGGCGAATGATGAACAATAAATTACTTGGAAGATCAATAGTTATTGTTTCTGCGCTTGCAGCATTAATAATAATCTCTGCATTAGTCTACATTCTTTTAGATATTTATTTAGGTGGAAGAAACTATCTTACATGGGAATTCTTGACAAGTAATCCTAAAGAGGGAATGACAGCCGGGGGAATATTTCCCGCAATCGTTGGTACCGTTTTGCTTGTCTTGATAATGTCTGTCGCTTCTGTTCCAATAGGAACAATCACCGCTATCTACCTTAACGAGTATGCGAGTAAAACTTCCGTATTTACAAAAATGATTCGCTTTGCCGTAAACACTTTATCCGGTGTTCCTGCAATTGTGTTTGGTTTATTCGGACTTGGATTTTTCATTCAATTTATTGGTGCCGGTGTAGATAAAGCAATTTACTCTGACGGGCAACTTCATTGGGGACAACCGAACTTACTTTGGGCAAGTTTAACTATGGCATTTCTTACTATTCCGGTAGTAATTGTTTCTGTTGAGGAGGCATTGAGAACAGTTCCAGATGATTTACGTGCCGGTGCTCTTGCTCTTGGTGCAACCAAATGGCAAACTATTAGAAAGATTGTTATACCAAATTCACTCTCCGGAATAATGACGGGGGCAATACTGGCAATCGGGCGCGGCGCCGGCGAAGTTGCACCGATTCTTTTCACAGGTGTTGCTTATTTTCTTCCACACCTTCCACAAAAACTCACAGATCAATTTATGAATTTGGGTTACCATATTTATGTGATGGCTACTCAATCTACCGATGTGGAGGCGACCAAAGGAATTCAATACGCCACAGCTTTCATTCTGTTGATACTCACATTCAGTTTATCATTTGTTGCAATGATAATTCGATATAGATTCAGAAAAAAATTAAAAGCCTAGGAATAATTAATGATTGATAATCTTAAAATTTTTGTTGAAAATTTTAATCTCCATTATGGAAAGAAGAAAGCTCTAAATAATATTTCGATTAAAATACCTTCGAATAAAGTAACTGCATTGATCGGTCCGTCAGGATGTGGAAAATCAACCTTTTTACGTTCACTTAATAGAATGAACGATTTAATTGACGGCGTTAAGACTGATGGTAAAGTATTGCTCGATGATCTAAATATCTACGATAAGAACATTGACGTTGTAGAGCTAAGGAAAAAAATCGGTATGATCTTTCAGAAATCAAATCCTTTCCCAAAATCCATCTATGAGAATGTCGCCTTTGGTCCCAAGATCAATGGAGTTACGGATAAGAAAAAATTGAATGAAATTGTTGAGACAAGTCTGCTTCGTTCGGCGTTATGGGATGAAGTAAAAGATGACTTGAATAAAAGCGGGTTATCTCTTTCCGGCGGTCAACAGCAGCGTTTATGTATTGCAAGAGCACTTGCTGTAGATCCTGAAATTCTATTAATGGATGAACCTGCAAGCGCGCTCGATCCCATTTCAACAACCAAAATTGAAGATCTTATCTTCGAGCTGAAGAATAATTACACAATTATTATTGTAACTCATAACATGCAACAGGCATCACGTGTTAGTGATTATACTGCTTTTTTTTATATGGGAGATTTAATAGAGTTTTCCAATACAAAAAAAATGTTCACATCGCCGGATAAGAAACAGACAGAAGATTATATCCGAGGAAGATTCGGATAATTATTAAGGAAAAATTTATGCAAGAAAATTTCATTAAAGAAATTGAAAGCCTTAAAGTAAATCTTATTAAGATGGCTTCGCTTGTTGATGAACAAGCCGAAAAAGCTTTTAACGCCTTAGAAACCGGAGATATTGAATTATGCCGCGGCATTAAAGCTAAGGATTTGGAGATTGATGCTTACGATAATTTGATTACAACTCAATGCGAAAATATTCTCGCTTTATTCCAGCCCGTTGCAATCGATTTAAGATTTATTATGTCTGTTTTGATGATAAATAATCAATTGGAAAGATGCGGCGATATTGCTGTGAATATATCCCAGAGGGTTAAGAAAACGAGCGAGCATCGTTCTTTAATTGTTGAGTCTCAAATTTTGGAAATGGGTCGCCAAGCTAGAAAAATGCTGAAGGACGCAATTGTTTCTTTTATACAAAACGACATTGAACTTGCGAATGTTGTACTACAAAGCGATGAGAGTGTTGACTTCCTGAATACGCAAATCTTTAACTCATTAGTAGAAAGAATGCAATCCGAACCAAAAGTTATTAAACCTTGTGCGCACCTCATAGTTCTAACGCGGCATATAGAGCGCTTGGCAGACCATGCTACTAACATTGCCGAGAATTTGCTTTTTTATATAGAGGCTAGGATTGTTGCTCACAGTAATAAATTATCTAATTTTACAAAGGATGATGGGGATTAAATTATACTACGGGTTTATTATTCTCTACTTCTGAGAGCAGATATGACGTCGCCCATTGAAAATTTAAATTTTAGAATGAAAAACAAGCCTTCTTACGGATATTGCAGAAATAAAGTAATTTAATTGGATAAAATAATTGACATGCTGTAGGGGTTTCTATTATATTTATAGTTCAAAAATCGAGTATTTGGAGGAATGATGTTTGCTGTTGTTGATATCGCAGGGCAACAATTCAAAGTTGTAGAAAATACAAAGTATTATGTCCCGCGTTTAAAAGCTGAGCCGGATGCTGAAATCACGTTTGATTCTGTTTTACTGTTAGGTGATGAGAAAGCTACAAAAGTTGGTACTCCTACTATTAAGGGTGCAACGGTTCAAGCAAAAGTTTTAGAGCATCTTAGAGATGAAAAAGTAATTGTGTTCAAAAAGAAAAGAAGAATTTCTTATAAACGTAAGAACGGGCACAAACAATTTTTAACAAGAATTGAAGTTACTAAGATTTCTTAGGAACGGAGGATTTAATAATGGCACATAAAAAAGGTCAAGGTTCATCTAGAAACGGTCGCGATAGTAATCCGCAATACCTAGGCGTAAAAGCCTTTGGAGGAGAAAAAGTTACAGCGGGTTCAATATTAGTTCGTCAAAAAGGAACAAATTTTCATCCCGGTAAAAATGTAATGAAAGCCGGAGATCATTCTTTATTTTCAACTATTAATGGAGTTGTAAAATTCGAAAGAAAAAAGAATGACAGACAATTCATCAGCGTTTACGAAGCTACCGCATAGAAATTATTTGTTTATTATATTTAGTATGAAGACCCCGTTACTTGACGGGGTTTTTTGTTGCTTTTTTTTATTGACTAAGGGGCAGGTCAATTAGGGAGTTAGGTTGATAATGCATTTATTTTTTCCCAAATTAACAGTGCAAATTTTCATAATTAAGTATAAAGCCTTAATGAAAATAAATTATCTATCCTCCTACGAAAATTTCTGCTATAGAAAGCTTATCAAGCTTTTTTTACGCCCTTGTCCCGATCACTAATCATTCTTAGATTTTTTCCCCAAACTAGTTTAAAATCAACAGGAGTAATCTATGTGTGGAATAGTTGGATATATTGGAGATAAAAATTGTGTTCCGATCTTAATAGAAGGTTTGAAAAGATTGGAATACCGCGGGTACGACTCTGCTGGAATAGGAATAATAAATGGCGATGGATGTAAAGTCTTAAAAACTAAGGGAAAAGTCTCCGAATTAGAAAAACTGGTTTATCAGGATCATCCAGAATCAAATCTGGGAATCGGTCATACTCGTTGGGCTACACATGGCGAACCAAGCACAGTTAATGCTCATCCTCATCTCAATAAAGAGAAAACACTTTTCTTAATTCATAACGGGATTATAGAAAATTACCTTTCACTTCAAAAAGGGCTGAAAAAAGAAGGGTACGAATTTATCACTGAAACGGATACCGAAGTTCTTGCCCATCTTATCGATCACTATCTGAAACTCAAACACTCATTATTCCAGGCTGTGCGTTACGCATTGAATGAGGTAGAGGGCACATACGGAATTTGCGTTATTTATAAGGATGAAAGCGATAAAATAATTGCCGCTAGAAAAGGTTCTCCATTAGTTTTAGGAATAGGAGATAATGAGAATTTTGTTGCTTCGGATGTTAATGCTTTAATTGCTCATACAAAAAAAGTTGTTTACTTGGAAGATGGCGAGATAGCGGAAATTTACAAAGATCATTTTACAACAAAGACCATTGCCGATGAAACTATTATCAAAGAGATATTCCAAGTTGAAGTTGGAATAGATGAGATAACTAAAGGTGGTTTCCCCCATTTCATGCTTAAAGAGATTATGGATCAAGCGGATTCTGTTTTTAACTCTATGCGCGGAAGACTTGTTTATGATGAAGGTATATCTAAGCTCGGCGGCTTACAAGGATATGAAGATAGGATAATCAATTCGAATAGAATAATAATAACTGCTTGCGGCACATCATGGCATGCGGGACTTGTAGCAGAATACATGCTGGAGCAGTATGCCGGAATTCCTGTTGAAGTTGAATATGCCTCGGAGTTCAGATACCGTCACCCAATTATTGATAAGAACGACACTGTGTTTTTTATCTCTCAAAGCGGTGAAACCGCCGATACTTTAGCGGCTATGAAGGAAGCTAAAAAGAAGGGCGCGTTGTGTATTGGTATCTGCAACGTTGTTGGAAGTTCTATTGCTCGTGAAAGTGAAGCCGGAGTTTACATTCACGCAGGTCCCGAAATTGGAGTTGCCTCTACTAAAGCTTTTACAGCACAAATATCTGTACTGGCTTTAATAACTCTGTTACTTGCAAGAAGAAAAAATTTAAGTCTTCCCGAAGGGCAAGAAATAATCACTCAAATGAAATTATTGCCGACTAAGATTGAGGAGATTCTGAAACTCAACGATTCCATCGATAAAATTGCCGAGCAATATGTTAACTCAAAAAATTTCCTCTATCTCGGAAGAGGATACAATTTTCCTGTAGCACTCGAAGGGGCGTTAAAACTAAAAGAAATTTCTTATATACATGCGGAAGGATATCCCGCAGCAGAAATGAAACACGGACCGATTGCTTTAATTGATGATGATATGCCGGTCGTCTTCATCGCTACAAAGGATTCCGTTTATGATAAAGTGATCAGCAATATTCAAGAAGTTAGGGCTCGAAAGGGTAGGATTCTCGCCATTGTTAATGAGGGCGATGATCAAATTGAGAATATGGTAGACCACGTTATTAAAGTTCCTAAAACACATAATATGTTAACACCACTTCTTACAGTTATTCCGTTACAATTAATTGCGTACCATATAGCTGTAAAGAAGGGCTTAAATGTTGATCAACCACGAAACTTGGCAAAGAGCGTCACAGTTGAATAAACCAAAAAAGAGGTAAAATATGTCTCGTAGAAACATCCTTATCATGGGTGCAGCAGGACGTGATTTCCATAACTTCAACGTATTTTTTAGAGGTAATGAGAATTACAATGTAGTTGCATTTACAGCCACACAAATTCCGAATATCTTTGGAAGAAGTTATCCTGCGGAATTAGCGGGAAATTTATATCCGGAGGGGATTAAAATTTATGAAGAATCGGAGCTTTTAGATCTTATCAAAAAATTCAAAGTTGATGAAGTAGTTTTCTCATATTCAGATATTACATTTGAATACGTGATGACCCAAGCATCTATTGTAAATGCGGCAGGAGTTTCTTTTCGTTTATTAGGTGCTGCAGAGACAATGATAAAAAGTACTAAACCCGTTGTTGCAGTACTTGCCGTAAGAACCGGCTGCGGTAAATCCCAAACATCAAGAAGAATTGTAAAACTTTTACAAGATGCCGGGAAGAAAGTTGTAGCAATACGTCATCCAATGCCCTACGGTGATTTAGTAAAACAAAAAGTCCAACGCTTTGCAACATTAGAAGATTTAAAAAAACATGAATGTACAATTGAAGAGATAGAAGAATATGAACCGCACATTGCACGAGGCGGAGTGATTTATGCCGGAGTTGATTATGAAGCTATCCTAAGAGAAGCCGAAAAGGAAGCCGATGTAATACTATGGGACGGTGGAAATAATGATATGTCTTTTTACAAAGCTGATATAACCTTTACAGTTGTAGACCCACATAGACCCGGGCATGAAATGCGTTATTATCCCGGAAATACTTCTCTTCGTATGGCAGACGCTGTCATAATCAACAAGATGGATTCCGCTTCCAAGGAAAATATTGAGATTGTGAGAAAGAATATCAAAGAAGTAAATCCAAACGCTGTTGTAATTGACGCAAACTCTCCATTAACTGTCGATCATCCTGAATTAATAAATGGTAAACGTGTCCTTGTTGTTGAAGATGGTCCAACATTAACTCATGGTGAAATGAAATACGGCGCCGGTACAGTTGCTGCCGAGAGGAACAATGCAAAAGAAATTGTTGACCCAAGACCATTCACCGTTAATTCAATATCGGATACATTTAAAAAATATCCTAACATTGGTGTTCTTCTTCCAGCAATGGGTTACGGTGATGAACAAATAAAAGATCTTGAAGAAACAATTAATAAAACCGATTGCGATTCTGTTATCATCGGTACGCCTATTGACCTTGGGCGAATTTTGAAAATCAACAAACCTTCCACCCGCGTAATGTATGATCTGGAAGAAATTGGTGCTAATACATGTGAATCGGTACTCAAATCTAAAGGTCTTCTATGAAAAAGATTGCTGTAGTTGCATTTGGTGGCAACGCACTCTTACGCGCTAATGAGGTTGGCACTATAGAGCAGCAAGAAAAAAATACATTGGATACGTGCGAAAAACTTATTAGTCTACTGCGTAACGATTTCAATCTTGTTATCACACACGGCAATGGTCCTCAGGTTGGAAATATCCTTCTTCGCAATGAAGCCGGATATGTTCAATATAAGATTCCAAAAATGCCGCTTGATATTTGTGTTGCCGATTCACAAGGGGGAATCGGTTACATGATCGACCGGCAAATGCGCAACGCGATAAGCAAGACTAACTTACGAAGAAATGTGGTTGCAATTATTACAGAGACATTAGTGGATCTCTACGATCCGGCATTTCAAAACCCTACAAAACCTATTGGACCTTATTATTTGAAGGAAGAAGCTGATCTTTTAGCAAAAGCAAATAACTGGGTATTCAAGGAGGATCCGCGCAAGAGGGGCTGGAGAAAAGTTGTAGCATCACCAAAACCTCTCGATATTATGAATAAAAAAGTGATTAAGGATTTGGTTAAACATGGTCACATAGTAATTGCGGTTGGCGGCGGCGGTATACCGGTTTATTGGCATGATGATACAAAATACCTGGAAGCGATTGAGGCTGTAGTTGATAAAGATTTAGCCTCTGCGGTTCTGGCACGTGAAATTAAAGCCGACCGCTTTTATATCATAACAGACGTTCCGAAAGTTTGCATTAATTTTAATAAACCGAATCAAAAAGCTCTTGACACTTTAACTGTTGCCGAGGCAAGAAAATATTTGGATGCCGGAGAATTTCCCGCAGGAAGTATGGGTCCAAAAATCCTTGCTGCTGTAGAATTTGTTGAGAGCACCGGAAATGAAGCGATTATCACCTGTGAGGCGGATCTGGAAAAAGAGAACTGCGGTACAAGAATAATTAAATAATTGTAAGGAGAAATTTAAAGTGGCTTTTAATCTTAGAAACAGAAATTTCTTGAAACTTCTCGATTTTACTCCAAAAGAAATACAATACTTATTAGATCTTTCTAAAGATTTGAAATCGGCTAAATATGCCGGTACAGAAACTCAAAGATTGAAAGGGAAGAATATAGTTCTTCTCTTCGCAAAGGACTCTACCAGAACGAGATGCGCATTCGAAGTAGCGGCTCTCGATCAAGGTGCCGGAGTTACTTTCTTAGGTCCTTCAGGTTCTCAGATGGGAAAAAAAGAATCTATGAAAGATACGGCTCGTGTACTCGGCAGAATGTACGATGGAATTGAGTATAGAGGCTTCGGTCAAGAAATTGTTGAAGAACTTGGCGCTCATGCCGGGGTTCCGGTTTGGAATGGACTTACTGATGAATTTCATCCGACTCAGGTCTTGGCAGATTTTCTAACCATCATTGAACATTCAAATAAACCGTTGAATGAAGTTACATTAGTTTATTTAGGCGATGCAAGAAATAATATGGGCAATTCTTTGATGGTTGGTTCAGCTAAAATGGGAATGAAGTTTAGAGCTGTTGCGCCAAAAAATCTTTGGACTAATGAAGAACTAGTAAAAAAATGTCAGGAGATCGCAAAAGAAACCGGAGCTGTAATTGAATTTAGCGACGATCCGGTTAAAGGTGTTAAGGGCGCCGATTTCTTATACACTGACGTATGGGTTTCTATGGGTGAACCGGAAGCTGTGTGGGAACAAAGAATTAATATAATGAAACCTTATCAAGTCAATATGGAGATGATCAAAAATACCGGCAATCCGGATGTAAAATTTTTGCACTGTCTTCCTGCGTTTCATAATAGAGAAACAAGTGTTGGCGAAGAGATATTTCAAAAATTTGGTCTTGAAGCTATGGAAGTTACAGAAGAGGTCTTTGAATCATCCCATTCAATCGTCTTCGATGAAGCGGAAAATAGACTTCATACTATTAAAGCAGTAATGGTTGCAACATTAGGTTCGTAATATTTTTTCCGAAGAGGTAGCTTTAGATCAATTGGGAAAATAGTAGTAGGTTCTTCTGTAAGAATTCACTACTAACCGACTAAAAAATAGAACGCTGATAACACTGATTCTTATGATTAGTTAAGATTTGATTATCAGCGAAAATCATAATTATCATAAAAAATCTGCGTTCCATTTTTCTTGATTTTATAAAGCGGCACCATCTATCTGTTCAAATGATTTATCGATCTTTAAAAAATAGTCGGTTAGTAGTGGTAAGAATTATAAAATAAGAGCGTTATTCTGCGCTCTTATTTTATTTAAGATAATCCATGTGGAAATGGTAATTAGGAAATTCGCGCGGCAGTTTCATTATGTTGTGAATCATAATTCCTGTAGAAAGTCGGTCAAACCAGGATGAGAGAGGCCAGCCAAAATGTAAATGTATCTCCCTTTCGGAAAATGGAATCTCATATTCAATAGTTTTTAATACACTGGTGATCATATCAAATAAATTAAGTTTACGTTCAATGGCAATCCAAAAATGATTATCGCGCAAAGGAAGTGGAGTATCTAAACGTGGTGCGTAGAAGCTCACATAAATTGAATTGCTCTCCGAAGAAGCAGACCCTTCCTCTAAAGGTCGGCGGAAATAAATATTAATCTCTCTATTCTCAATCTCAGCTATCTTGAAAACCAGGTCCATAACATTTCTTGTTTGACGGCGAACCGGAATGTCCGGAGCTCTGTAGCGCGATATTTTAATTCCGAGGAAGAGAATTATAGAAGTTATAATAAACCAAAGTGTAGTTCCGTATGGTCGGGCGATCATTATATAAATCAGCGTGCTGAGTAAAATAAAAAACAATATTAGAGTGCCCGCGCGGGATGTGTGATATGTAATTTCCTTCGTTCCTTTTGAGAAACGGTATTTAATTAGAGACCCGGTGTTGATAACAAAGCTGGCAACTAATCCAACTGCGTACATCTCGGCAAGTATAGCCTGACTTCCGCTTGTTATTATTAAAATTATTGCATAAAAAATTGCATTTACAATGTGTATTCTATAGAGTGATTGCGACTTATTAACATGTATTAACCACTGGTAATTATATTTCTCCGCAACCTTTTCAATTAATTCTGCAGATGCAACCATTGCGGTGTTTACTGCCATAATTAATGTTATACTTGCTAACACTCCAACAATTATTCCGAAAAAATTTCCATTTACTTTTGATGCGAAGGCGGGGATCAAATCAGTCTCGTGATGGGCAAGGTTTACACCAGATGACAAAGCGAATAAAGCAATTAAAGGTGTTACAAGACCAACTGTAACCGCAAGAAATAAATAGGCTTTACGTATTTCTTTCCAGCTTTTAACTAGGGAAGCAGTTTGCAGAACGGATTCAATTCCGGAATAAGCAAGAATACAACTGCCTATACCGATAATTAAATTTTCATAAGCAATGAGGGGATTATTATGTAAAAAATCGCCTGTGAATGATTGAAATCCGCTTCTCAGAACCGAAACTGAATTTGAATCCAGATTGATAGCACCACCGACAATTAAATTCACCAGTACAAAAGCTGCAAAAACGAAGATCAAAAAAGTGAACTTGGCATTCTCTTTTATACCGATGATATTCAAACCGGTGATTAAGCCGATTACTCCAAACTTGAGGAAGAATTTAATCTCGGGTCCCATACCAAGAAAGTAAGTACCATTTTCGACGGCACTTACAGTGGAGATTGTTGCCGTTAAAATATAATCAACTAGTATTGATGAAATAGCGATGAAAGATAAATTTGGTCCAAGCACAAGATAAGCGAAAGAATAAACACCGCCGCCACGTATATTATTTTTTTCAAGAATTTCCCCGATCTCTACCATTCTTGTAGAAAGGAAACGGATTAGAACGGAAGTGAGGGCAATATAAAAAATGGCTTTAAGACCGATGAATCTAAATGCTTCCGACGGTGCGTAATAAATTGATGTTAGCTCATCCATTAGTGTGATTATACCAATGGCAAGCCAGGTGAGCATCCATTTACCGTTGTATAAGTAAGAGAGAAAATCCTTCTTGCGGGTAAGGTGAATAAAAGCGCCAACTAAAGCAGCATTTATTATGATGAAAACAATCGTTTCCATAAGTCCATTAATTTAACGGCGCTAACTTAATGAATTATTCGACTATTCTATAAAAGATTTAAAAAATGAATTTACTTTTTGGTTTTATGATGAAAATAATTATTTTTACCCCGCGTTTTTGATGGGCAGATAGCTCAGTCGGTAGAGCAAAGGACTGAAAATCCTTGTGTCGGGGGTTCAATTCCCTCTCTGCCCACAAAACATGGAAGGGATGTTTAGGCATCCCTTCTCTTTTTTATCCTTTATGAGATTAGTAATGATAATTTTTGCTGACCTCTTTTATACAATTCATAAATTAATCCAAGGTCTATCCTTTTTACCTGTCATTTTGACATCGTAAATTATCTTTCTCGCACTCTATATTTTAATTCTTCTAAAATTAGAATAAACCTATCGTCTATTCTCGTTTTTAATAATTCTAAATCATCATTTATCTTGGTCTAATAATTGTTCCACTCATTACACAGTAAATTTTTAAAGAGGCAAAAGAGATGGGACAGCAGCAATTATTACTTATTGTACTTGGTGTTATCATTGTAGGAATAGCGGTAGTGGTTGGAATTAATGTATTCACTGCCAGCGCATCACAATCAAACCGTGACGCAATTATTGCAGACTTAACAAATATCGCATCGATGGCGCAGCAATATTACAGAAGACCTCAGGCACTCGGCGGTGGAGGAAATACATTTACAGGTTGGATTGTTCCCGCCAGTTTATCTCAAACAGCCAATATGGGCGCGGCTGTAACTCCGACTGTAACTCCACAAACAATAACATTAGTGGCGGTCGGTACTGAAAATGGTAACGATGGGGCTACACCTGTTAAAGCTACAATGACTGTAGGAGCAAATACTATTTCTTCAACAGTTATAGATAATTAATCAAAGCTATCGGGAGATGCTCTTTTATTGTGTAATTATTCTAAATTAGTTATGAACAGGAGGAATTTCAGTTCCACGTGTCTTAGGTAATGAATTCTTTAGTAAGACCAGCCGGAAAAAAGGGATGTCTGAACATCCCTTTTTTATTTTAAAAATTAATTACATTTGCTATAGAAAGTATTCAGGAAGCTGATTTAGATGTCAACTAAAATTATAAAAATAAATAATACAGAAATAGTTCTTAGAAAAAGTTCAAAGTCCCGCCTTATGAATATCTCAGTAAGACCATTTGTTGGAGTGCGGATAACAATTCCTGAAAGAGTATCATTTTATGAGGGAGAAAAATTAGCACATTCAAAAATTAGTTGGATTGAAGATAATTTGCAAAAGATGAAAGTCTACGAGGAAGCATTTCCTATCTATGATGAGCATTCAAATTATCAGACGCGTAACCACCGGTTGCAATTCAAAAATTCAACCAAAGGAAATCTTTCAGTCCGAGTAAAAAATAATTTTATAATAGTAAAATATCCTCATGAAAAAAGTATCAAATCCGTCGAGGTGCAAAAGGCAATTCGAAAAGGGATAGTGAGTGCATATCGTGAAGAAGCGAAGGAATTTCTTCCCAAGAGACTTAATGATCTCTCGGACTTGCATGAACTTCCTTTTAATGAATTATATATTAAGAATATAAGAAGCCGGTGGGGGAGCTGCTCGGGCAAAAATAATATTAATCTTAGTCTTCATTTAATGCGTCTGCCGGATCACCTAATTGACTATGTTATTCTTCATGAACTTGCTCACACAAAAGTTAAAAATCACAGCAAGAGATTTTGGGACTATCTTGATAATCTGACTGGAGATGCGAAAAGATTGGACAATGAATTGAGAAAATATAGAATAGGACCACATTAAAATTTCAAAATAAAACCGGGTTCCTCTCCAAATTAATGAAATTGAATTTATTGATCGGTAATCTTAATGTTGAATCCTGAACATCCTCTCTTTATATTTCAACACCAAAAATCTTGAGGAATAATGCCAACCAAAGCAATTACAACAACCAATTTTACCGATTTACAGCTTTTTAAGCGGGGTAAGGTAAGAGATCTATATAATGTGGAGAACTATTACTTAATAGTTTCAACAGACCGTCTCTCTGCGTTTGATGTAATCATGAATGAGGGAATTCCGGAAAAAGGAAAGATACTTAACCGCATTTCCAAATTTTGGTTTGATTATACAAAAGAGATCGTACCCAACCACTTAGTCTCAATTAATGTTGATGAATACCCGGAGATGTGCAAGCCTCATAAAGAAATTTTAAGAGACCGTTCAATGCTTGTAAAGAAAGCAGAACTTATTCCTATAGAGTGTATTGTGAGAGGTTATATAACAGGTTCAGGGCTGAGCGATTATGAAAAGACCGGAATGATATGCGGAATTGAATTGCCGAAGGGATTAGTTGAATCGGAAAAATTGCCTAAACCTATATTTACACCTTCAACAAAAGCCGAGATCGGGCTTCATGATGAAAATATTTCAGCCGAAGAAGCCATTAAAATTATTGGCAAAGATGCCTTTGAATTTATTAAAAATACTTCAATCGAAGTATATACAAAAGCCTCCGAGTACGCTCTTCAGAAAGGAATTATTATAGCCGATACGAAAATGGAGTTTGGTTATTATGATGGTAAAATTATTTTGATTGATGAATTGCTCACACCGGACTCTTCAAGATTTTGGCCGTTACATGAATATGAGAAAGGAAAGAGCCAGAACAGCTTTGATAAACAATTTGTGCGGGATTATCTTCTCTCAATAAAATTCAATAAAAAACCACCAGCGCCTACATTGCCGGAAGAAATTATTGTGAATACAAGCAATAAGTATAAAGAGGCGCTCTTCAATTTAATTGGAGAAACTACTTAGGAATGACTCCAGTTCAGATAAAAGTGAAAGAAGAAAAATATTTGTTTGTAAGGTGGAATGACGATTCACAAACTGAGATTCAACTGGCTGATTTAAGAAGATTTTGTCCGTGCGCTGTTTGTACTTCGCAAGAGGATGCACATCATCATGACTACATCAAAGTATATTCTCCTGAGCAACTAAAAGTAATAAGTATTAACATGGTGGGAAATTACGCAGTAGCAATTAAGTGGGCGGACAATCACAATACCGGTATTTACGAATTCGGCTACTTAAAAAAAATATCCGACTTATAAAGGAAAAAAAACTTACATTATGGTTCTCCCAAATCAGCTGACAATATTGAGAATAATTCTTACTCCGGTTTTTCTGGTACTGTTTCTTACCGGTGAACCTTGGCTAATCCAAATATCTTCTCTTGTGTATATAATTGCAGCAATTACTGATTGGTATGACGGCTGGCTTGCTCGAAAATTTAATTACATCACCGAGTGGGGTAAATTTATGGATCCGCTCGCGGATAAAATCTTAACTTCTACCGCATTTATGGCTTTTGTTATAATTGGAGTGCTGCCGCTATGGATGGTTTTGCTTATAATCATTCGTGATTTAGTTGTTACACTTATACGGGTTTACGCTGATTACAGAAAAATATCTTTTACAACATCCCGTTCTGCGCAGTTGAAGACATTTATGCAGATGTTGTTTCTCTACTACTTACTCTTGATATATACTCTAAAAACTTTTAACGGGTTGAAGAGTGATTATGGAAGCATACTAAATTTTCTTTTTAATCCCATCGGCATTTATTACGCCATGTTGATAGTTACAATCTTAACCGTTATTACTGGATTTACTTACATCTATGGTAACCGTTTTTTAATAAAAAAGATGATCAAAGGTGAAAATTAATTTTTTAGAGAAACTTCTCGGCTCCGGATTATATACCGGATATATTCATTTTGCCTCCGGCACGTGGGGAAGTTTGGCAGCGCTGGTCATTTATCTTATTCCCGGATTTGAAAATCCATCTCTTATGATATTTATGATCTCTTTCTTCATTTTGGTAGGTGTTCCAATAGCGGATAAATTTGAATTGATTTACGGAAAGGACCCAAAGGAATGTACAATAGATGAGGTTATCGGAATGTGGATAACCTTGTTACTGCTTCCTAAAAAAATATGGTGGATAATTCTTGCTTTTATAATTTGGCGTGCGATGGATATTATTAAACCGTTCCCGGCTCGTAAACTTGAAGATATTAAGGGAGGATGGGGTGTCATTCTCGATGATGTAATGGCGGGAATCTACTCCTTCATTTCTATCCAACTAACTATTTATCTATTCAACATGATATTAAAATAAACGAAGCAAATAAATGAAAGCACACATAATTACCATTGGTGATGAAATATTAATCGGGCAGACACTTAATACAAACGCAGCGTTCATAGGTGAGAAACTAACAAATCTTCAGGTCAGAATAACTTCTACCAGCGTTGTTCCGGATGATGAAAAAATTATTATGGAAGAATTTAAACGTGCATTTACAGCCAATGATTTGGTAATTGTTACCGGCGGACTTGGACCTACACATGATGATGTTACAAGAAAATGTGTCGTTCAATTCTTCAATTCCGAATTGATAGAAAATGAAGAGGTGCTTAACGATATAAAAAAGTTTTTTGAGGCGCGAGGACGAGTTCTTAGCGATATAAACCGAAGTCAAGCTCTCATTCCTAAAATCGCTACTCCAATCAGAAATTCCAGAGGTACGGCTCCTGGAAATTGGATTGAGAAGAAGGGAAAAATATTTGTTTCAATGCCGGGTGTCCCTTACGAAATGATAAATATGATGGAGAGGTTTGTATTGCCAAAAATAGAAGAGCAGCTTGAAAGGAAAACTTTTATCGTAACAAATAATCTACTCTCCACCGGAATTCCTGAATCAATGCTATACGATAGTCTTGGTGATGTTGACGAACTTCTTCAAGGAGCAAAATTGGCTTTTCTTCCAAATCAATTCGGTGTTAAAATGCGTATAACGGTCGAATGCTCAACCGAAAAAGAAGCCGTAAATAAACAGGATGAAATTGAACAGAAAATTAGAGCAAAAGTGGGAAGATTCATCTACGGTAAAAACGATGATACTCTCGAAAGTGTAATAGCAAAAATATTGATAGACCGCGGTTTGAAAATAGCCGTTGCGGAATCATGCACAGGAGGTTTGATTAACTCCCGCCTAACAAATATCAGCGGCAGCAGTCAATTCCTTGAGAGGGGAATTGTAGCGTACAGCAACGCAGCCAAAGTTGAACTGCTTCATGTAGATGAAGATTGCATTCAGAAAAACGGTGCGGTAAGTCTTGAGGTGGCTAGACAACTTGCCGAAGGTGTTAAAGCAATCAGCGGTTCAGATATAGGTCTTTCAGCAACCGGAATAATGGGACCAACCGGCGGATCCGAGAATAAACCTGTTGGACTTGTGTACATAGGAATTTGTGATTCCAATATTTGTACAGCAAAAGAATTTAGATTTGGCGATGATAGACTGTTGAACAAGGATCGTACATCTCAGGCTGCATTGGAAATGCTTAGAAAAAATCTTCTTGGGATTTCGAATGAAGATTAGAGCTTTCGTTGCTTTAGAAATACCGGATAAGGCAATCAACAGCATTCTTAAAATTAGAGATGAAAATATTGGCTCCCTCGAAAATGTGAGATGGGAAGGGAAAGAAAAACTGCATCTCACTCTAAAATTTCTTGGAGACATTAATTCGGAATCGATTGGATCGTATTCTCAAGCTTTAGAAAAAATCGCCGGTAACAATGAGAGTATGAAATTAACTTTTAGCGAGTTCGGAATTTTCAAGAGGAGAAATGAGTTTAAAATTTTGTGGATCGGTCTAAAAGAGAATGATAGGCTGATACGGCTCGTTAATGAAGTTGAATCCTCATTTGCAGAATTCGGATTTGAAAAAGAAAAAAAGGAATTTAATTCGCATGTAACTTTACTTAGATTCAGAGGGCATGAAGATTCCGAAAAAATTGTATCTTTGACTAAGGTAAATCTTCCCGAAATTGCTTTTACGGCGAGTAAAATAACCCTTTATGAAAGTATGCTAACGAAGAACGGATCGGTGTATAGATCATTAAAAAATATTTATTTGAAAAACTAACGGAGGATAAAATGGCTACCGATAAAGACACCAGACTGAAAATTCTGGAAGATACAATAGCCAGTATTGATAAAACTTACGGTAAAGGAACCATTATGAAATTGGGCGATGGTGTTATCAACGCCGTTGAATCGATTTCCACCGGTTCACTTACTTTGGATTTTGCATTGGGTATTGGCGGTGTTCCGCGCGGAAGAATTGTTGAGATTTATGGACCGGAGTCATCGGGCAAAACTACTTTGTGTTTACATATCATTGCTGAGGCGCAAAAAGCCGGCGGACTGGCTGCATTTATTGATGCCGAACACGCAATGGATTTGAATTACGCGAAACGTTTGAACGTTGACACAAAAAATCTGCTTCTTTCACAACCGGACTTTGGCGAACAAGCACTCGAAATTGTAGATACTCTTGTTCGAAGTAATGCTCTTGATATAATTGTAATTGATTCTGTTGCAGCTTTAGTTCCTCGTTCAGAAATAGAAGGAGATATGGGCGATCCTCAAATGGCTATGCAAGCTCGATTGATGTCTCAAGCGCTACGTAAATTGACGGGTGCGATTAGCAAGTCTAAAACATGCGTCATCTTTACTAATCAGTTAAGAAGCAAAATTGGTGTTATGTTCGGAAATCCGGAAACAACAACCGGTGGTAACGCACTCAAGTTTTACGCTTCTGTTCGTTTAGATATCAGAAGAGTTGGAGCGCTTAAGGATGGACAAAATGTTTTTGGTAACAGAACTAAAGTGAAAATTGTAAAAAGTAAAGTCGCACCTCCGTTCAAAGAGGTTGAGTTTGATATTCTCTACAATGAAGGAATCAGCAAAGCCGGAGAGATAATTGATCTTGCCTCGGAGAAAAATCTATTGAACAAAAGCGGTTCTTGGTTTACATATAAAGAAAACAGGTATCAGGGACGCGAGCAATTGAAGTCGAAAATGTTGGAAGATCAGGAACTGTTTTCGTCACTTGAAAAAGATGTTAAGATTGCTCTTGGTATGGTAAAGGAAGATCAACCCAAGGCAGTTAAAGAAAAAGAAGAACCGGAAACAAAATCAAAGAAAAAATAATAGATGATCATCACAGCGCTTCTTCGTAAGGGAAGTAATGTTTTAGTTTGTTTTGATGAGAGCGAGCCCGTTACTCTAGATTACCGAACTGTTATTGATAACGGTCTTAGAGAGAATGATAAGATTGATGAAAAAAAATATGATCGGTTAATTGCGGAAAGTATATTTCTAAAGACTAAAGATTCGGCTTACAGATTACTTGGTAGAAGGCACCATTCTACTTCCGAATTAAGAACTAAACTCATTAAGAAAAATATTCCTAAAGGAATTATTGAGAAAGTTCTTGCTGAGCTAACAGAAAAAGACTTATTGAATGACGAGCAGTTCGCGATAGCCTACTTGGAAGAGAGATCGGTTAAAAAGAAGATCGGTCATAACAAAATAAAATCAGAATTGTTCAAGAAGGGAATAGACAGAAAGATTATCGAAAATCTTTTACTAGGTATCGATTCAGATTTGAGTTATGAGCAGGCACTCGAATTAGCCAAGAGAAAAAAATCGGTGTTGGAGAGAAAAGGAACCGATAAGAAAAAAATGAGGGCGAAAATCTTTTCGTTTCTTAGCTCTCGCGGTTTTGAATCGGACTTAATTATAAAAGTGATGAATAATTTTGAATCCGGTGAAGATGAAGATCCTATTATTGATTAGATCTAAGAGTCAAAAATATCATGACTTCATATATAGGAGAAGTTAAGACACTAATGGATTCTGATATTCCAATGTTGTTTTCAGATTCACTTTTACTATTTTTATGACAAAGTTTAGAAAAATTAGTATGAAAAAAATCACCGGCACAGCTTATTTCATCATAGAGAGTTTTCTAGGAGATAATGAGATGGATACACAAGTAATCTGTGAAGAGATAACCGGTTGCCCTACGTTTGACTAAAACGGAGACCACGTTGAGTGGTCTTTTTTGTATATAAAGAGAGGCTTAAAATGGCAAGACCAAAAATTGAATTTGAAGGATTAACTTTTGACGATATACTTCTTGTGCCTGCCCGCTCGACTGTCCTGCCCCGTCAGACAAACATTTCATCATACTTAACTCATGAGATAAAGTTGAACATTCCCTTTCTCTCAGCGGCTATGGATACTGTAACTGAATCTCAGATGGCAATAGCTATGGCTGCTCAAGGCGGTATCGGCATTATTCATAAAAATATGTCAATCGAAAAACAAGCCGGTGAGGTTGATAAAGTAAAACGATCCGAGAGCGGAGTGATCGTTAATCCCATCACTCTTACTCCTGAGAAAACGATAGGGGATGCTGAGGAACTAATGTCGAAGTATCATATTTCGGGAATTCCGGTTGTAGATGCTAATGGAAAACTAGTCGGTATTCTTACTAACCGCGATCTAAGATTTGAGCGGAATAGCAGCAAACTAGTAAGCCAACTTATGACAAAAGAAAATTTAGTAACCGCGCCTCTCGGTACAACTCTTCATGAAGCGGAAAAGATTTTACATAAGTTCAGAATTGAAAAACTTCCTGTGGTAGATAGGAGAGGAATTATCAAGGGATTGATTACTTACAAAGACATCATGAAGAAGAAGACTTTCCCTAACGCTTGTAAGGATGAATTTGGAAGATTGCGTGTGGGTGCCGGTGTTGGAGTCACTGCCGATACGATCAAGCGAGTTGAGGCTTTGGTTGCGGCTCATGCAGATGTGATAGTTCTTGATACTGCGCATGGTCATTCCGAAGGTGTATTAAAAACTGTGAAAGAGATAAGAAAGAAATTTAAAAATGTTCAGCTTGTCGCCGGTAACATCGTAACAAAAGAAGCGGCATTAGAACTGGTAAACTGCGGCGTAAATGCCGTAAAGGTTGGAATTGGAGCCGGTTCAATTTGTACAACTCGTGTAATTGCTGGAGTTGGGGTTCCACAAATAAGTGCCGTCATGGAAGTTGCACATGCATTAAGAGGGAAAAATATTCCCGTCATTTCCGATGGAGGAATTAAGCAGACGGGAGATGTTGCAAAAGCTATTGCCGCCGGCGCTGATACCGTAATGATGGGCGGAATGCTCGCAGGCGTAGATGAAACTCCAGGTGAAAAAGTTTTATTTGAAGGGAGAAGTTTTAAAGTTTACCGCGGAATGGGTTCGCTTGGTGCAATGAAACAGGGAAGCAGCGATCGTTACTTTCAGGATGTTGAAGCAGATATTAAAAAATTAGTTCCGGAAGGAATTGAAGGACGGGTTCCTTTCAAAGGTGCATTGTCAGATACAATCTATCAGTTCGTTGGCGGACTACGCGCAGCAATGGGTTACTGCGGCGCTAAGACTATCTCCGACTTAAAGACAAAATCAAAATTTGTCAAAATATCGAATGCCGGTTTACGTGAAAGTCATCCTCATGATGTTTTGATAACGGAAGAAGCCCCGAATTATCAGATGACGAAGAAATCGTAATTACTTTTAATTCTGAACGGAGTGTCCTATGGACTCCTTTAGAGAAGAATCTCAAATTTTTTGTTTTTAAGATCAGTTAGTATCTTCATTTTAACATGATGTAAGGTTCTTTTCAGTTTTCAATAAAAATATTAAGAACAGGTTTTTACTATGAACAAAATAATGCTCATAATTTTTGGAGTTCTTCTATTCTTTAACTCTTCTTATTCACAAGAGCATTATAAATCCGTTAAGATTTCTGATGATATTGAGATCATAAAGCTTTCGAACAATGCTTATGTGCATGTTTCTTATGCAACTACACCAAAATTTGGGAGATATCCCTCAAACGGATTAATTTATACTGTTAATGGAGAAGCAATATTATTTGATACACCGGTTACAGATTCACTAACAAAAACTTTAGTAACCTGGATTAATACTACTTTAAAAGCTAAAGTGACTCAGTTTGTACCAAATCATTGGCATGAGGACTGCATGGGAGGACTGCAATATCTAAATAGCATTGGTGTAAAATCTTATGCGAACGAAATAACAATTCAAATAGCAAAATCGAAGGATGTTCTCTCTCCAGTAATAGGGTTCAAGGACTCTTTAATATTATCATTGGGTGATGATTATATATACTGCAATTATATGGGACCAGCGCACTCAATAGATAACATTGTTGTTTGGATTCCTTTTGAAAAAATATTATTTGCTGGTTGCATGGCTAAAGAGGTTCAATCCAAGACATTAGGAAACACAGTTGATGGAGATGTAAACCTCTATCTGGATACAATTAGAAAAGTATTGAACAAATACAAAGATGCACAAATCGTTATACCTGGTCACGGACGATTTGGAGGACTTGAATTGCTAAAACATACCTTAGAATTATCATTAAAAATGTAATACTCAATAACCTAATAATAGTTAGGTTGTTCTTTTGTTTGATAAGCGTTGGAATATTATGAAGAAAATTAAAGGGCTTGTTAGATTATTACGCTTCGAACTTCCACTCTCTGCCGGAGTTTGCGTTGTAATGGGTCAATTGGTTGCGCTAGATGAATTTGCATCAGTTTTTGTAACAATTTCTGGTTTTTCGTCGGTGTTTTTCATTTCCGCTTCAATTTTGGTATTAAACGATTATTTAGATGTTGAGACAGATAAAGTAAATGCACCTGATCGACCAATTCCTTCAAACCTTGTATCACCTTCCGAAGCTTTATACTTTTCAATGCTTTTATTATTCGCTGGACTATTCATCAGTTATTTTATTGATGTTACAGTACTTTTAATTTCAATTGGTTTGACAATTATAGGGTTTCTTTATAACCGTTATTTTAAGAAGAGTGGATTTCTTGGCAATTTGATGGTTAGTTTTTCAGTAGGGATGACATTTATTTATGGCGGTGCAACTGTTGGATTACCCTTTAATAAAACAGTCTTGTTTTTTGGTTTAATTGCTGCGTTAATAGATTTAGGAGAAGAAATTGCTGCTGATGCAATGGATATGCAAGGTGATCTTCTTATAAATTCAAATTCCATTGCAATAAGATATGGGAAACAAGTAGCTCTTAATTTAAGCGGTTACATTTTCGTCACTGTTCTTTTGCTTACATCTATTCCATTCATATTAAATTGGTTCTCAATTATTTATTTGATACCCATCGGAATAATGGATATATCAATTGCTTATTCATCGTTGAGATTATTGAATTCTAAAAGTGAAGAAGGACGAAAATATATTCGATGGATTTATTTAGGAGCGACAATTGGACTAATAATATTTCTATTTATGCGAGTTATTGGAATATAAAATTGAAGCACAAAAAACCTAACCGTTTTTCAAGACCGACAGCTTTAAACATTGCGGCACTTGTTTGGTTATAAAGTTAAGTTGTAAAAGTTAGTTGCTCTTTAAATGTAGTTAACAAAATGAATTAATAAATAATTATCGGCATTAGTTTTATAAGCTGCATTGCTGTTTTGGGCGGCCGCTTACAGACAACGCCGTTAAATATATGTTTACTAATAAATAATAGATACTGGATTATGTTCAAAGTCCTTGTTATTGCATACTACTATCCGCCGCTTGGCTTAAGCGGTGTTCAGCGTACACTTAAATTCACAAAATATATGAGCAGATTCGGCTGGGAGCCGACTGTTATTACCACCGGAAATGTAGCCTATTTTGCGCATGATTTTTCGTTGCTCAAAGAAGCTGAAGAAGCCGGAGTAAGGATAATCAGAACCGAGGCATTTGATGTAAACGCCATTCTGGGTAAGCGGTTTGATACCGTGAGTATGCCTAAAGAATTTATTCGAAAAATTCTTTCGCGGTTGAGCAAAGCAATATTTATACCGGATAATAAAAATTCTTGGGCAAAGAAAGCATACCAAATTGCTAAAGAACTTCTTCAAAAAGAAAAGTTCGATATTATTTTTGTCTCGGTTCCTCCATATTCCGGTTTTATTACTGCGGCTAAATTGAAGAGGGAATTTAATATTCCTCTATTTGTAGATTACCGCGATTTATGGCTGGGAAATCATTTCGCATATTATCCAACTCCGTACCATCATTACAAGCACAAGAAATTAGAATACAAAGCATTGCGTTCCGTTGAAAAAGTCGTTGCGATCAACCGTAGGATAAAAGAGAAAATATTATTGACATATCCTTTCCTTTCATTCAACGATGTAATGATTATCCCGCACGGATTTGATCCAGCCGATTTTGAATCGTCAGAGGAAAAAATTGAATCTTCCAATAAGATGAAATTAACATATGCGGGCATCTTTTATGAGAATATTACACCCGAGTATTTGTTGAAAGCATTTAAGCAGCTATCCATCGAAAGACCCGATATTGCCGCTAATATTGAGCTCGAGTTTATCGGTCACCTTCGGAAAGAGAATAAGAAATTAATTACTGAACTCGGAATAAATGAGTTTATAAGAGACCACGGTTATCTAGATCATAAAGAAACCGTAAAGCGATTAAAAGGAAGTGATATTTTATGGATGATGATCGGAAATATCAGGAATGCCGATACAATCTCAACTAGTAAACTTTATGAATATATCGGAACCCGAAAACCAATTCTCGGTTGTGTCGTTGATGGAACAGCCAAAATTACTCTGCAAGAGTATGAGGCTTCATTCATAACTCAGCCAGATGATATTCAAGAAATCAAGGACACATTAATTATCATACACGAAATGTTTCAGCGTAAAAAATTGCCTATTCCCAATGATGAGTTTGTTAAAAAACATGATAGGATAACTTTGACGGAACAACTCACAAAAGCTTTCCAATTTTATTTGAGAGATTAAATATGAAAATTGTTGTGATCGGTTCGGGTGGAAGAGAACATGCCCTCGCACAAAAAATTTCTGAAAGCAAACTGACCGATGAATTATTTATTATTCCTGGAAATCCCGGAACTAAAAAAATCGGGGAAAATATTGAGATAAATCCCGAAGACTATCCTCAAATAGTAAAATTTTGTTTGGAGCATGATGTAGATTTAGTTGTTATCGGTCCCGAGAAACAGCTAACTGACGGATTAGCGGATCTACTGCATAATGCTGGAATAAAAGTTTTCGGTCCTTCAAAGCAAGCTGCGAGAATTGAAGGGGAGAAATCCTTTGCTAAAAGTTTGATGAGGGAGTATAAAATTCCTACTGCTTCATTTGATGTGTTCGATAAAACCGACTATAGTAATGTTCTAACCTATCTGCATAAAACAGCTTATCCTGTAGTAATTAAAGCGGATGGTATAGCCGCGGGCAAAGGTGTAATCATTGCCGAAACAATAGACGATGCCAAAGAAGCTGTGAAGGAATGTTTCGTTAATTCCTCCTTTGGTACTGCGGGCGATAAGGTTGTAATAGAAGAATTTATGACTGGTCAAGAGGCATCTATATTTGCGATAACTGATGGCACTAATTTTATCTTATTGCCTGCCGCGCAGGATCATAAAAGAATTTTTGATGGTGATAAAGGAAAAAATACCGGTGGGATGGGGGCGTATGCTCCTACACCTTTTGTAAATGAAATGGAGATTGAAGTTATCTCAGACGAGATCATTAAACCAACATTAAGAGCAATGAAAGATAAAGGAATGACTTTTGTTGGATGTCTTTATTGCGGATTGATGATGACTGAGGAAGGACCAAAGGTTGTTGAATTTAATTGCCGTTTTGGCGACCCGGAAACTCAGGCAATTTTACCTCTATTAGATGGAGAATTTGTTGAACTTCTTTATTCTGCTGCTAATGGAAAATTAAATAAGAGTGCGGTAAAATATAATGGTGGTGCTTCAGTATGTGTGGTTGCGGCTTCGAAAGGATATCCAGAAAAATGCACAGTTGGCTTTGAGATTACCGGTTTGGCTAATGTTTCGAAGGGTGTTCATGTTTACCATGCAGCGACTAAAGAGGTGGATGGTAAAATAATTACAAGTGGTGGAAGAGTTCTAAATGTTACTTCGTTTACTGAGAAGAACGATCTAACTGAAGCCAAAAGAAAGGCTTATGAATATCTTTCCAAAATTAATTTTGATGGTATGCATTATAGAAAAGATATATCGGATAAAGCGATTTTATAAAAATGATTTGTATAACAGATTTTTAATCTGTTCAGTAACACTTAAATTGAATATCCGAGATACATAAATATCATCCGGGTGGCCAACTCATTTTTCTTCCGCCTAAAAGATGAAGATGAAGATGATAAACATCCTGCCCGGCATCTGCTCCGCAATTCAGTATTAATCGAAAACCGCTCTCACTTATTCCAAGATCTTTCGCAATCTTATTCGCGGCGTCAAAAAGAGATCCTAAGAGATCGGAATGGCGGGATGAATCAAGATCCTTTGTTGATTCAATCTCAGTGATCTTCGGAATAATAAGAACATGAACCGGTGCCTGCGGATTAATATCATTGAAGGCGAGAACCTTATCGTTCTCAAAAACTATTTGGGCAGGAATTTCTTTTCGAATAATCTTTGAAAAAATTGTTTCTCCCATGTCTATTCCTTTTCGATTTCATATTTCTTGAGTTTGTTATAAAGATGGCTTCGCTGAATTCCGAGAATGTCGGCTGTTTTAGAGATATTCCAACTATTTGCATTCAATTGTTTTACTATGAAGGCGCGCTCAGCTTTCTCCTTAAATTCTTGAAAACTGTTCGAGATGTTGAGAAGATCATCGGCTTTTGAGTTGGAGGTCGGTGTAAATGAAAGAACATCTTTTTCATTTATTTCCGGTTTGGAGATCATAATGACAATTCGCTCAACCACATTTCTTAGCTCTCTGATATTTCCTTTCCATGGCATAGATTGAAAAGTTTTAATAGCTCCCGCAGTATAGTTCTTCTGCGGAAATTTATTCTTCTCGCAAATGCTTTTTGAAAAATACTCTACGAGAAGAGGAATATCATCAATTCGTTCACGGAGGGGTGGAACGTGGATGGGGATTACATTTAATCTATGATAAAGATCCTCGCGAAAATTTCCTTTTGCAATTTCTTCTTGAAGCTCTTTATTTGTAGCAGAGATAATCCGAACATCAACGGAAATTTTGGAGTTGCCGCCAACCCGCTCAATTTTACCTTCTTCAATAGCGCGCAAAACTTTTGCTTGTGCTTGAAGGCTCATATCGCCAATTTCATCAAGAAAGAGATTACCGCCATCGGCTTGCTCAAATTTACCAATGCGCTGCTTCATTGCCCCGGTGAATGAACCTTTTTCATGTCCAAATAATTCCGACTCAATTAATTCATGTGGAATTGCAGCGCAGTTAACTTCTACCAAATCCTTGTTAGCGCGGTTACTTTGCCTATGAAGTTCTTGTGCGATTAATTCTTTACCTGTTCCATTCTCGCCGGTTATAAGTATTCGTGCATCAGTTTTTGCAACTCGCGAGATAACTTCGTGAATGGTTTGAATAACACCGCTGTTGCCGATGATTTTTTCTGAAGAAAAAAGTTCTTTCTTAAGTTGCTTATTTTCCTTTACCAGACCTGATTGTTCTACAGCGTTACGTACACTAATTAAAAGCTTATCACGGTCAATTGGTTTTTCCAAAAAATCAAACGCGCCAAGTTTGGTAGACTTAACCGCGTTTTCAACGCTGGCATGAGCCGAGATCATTACCACCTTAATTTCAATCTCTTTTTCACGCAGCCAATTCAAAACTTCAAAACCGTTTTTGTCCGGCATTTGAATATCGAGCAGTAATGCATCATAGCTGCCGTATTCAAGTTTTTGGAATCCTTTGGTGGTGTCTGTTGTATAGTCCACAGAATAATCCTCGTACTCGAGAATCATCTTGATGCTCTCACAAATGTCTCTTTCATCGTCAATAACTAATATTGATCTCATAGTTGGATGCTTAAATAAAGTAGTTGATAAATTTTTAACGCGTCCGACGGTTTTGCATTTGGATTATTTTTGACCATCTCCGCAAATAGTTCACCAAGGTGATTTACCGCTAAATCTCTCCGGTCAAATCCGCCCTGAAGAAAAAATTCCTGTTCAAAATACTCGACAAAGATACCGAGAAATTCAGACAAATTAAAAATACTAACATTGTAGCGAAGAAACGCATTCGCGAAAAAATGAGCGAGCTTATCTTTGTCTCCAAAATTGTTATTCGGCGAATCAAAGAATAAATGCTTTGGTGTGTTTTGTACTTTCTTGTCGAAAACCGATTGAGGAGGAGAGGGAAGCGGAAACCTTACATTTGTTCCAATCAATGGTAATTTTATATTAATATGATTGTAGGGAATAAAAACAAACGTAAGACAAAAAAATGTTTCCGATACGTCTCCATCGAAAAATGTAAGAGCTTTCTCGTAAATGTGATCAACAGCTTCTAAATCGTTGTGAGTTCTTGCGAATTGGATGAACTCTTCAGAAGCAAGATAGCTTGATAAATAAAATAATCCGCCGTAAAAAGATTTTTCGTTCACAGTTTGTGCTTTGGTAGAAGTAGAGATCCAGAGCATGAACACGAGCCAGAGAAAGATTTTTTTAGAAATAGCTCTCGAGTATTTCAGAAACAAATTTCTTACTCCAATTTATTAACTAAGTGATAAAGAGAAACATTTGTTAAAGCGGCTGTAAGATAGGACAAAGCAGCAATAAACATAACCATGGCAAAACCAAATTCAACAGCAACTATTACAACAAGAATAGACGATGCTACGCTCAAACATCCGTTAATTCCCCATGCCCAAGCCACTAACGATTTATTTCCGGTAGAAATTATTTTTAATCCAATCGGGAAAGGCATACCCATTAAAAACGAAGGGACAGCAATTAAGGAGAAAGCAATAACAACTTTTAAGAAAAACTCAAAACCAATTGTTGATTGCAAAACCGGAGTTAACAAGAATTTATATAAAACCAGCACAGCAAAAATCAATCCGCATAGAACAATGAGATTTCTTTTACTTCCTTTAATTTTGGATGAAAGGTAGCTCCCTACACCAGAGCATATCAACATAGAGCTAACAACAGCGGCGGAGGCATAAATAATATTTCCGAAGTATAGAATAAATCTCTGGATGAAAATTATTTCAACGAACATATATCCCGATCCTATTGCTCCAAAATATATAAGAGTTTTTAGTTTACCACTGCCTTCTGGAAATCCTCCGAAGTTCCGAAGGAATGCCTTCGGCAGAGTCCTTCGGACATCCCTTCGGGACAGATCAGTTTTAAATAGAGGAAGAATAATTAGCACAAATGCGACAATAATTATTTGTATGAAAGTTATCATTACAAGTAAATAGCCGATCTCCAAAAAAGGCGCATTACGTATTCCGTAAACATCCTTTAGATAAGAGAGACTTTTCCATTTCAGAAATTGAGAAAAATAAGGTTGATCATCATCTGCCGGCTTAATGTTGAAATCATATTCTTCGTAAAATCTCGAACGATGCCCGGATAAAATTTCATCTATATATTCAAAGAATTTTTCATCTTGCATCGAGTTGTATTTTGTTCTCTCGGATTCCGAAAGATCAGGTAATATGATTGGATCAAACATTAACGAATCACAGAACGATCTGATATTCATAATTTCTTCGGAATTAAGTGGAGATCTTTTAACAACAAAAGTAATTGTTCCCCAACTTTTAACGGCAGCGATATGATTTTTGTATTCCGAAATATTCTTTTTATGCAACACCTCCACAATCGTTGAAAGAACTTTTAGCGGATTTCGAAACGGGTAATCTATCCATGATGAAACAGATATGACCCCTTCGCTATTCAGATGATCGAACATCTCTTCAAAAGAGTCCGTCGTTAAAAGGTACTGTTCTTGAAGCGCATTTAAACCAACACCTCCACCGAATGAATTTGTATAAGGAAGCGTGATTAAATCGTATTTATTTGTGTCTGCTTGCAAAAACGTTCTTGAATCAATATTGCGGATTGTAAGATTCTTATGATGATAAAGAGAATCGGAATCTTCAGCGAATTCATTTTTCATCAAAGAAATAATTATACTGTTCTGCTCAACTGCGGTAATACTATTGATGTTGTAATTTATCGCTTGCGCTGATTCGATTCCGCTTCCGGCATTCAATATTAGAACCCTCTCTTTTTCATTCATCACATAAGGCAGTGCAGAGGCGGTGAAATGCAAAAATTCATTCTTGCCGTTATTGGCTTTAACTATCGCTCCAAACCAATCTCCATTTAAAAATATCGCTTTGCTTTGAGGTACTTCTTTTTGATAAGCAAGACTTAAACCTTGCGAATATCTTAAAACAGGGGATGATACAACTTCAATTAACCCATACGGACTATTTTTAGTGAAAACAACTTTTGCATCAATCAGGTTTAATGTTTTGCTTATACTCTTGTATTCTGATTTTTTTAGTGGGGAAGGATTAATGAAGAAGAAGACCGAGACAGCAATTGAAAGAATAAATACTACAGTGAAAATCTTTTTATAATACATCGGCAATAGAATCAAAGCTGATATTATTGGAAGTAAAGAAATTAGCGATGAGATTTCCTCAGGTAAAAAGATCGAGTACATAATTAGAACTGAAATTCCGCCAAGACCTGATCCCACAAGATTAAAGAAATAAAGTTTCCCAATTTGATCTATGTAAATAATAAAAGATAATCCGATTGATAAAGCTCCGAAGAAAAACGGGAGGAAAAAGATCAAATAAGTAATTATAAGATTTATGAATTGAGTGTAGTCGGCAAATATCAAATATGAATCGAACCTTGCAAAAGATAATTGAGAAAGAAAAACCGCACAGCATTGAAGCAATCCCGAAATCAACATTGAAAAAGGAATTAACCATGGGGCATTTGCGATCAATCTATTCTTAAATAACGCAATGAAAGAACCTGCGGCGCCGAATCCGAGCAGTGCAACCGAGATAATCATAAAAGCAAAATGATACCACTGAGTTATTGAAAAAATATGCATCAGCAGCAATTGATATGCTATAATAGAAATGGAAAGAAGAAGTATTGAGATGAAGATTCTCTTAATATTTAATCCAAAACAATTCACTTGCCCCTTTTGAAAGGAACAAACATAACCGGCATCAAACTTTTTGTAGTTACTTTACCACCTTTTTTTTCGACCAGCATTAACATTTGTGTTTGAAACGGAGAACCAACCGGGATGATCATTCTGCCGCCTTCTTTTAACTGCTCTACCAAAGGAGGAGGAATATATTCAGAGGCAGCGGTAACAATAATTGCATCAAAAGGTGCGTGTTCTTTCCAGCCGTAATAACCATCGGCATTTTTGACATAAACGTTTTTATAGCCAAGTTCCTTCAATTTTTTTTCTGATGAATTACTCAACTCGGTTATGATCTCAACTGTATAGACTTCGCTTATAATTTCAGCGAGCACAGCGGCTTGATAACCTGAGCCGGTGCCGATCTCGAGCATTTTAGAATTTTTGTTAGGTCTTATTATTTCCGTCATATAAGCAACTATGAAGGGCTGTGAAATAGTTTGACCATAGCCAATCGGCAAGGGTCTGTCATCATAAGCGTTTTCTCTTTGATTAGGCGGTACAAAAAGATGCCGCTGAACCTTCTTCATTGAAGATAGAGTTGCCTCATCCGCTACACCGCGCATTTCAATTTGAGTGCGAACCATTTTTTCACGGTCTCTTACATAAGGATCCTCTTGCAAATGGGAATCCACCACTATGTTGAAAGAAGACAAGACTAATATCAATATTAAAGATAGTATGTGCATAGTGTGCCGCTTATTTTATTGACAACACATGGGCATATTAAATAACTTAAATAATAATCTGCGAAAATCAGTTTACCCAGTGGAACAGCATTTGCATTTTTGAAACAATTTGATTCTTAATTTATTCCACGGGTAAATACGTTTTATCCGCGTTCTATTATTAAAAAATAGTTTTTTTAGATGCTCATATAATAATTGCGAAATGAATCCGTGCATAAAATACTCAGCTTAAGAACAATAGTCACTATAAAAGCGTTGGGGATACTTATGAAAATAAGCGTCCGAAATGGAATAAATAAAGAATCGGGATAAATTCTCTTCGATGCGGCTCCATTGAGCAGCTGCATGTTCCGCAAATCTAAGTTTGTATCACGCCCGGATTGAAGCGGGGGATATGAGGATTATTATTAGCGCACTCGATTGAATACGAAATGTATACTCTTGTAAGTGCCGGATCAATTATTTCATCCACCCATAAACGAGCGGCGGCATGTAAAGGATTGCTCGTCTCTTCGTAAGATTGCATAATTTCATTCAGTAATTTTTTTTTCTGTTCTTCGGTGAATGCGACACCGGATTTCTCTCCTTGCTTAACTCTTATGTCTAACAGAACGGAACTCGCTTGAGCACCACCCATAACCGCAATCTTTGAGTTGGGAAAAGCAAATATAAAACGTGGGTCGTAAGCTTTACCGCACATGGCATAATTGCCCGCGCCGAAACTATTCCCGATAATTATAGTAATTTTAGGCACCACAGAATTTGCAACGGCGTTCACCATCTTTGCGCCGTCTTTAATTATTCCACCGTGTTCGGCTTTACTACCAACCATAAATCCTGTTACATCTTGAAGAAAGAGTAACGGAATTTTTTTCTGATTACAATTCATAATAAACCGGGTTGCCTTGTCTGCACTATCAGAATAGATCACACCGCCAATTTGCATCTCACCTTTTTCAGTTTTAACTACGCTTCTTTGATTAGCAACAATTCCAACTGCCCAACCATCAATCCGAGCGTATGCTGTTATCAAACTTTTTCCGAAACCGGCTTTATATTCATCTATTTCGGAATTGTCTACAATTCTTGCAAGAAGTTCATAAGTATCATAAGGTTTAGTTCCTTCTTCGGGAATCAAACCGTAAATTTCTTTTGTATCGAATTTAGGTGGAAATGAATCAACGCGATTGAACCCAGCCTTCACATTTTCTCCATACTTTCCAACCAGACTTCTAATTTGAAACAGGCATTCATCGTCGTTTTTCATTATGTAATCTGTAACTCCTGAAACATTAGATTGCACGCGCGCTCCACCTAGATCATCGTTTTCAATCTCCTCACCAATTGCGGCTTTTACAAGATGCGATCCGGCAAGAAACACAGAGCCTTCCCCCTCAACAATCAATGCTTCATCACTCATTATTGGAAGATAAGCCCCTCCCGCAACACAAGGACCCATAATAGCGGCTATTTGAGGAATCCCCATGGAAGACATAATCGCATTGTTCCTAAAAATTCTTCCAAAGTGTTCTTTGTCCGGAAAGATATCTTCTTGAAGAGGGAGGAAAACACCGGCACTATCGACAAGATAGATAATCGGAATACGATTCTCGATTGCAATTTCTTGAGCACGTAAATTTTTCTTCGCGGTTATCGGAAACCACGCACCTGCTTTTACAGTTGCATCATTTGCGACAATTACAAAATCTTTAGCGTGGATTTTTCCGATACCAAAGATGGTTCCGCTGCTCGGCGCACCGCCATATTCTTTATACATATCATATGCGGCAAAAGTATTTAATTCAAAAAATTCGGTTCCGCTATCAATAAGTTTATCTATTCTTTCACGGGCAGTCAGTTTTCCTTTTTGATGCTGCTTCTCTATGGCGGATTTTCCTCCGCCAAGCATGATTGTATCTCTGATTGCATTTATTTTTCGGATCAGATTTTTATGAAAATCCTCTCTGCGGAGAAAGGTTTCTGTTGGTTTGATGGGAGTACCGATTTGTGTCATTTGAGTTCCTAATAGCACGCAGATTTTTTATGATGTTTATGATTGATCATGATAGATCATAAATAATCATAATGATCAGCGTTACATCTATTTTTCTAATCTTTTAAAAGTGTTCGAGCAATTACAATTCTTTGTACTTCGGAAGTTCCTTCACCAATAGTTAGCAATTTAACATCCCGGTAAAATTTCTCAACGGGATAATCTTTTGTAAATCCATAACCACCTAGAATCTGCACAGCCTCACCGGCGGCGCGAGTAGCAACTTCGCTTGCAAATAATTTTGCTTTGGCTGCGATATCCAGAATATTTTTCTTTTGATCCTTCATTCTCGCAGCTTTAAATGTCATCAAGCGTGCGGCTTCTATATCTGTGGCTAAATCCGCAAACTTAAATTGAATTGCCTGAAACTCCGAAATTGATTTACCAAACTGCTTCCTTTCTTTAGAATAGGAAAGTGCGGCTTCAAGACAACCTTGCGCCAGTCCAACACTTAACGCCGCAATAGAAATTCTTCCCCCTTCAAGAATTTTCATAGCTTGAGTGAATCCTTCTCCTTCACTGCCAATTAAATTTATGGCGGGCACACTGCAATTCTCAAAAATCAATTGCGTTGTTTCGCTTGAACGCATTCCAAGTTTGTTCTCTTTCTTCCCGGTGGAAAATCCGGGTGTTCCCTTTTCTACGATGAATGCGGATATTCCTTTTTTGTTTTTTGATTTATCAGTTACCGCAAGAACAACCGATGTTTCACCAACTCCTCCGTGTGTAATGAATGCTTTGGTTCCGTTGAGTATGTAGAAGTCTCCATCTTTAATTGCGGTTGTTTGCATCGCCGCGGCATCGCTTCCTGAACCCGGCTCTGTCAAACCCCAAGCCCCAATTTTTCTTCCGCTGGCAAGGTCAGGCAAATATTTACTCTTCAGTTCATCGTTTGCGAAAACGTTTATATGATTTGTGCAGAGACCATTATGTGCCGCAACAGAAAGGGCAATGGATGGATCAATCCGTGCTAGTTCTTCTACAATAAGCGCATACTCAACGTATCCGAGTTCAGAACCGCCAAATATTTCCGGAACAAGAATTCCAAGAAAGCCAAGTTCACCAAGCTGCTTCATCAGCTCCATAGGGAATTTCTGTGATTCGTCAAATTCCATAACGCGCGGTCTGATCTGCTTTTCTGCAAACTCTCTGATTGTGGTTTTAATTGCCAATTGGTTCTCATCAAATTCGATAAGAAAATTATTTTCTACTTTTGATTCAATCATAACAACCTACATTTTAATTGTTGATTTGAAATCATTAAAAAGCGCTTCGGCAATTTGATACGGTGAAGTCTCACCCTCTACAACTTTAGAAAGGGATGTTTCAAGACTTACTGCCCGATCATCTTTCCATAATTCATTCTTCAATAAATGTTCTACAATTTCTTTGATTCGGATTTTATAATTTGCTTCCCGCTTTGCCTTGAGTAATCCATTATCCTCGAGGAATTTTTGGTGCCTAACAATTTCATCGGCTATCTCATTTATCCCGTTATTTTCCGAGGCGATAGATTTGATAATGTTTGGCAGCCAACTTTTTTCTGTATGATCTCTCAACATCAAAATAGTTTTGAGAGCCATAATAGCGCTATCTGCGCCGGGTCGATCGCTCTTATTCATAACAAAGAAATCGGCAATCTCCATAAGTCCGGCTTTCATAGCTTGAATAGAATCACCGGATTCTGGAACAAGTACAACGATTGTTGTATCAGCCGCTTTGGCAACATCAAGTTCTGATTGACCAACACCTACGGTTTCAAAGATAATTATATCATATCCTGCGGCATCGAGAACATCCGCGGCATCAATTGTTTTTTTGCTGAGCCCTCCCAGACTTCCGCGAGTTGCCATGCTTCTTATAAATACACCGGAATCGCACCCGACTTCACTCATGCGGACTCTGTCTCCCAAAAGAGCTCCGCCGGTAAAGGGGCTGGTCGGGTCAACTGCAATAATTCCAATTTTCTTGTTCAGCTGCCTGTAAAATTTTGTTAGTTGATTTGTGAGGGTAGATTTTCCCGCGCCGGGAGGACCGGTAATTCCGATTCTATAGGCAGAGCCAATTTTCTTGTGCAATTCTTTTAGTATCTCGGTTGAGTTCGAGTTTCCGGTTTCTATAATACTAATGGCACGCGAAACAGCTCGTTTATCGTTTCTAATTATTCTTTCTGCTAAACTGTTTAAATAATTTATATCCATTAAAGGTATAATCCGTTTTGAAATATATAATCTTTTACTTTAGCCGGAACAAGATACTCAATTGGTAATTTATTTTTAACACGTTCTCTAATTTCGGTTGAAGAAATATCCACTAATGTTGAATCAACCATGATTGCTGAATCAAAATATTTATTTCGCTTGGCGGGGAAGAAATCTACTGTTCGTTTCATGACGACTACAGTTGCCAATTTAAAAATTTCATCGGGACGATGCCATTTGTCGAATACTAAAAGATTATCAAACCCAATAATTAGCTCCAAATTATCATATTTTTTTTTTAACTCCACAAGTGTATCATAAGTGTATGAAACACCCCCCTTGCTAATTTCAAAATCATATACTTTGAAAGAGGGAAAATCCTCTACAGCCAGATTTATCATGTTCAGCCGATGGACATTTTCTGTGATTCTTTGATCGGTCTTATGCGGAGAAATATTACATGGCACAAAAATAATTTTCTCAAGATTTCTTTTTTTCAAAACTTCGTAAGAAGTAATTAAATGTCCCATGTGAATTGGATCAAACGATCCACCAAGGATTCCAACAGATTTCATTTTTCCCCGCTAATTAGTTGATAAGAGAGAGCGAACCGTCTCGCGGTTTTTTTCAATTTCTGCCGCATAATGATTTTTTGAAGAATCTTTTACTTTTTTATATTGATTCTTGCTGAACGCCAAACGTATTGCACAACGTGAATAGATAATTCTAATATCTTCGTTCACCCAGCCGCTTCTAAATCTTAAGTGACTGCTAAGTATTTTTATATGTGTTTCCGGAATTAAATTCATCATGCTTTCTTCACGCAGCTCCAACTCGATTATATTTTTTTCATTCTTTAAGGAAAGCTTAAAAATATAAAAGAAAAATAGCACCAGAAGAAACATAAACAAAAACCCATAAAAAAATGTGTTTTCAAAACTGACTAATATATTCCATGAGAAATGGATTAATATCGCTATTGCCAATCCCAAAAAGGGAAGAACGTTCCTAATTGGTGAGGAAGAAAACTTTGCCGTTGCAATCAGCGCACCAAAAGTGGCGGTTGATATGCAATGCATTACTGCGGAAAATAAAGAACGAACAAAGACAATTTGTAACCAAGATAAGAGTGAAGTTCCATAAGTTAAAAAGTAGATAAAATTTTCGGTCATTCCGAAGCCAAGTCCAATTGCGCCGCCATATACCAATCCATCCGTAATATTATCGATTTTTTTTGAATTGATCGTGTAGAGAAGAAAAGCCCCCTTTGCCAGCTCTTCACTCAAAGGTGCAAAAATGATGGTTTGTATTAATGATGAGCCGGAGGCTGCCCCTGAGTGAGTTTCTACCAACGCATTCAGAAAGAGACTTCCGCCAATTCCTAAAATGACAGCTCCAACAGCACCCCAAAGAAAATGGAACAATACAAATAACGTCGGTTCCCTATCATATTTATCCATCCACCATAGAAGAAGCAAGTACGAAGCCATAGGAATAACAGCGGCAAAAAGTGACGCGAGTAGCGGCATAAGTTCACTCTTTTAGGTTAAAAATCAAATTTTAAGTCTCCTTGATTATAAAAGAATGGCTATATATATTTTGACCCAATTTTTTCATGTTCTTCAAATGATTATAAAATATACAAATTTTTCTGACGGTATCCATAATTTTCAACTTAGTGAACCCGTCAAAAATCTCGGCTTAGAAGAATTGTTCTTTGGGAATGTTGAGGTTGACTGCAGAATGGATAAGTCGCCTCATCAAATTGTGCTCGATTGTCAGTTGAATGTTCATTCAAAATTAAACTGCGACCGATGCGCTTCGGAATTTGAAACTAATCTGACAAATCATTTCAAGATTAGCTATCTTTTCACGAAGAATAAAGTGGAATCCGACGAATATGACGTAAAGTACATATTACCGGATCAAGAAAAGATAAATATTAAGGACGATGTTTATGAATACGCCGAACTATCGATTCCGCTAAAAAAATTGTGTATGGAAGATTGTAAAGGATTATGTTCACATTGCGGTATAAATCTAAATACAGCAAAGTGTAATTGTAAAACTGAAATAATAAATGATGTTTGGGAACCACTAAAAAAACTTAAAGGTAAATTTAATAACTAAATAAACAGGTTGTACGATGCCAAATCCGAAACGAAAGATGTCTAAGACTAGAAGAGATAAGCGTAGAACTCACTATAAAGCAACTGTTCCTTCCTTGAGCCGCTGCTCTAACTGTGGTGAAATTAAATTGAACCATAGAGCTTGTCCAAACTGCGGTTATTATGCCGGCAGATCAATGTTTGTTCCAGAGTCGTAACATTTTATCTTTTAGATGACTGAAAAAAAATTGAAAAAATGTAGAATTGCAGTTGATGCTATGGGGGGCGACTATGCCCCTAAGCATGAACTTCTTGGTGCTTTATCCGCTTTGAAAGAGGATAACTCTTTCGAGTTGATTCTGGTTGGAAACAAGGAAAAAATTCTTGAAGCTGCAAAAAATGAAAACATCGTTCTTGATGATTCACTCATTCATCATGCTACTCAAACTATTGAGATGCACGATAAACCGATGGAAGCAATTAAATCCAAAAAAGATTCTTCTATTGTAATCGGCGCTCAATTAGTGCGAGACAAAAAAGCTGACGCATTTGTAAGTGCCGGCAATACGGGTGCAGTAGCCGCCATCTCAACACTAATCATGGGCAGACTACAAAATGTCGAAAGACCAACTATCGGCAGTTTTATACCAAGCACAAACAATTCTACTTTTGTCTTCGATGTCGGGGCGTTTGTTGATGTCAAACCACAACATCTATTAGGTTATGCAGTTTTAGCAGAAATTTTTGTAAAAGAGCTTTATAATATTCCCAATCCAACAATTGGGTTGCTCAATGTAGGCGAAGAAGCTGAAAAGGGTAATAAGCAGGTAAAAGAAACAGCCGCATTGCTAAGAGAAAGTAAACTGAATTTTATTGGAAGTGTCGAGGGAAGAGATATACTTAGTGGTTCGTGCAACATAGTTCTTTGCGATGGTTTTGTTGGAAACATACTTCTGAAATTTGGAGAAAGTGTGCCCGGCTTTATGAAATTTCTTTTAAAACAACATTCGGAAAAAAACATTTTTGAAAAAATTAAGATTGGTTTATTCAAGAACACACTTAAAAAGGCGCTCAGCCCGCTTAATCCGGAATTATACGGAGGAGTGCCGCTCCTAGGTGTGAATGGAATTACCATTATCGGTCACGGTTCCAGTTCTCCTTTGGCAATTAAGAACATGGTATTTCGTGCAAAAGAAATGCACAATAAAAATTTACTCCTAAAATTTGAGGAAGCACTAAGAACTTATGCAGGTACAAAATAAAAAAAATCTAACTGCTGCAATAACTGCTGTCGGAATGTACGTCCCTGAAAAAATTATGGACAATAAATATTTTGAGAGCATTGTTGAAACAAATGACGAATGGATTGTAACCCGTACGGGTATTCGCGAAAGAAGATTGATGGAAAACGGCGCAACAAGTGATATGGCTGCACGGGCTTGCGAAGATCTTTTCAAAACAACAAACGTTAAACCCGAAGAGATTGACGTAATAATAGTTGCAACGGTAACACCGGACATGTTATTTCCTGCGACGGCTTGTTTGGTTCAAGAGAAAATTGGCGCTAGCAAGGCATGGGGATTTGATCTTTCAGCCGCTTGTTCCGGATTCTTATTTGCACTTCAAACAGGTGCAAGTTTGATTGAGAGCGGTTCATATAAAAAAGTTATTGTTGTTGGCTCTGATAAAATGAGTGCCATTACTGATTACACCGACCGCAATACGTGCATTCTTTTTGGTGACGCTGCATCAGCAGTATTATTAGAGCCTTCTGTTAATACCAATTACGGAATTAAAGATTCTATGTTAAATATTGATGGTGCGGGTAAAAACGCTTTGTACATGAAAGCGGGCGGAAGTGCTCTACCTTCATCTCACGAAACTGTAGATCAAAAATTACATTACATTTATCAGGATGGAAAAGCGGTATTCAAAGTTGCTGTTAAAGGAATGGCAGATATTTCTTTTGATATAATGGAGCGTAATGGTTTGAAAGCCGAGGATATTTCTTATCTGGTGCCTCATCAAGCAAATTTGAGAATAATAGATGCAACCGCCAAGCGAATGGGAGTTTCTAAAGATAAGGTAATGATCAATATTGATAAATACGGCAATACTACTGCCGCTACAATTCCACTCTGTTTAACGGAATATTACCGTGACGGCAAAGTAAAAAAAGGAGACAATTTAATTCTCGCCGCTTTTGGCGCGGGATATACTTGGGGTTCTATCTATTTGACATGGGCAATTGATTAATGGGAAAAAGAGCTTTTATATTTCCCGGACAGGGTTCTCAATATGTTGGAATGGCAAAAGAGTTATATGAGAATTCTGCAGAAGCCAAAGAAATGATTAAGACTGCTGAAGAAGCAACGGGAGTTGCACTATCACATATCATGTTTAACGGTCCAGAAGATGCTCTCAAACAGACCGATGTAACACAACCGGCAATTTTTTTACATAGCGTCGTTCTGGGAAGTTTAATGCGGACAATGGCACCGGATATGGTTGCCGGACATTCATTAGGTGAATACTCTGCTCATGTAGCCGCCCGGTCAATTCAATTTTACGAAGCGGTAAAACTTGTCAGACATCGCGGGAGCGCAATGTTACAAGCGGGAATGGAACAGAAAGGATCAATGGCAGCAATTGTAGGGTTGTCTTCTGAAGTTCTGGAAGAGATTTGTATCGAAGCTTCATCGAAGGGAATTGTACAATGTGCTAATTTTAATTCACCAGGTCAAATTGTAATTTCAGGATCTGTTGAAGGTGTACAGGCTGCAATGGCAATTGCAAAAGACAAAGGTGCTAAACTCGTGAAGCAATTAGTTGTCAGCGGCGCTTTCCATTCACCACTAATGGCTAGCGCGAAAGAAAGTTTGAAAATGAAATTAGATGTCACTCCATTTTATGATGCAAAAATTCCTGTATACGCAAATGTAACCGCTAAACCGGTAGAACAAAAAGATAAAATTAAAGAACTGCTTCATCAGCAGTTAGATAAACCGGTTAGATGGGAAGAAACGATTGTAAATATGATTAATGACGGCGCCGATGAGTTCTATGAAATTGGTCCCGGCAAAATATTGCAAGGTCTGGTAAAAAGAATTAATCCAGATGTAAAAGTTCTCGGTATAGATAAATTCTCAGATGTGGAAAGGTATTTATAAATGAAACAAAAATTTGAGAAGATCATTAACGGGCTTCAAATTGATCCGGCTATTTTCACACAGCCATTTGTTAAATCTTGCGATGTTTGCATCTGTTCCGGTGAATGCTGTTACTATGGAGTTTATACTGACAAATCCGAACACGATCTGATTATGTCCGTTCAAGATAAAATTATATCTCATTTTGATGATTCTCAAATTAAAAATCCTGATGTATGGTTTGAGGCACCTGAACCCGACAATGATTTCCCATCCGGCGTGGCAGTTGGAACCGAAGTTTATAACGGAAAATGTGTTTTTCTTGATAAACAAGGCTTTTGCACGCTTCAAAAAATGGCGATAATCGAAGGTGAATACAAGTGGAAATATAAACCTCTATATTGTATATTATTCCCGCTTGTTATATTCGAAGGTGTCCTAACTTTTGATGATGAACATTTGGATAGGATGCATTATTGCAGTAAGACCCAGAATCAAGTTTCTACTATTTTTGAGTGTACTAAGAATGAACTAAAACATCTCCTTGGCGATCAAGGATTTGAAGAACTTTTAATGTACAAAGAAGAATTTTTAAGTGGACTCCAAACGGATAACTCAAGTATTGAAGCCGCTTAGATTTTGATCATTTTACTAAATAGCCAGAGGATTAAAATTGGATAACGACAAGATAAAAAGAGCAATAGTGACCGGTGGTTCGCGCGGAATTGGAAAAGCCATCGTAAAAGAATTAGCATCCAGAAATTGCGGCTCTATCCTGATTTCCGACATTGCCTTTCCAAACGATGATCCGGGTGCATGTGCTGTAGAAATTCAAAAAGAGATTAATAATCCTGACATCAAAATATATGCTTTCAAGGCAGACGCAACCTCGTTTGAGAACGCACAAGCTACTATAGACTACGCAATGGAGAAGATGGGTGGAGTTGATATACTTGTGAACAATGCGGGAATTACCCGTGACGGACTTCTGTTAAGAATGACCGAGGAAGATTTTGATAAAGTAATAAATGTTAATCTAAAGAGTGTTTTCAATTACAGCAAAGCAATTCTAAAACCGATGATTTCTCAGAAATTCGGAAGAATAGTAAATATTGCCTCGGTAGTTGGGGTCATAGGGAATGCAGGCCAAACAAACTATTCCGCCTCCAAAGCAGGTGTTATTGGCTTCACTAAATCGTTAGCAAAGGAAGTTGCCTCAAGAAATATTAACGTTAACGCAGTTGCACCCGGATTCATAGAGACGGATATGACACATAAACTAAATGATGCACAGAAAGAGGCTTTATCTAAAAATATTCCTATGGGAAGATTGGGCAAACCTGCGGATGTTGCAAGGGTTGTAGGATTTTTATGCAGCGTTGATGCAGACTACTTAACCGGTCAAGTTATAAATATTGACGGGGGCATGGTTATGTAACATCAATCCCACTTTTGGGGATTTCATATAAACAAATAAAAGAGATTAACTTTATCAGTTAATTAATATCATTTCAATCACTAAAAGGAGCAGAAATGGACGTTGAAGCAAAAGTAAAAGAAATCGTAATGGATAAACTGGGTGTGGAAGAATCACAAATTACACCTACAGCTTCATTCACTAACGATCTCGGTGCAGACTCACTCGACATAGTAGAATTAGTAATGGGTTTTGAGTCCGCATTTGATATTTCAATTCCAGATGAAGACGCAGAAAAGATATCTACAGTAGGAGATGCAACCAAGTACTTGAAGGAAAAATTAGGAAAATAAAATTACGCTAGCGATCGTGGCTTGCCATGGTCGCTTTTTTTTGGTTTCAGCATCCTTAAAAAAAAGGGAATATTTATGAGTGGAAGAAGAGTAGTTATAACCGGGCTTGGTGCATTAACTCCAATTGGAAACAACACAAAAGAGTTTTGGGAAGGATTGATCAGCGGGAGAAACGGTGCCGGATTAATCACAAAGTTTGATATTTCTTCTTTCGGTACTCACTTTGCATGTGAGTTGAAAAATTTTGATCCCCTTAATTATATTGACAAAAAAGAATTACGCAGGATGGATCAATTTTGTCATTATGCACTCGCAACCGCAACAATGGCTTATGAAGATTCTCAATTAGATCTTTCAAAAATTAATTTGGAAAAAGCAGGTGTGATTTTTGGCAGCGGAATTGGCGGTATGAACACCTGGGAGGAAGAACATAACGCATTCATTGCTGGTGGTGCTAAGAGAATTAGTCCTTTCTTTGTACCCAAAATGATTCCGGATATTGCGGCAGGCCAAATTTCAATCCGATTTGGATTGAAGGGACCCAACTACGGAACAGTTTCAGCCTGCGCAACATCATCTCACGCAATTGCAGATGCTTTTATGTTGATTCAACGTGGTTCGGCAGATATTATATTTTCCGGCGGTTCTGAAGCAGCAATTTCTCCTATGGCGATTGGAGGATTTAATTCTGCTCGCGCTATATCTACATGGAATGACAGGTATCTGGAGGCTTCAAGACCTTTCGATAAAGATAGAAATGGTTTCGTTATGGGCGAAGGTTCCGGTACTCTTGTATTAGAGGAATTAGAACATGCATTAAACCGTGGTGCTAATATTTACGGAGAAATTGTAGGCGTTGGTTTAACCGGAGATGCATTCCATGTTACAGCTCCACCTCCTGGAGGAGAAGGCGCGGTACGATCGATGCGTGAAGCATTGCGTGACGCCGGTGTGCAGCCTACTGAGGTTGATTACATTAACGCGCATGGAACTTCTACAGAATTAAATGATCTTAATGAAACCCAAGCAATCAAAACTCTTTTTGGAGAGCATGCTTATAAATTGGCAATAAGCTCAACTAAATCGATGACGGGACATCTGCTTGGCGCAGCGGGAGCTGTAGAAGCTATAGCAACAATATTAGCAATTAAAAACAGCATGGTTCCTCCAACTATTAATCATGAAAAAGCCGAACCCGAACTGGATTTGAATTATACTCCAAAGGTTGCCCTTAAAAAAGAAATTAATTACGCTATCAGCAATACTTTTGGATTTGGCGGACATAACGCGTCGTTATTATTCAAAAAATTTGTAGGATAATTTTTGTTTCAAAAAATTTTTACCTGGCTGAATATTTTTTATAAAAGAAATATTTCAGCCAATAAACATTTAAATAGAACCATTCTTAAAAACTTATCAAGTCTTAAGAGAACTTTCAATCTCTCCATAAAGAACCCCAATTATTACATCAAAGCTCTTACTCACAGCTCTTTCCTAGATCTTTATCCAGAACTGGGTAAGTCCAACGAACGGTTGGAGTTTTTAGGCGATTCCGTCTTGAGCATGATTGTAGGAAAATATTTATTCGAAAAATTTCCGGATGAAGAGGAAGGATTTTTAACTAAATCAAGATCATCCTTAGTAAACAGAGACCGATTGGCAGAAGCCGCCGAAGAATATGGTCTTCAAAATATTATCCTTTATAACCAAAAGTATTTGCGAGATTCGGCAGAGGGTGTTCAGACAATTCTTGCCGATAGTCTGGAAGCCATCATTGGAGCAATTTATCTTGACCAGGGATTAAATCTAGCGGAACAATTTATTATCTCAAAGCTTATCATTCCTCTCGAAGGGAACGATTCGTTTCTGGTCGATACTAATTATAAGGGACAGTTATTAGAGCTTTCACATACCAACAAAATGTCGCCGCCTCAATATAATGTTGTAAAAGAAGAGGGTCCTCCGCACAATAAAGAATTTACAATCGAGGTTTTCATTGCGGATAAATTAATGGGCGTTGGTTTTGGTAAAAATAAAAAATCCGCTGAGCAACAAGCCTCAAAAGACGCACTTGAAAAATTAAAATTGAACGAAGAGACTAACTCATCAGCATAATTTTTGTTTTTCTCCTTCCGGTTTTCATCTTTTAGTTATATTTACAAGACAAAAAATCATCCATTTGTAAACACTTTAAAGAGAAAATCTAAATGAACCAACTCGATTATTATGACAGATTTGTTGACCGCCATATTGGTCCTAACGAAGAAGAAATTACAAAGATGTTAACAGATATTGGAATCTCATCTCTTGATGAGTTGATTGATAAAACTATCCCAGCATCAATCAGATTAAAGAATGAATTAGAGATTGATCCGGCTCAGTCTGAATTTGATTTCTTGAATAAACTCAAAACAATCTCGAATAAAAATAAAGTATTCACAAATTGTATTGGGTTAGGATATCATCCGACGATAACACCGGGTGTTATTAAAAGAAATATCTTAGAAAATCCAGGATGGTATACACAATACACCCCATATCAAGCTGAAATATCTCAAGGAAGATTAGAAGCACTCCTAAATTTCCAGACAATGGTTATAGATTTAACCGGAATGCCTATTGCGAACGCTTCATTACTAGATGAAGCTACCGCTGCGGCAGAAGCGATGACGATGCTTTTTGCAACTCGTAAAACACAAAAGAAAAATGCCAATTTTTTCTGGGTTTCGAATGATTTATTGCCGCAAACAATCGATGTACTGAAAACGAGAGCGGAACCCTTAGGCATTCAAATTGAAATAGGTGATCATAAGAATGTGGAATTAAGTGATAAAATTTATGGAATCCTTGTTCAGTACCCAGCTGCCGATGGAGAAGTTTATGAGTACACGGATTTATTTAAGCAAGCCGAATCGAAAGGAATTTCTAAAGCTGTTGCCGCTGATCTTTTATCTTTGGCAATATTAATTCCTCCGAGTGAATTTGGTGCCGATGTTGTGGTTGGATCAACTCAGAGATTTGGTGTACCGATGGGATTCGGTGGTCCACATGCGGCTTACTTTGCAACAAAGGAGGAATTCAAGAGACAAATACCGGGAAGAATTATTGGGGTATCAGTTGACGCTCAGGGAAAACGCGCTCTGCGAATGGCGCTTCAAACCAGAGAACAACATATTAAACGCGAACACGCTACAAGTAATATATGCACTGCGCAAGTTCTTCTAGCTATTATGGCTGGAATGTATGCCGTTTATCATGGTCCAAAGGGGATTAAAGCAATTGCGTCCAGAATCCACAATTTAACTCATGTTCTCGATAAGGCTCTCGCATCAATCGGTTTGAAGCAGACGAATAAATTTTATTTTGATACTCTGAGGATTGAATTGAATTCCACGAGGGAAGCGCTAAATGTTCGCGCCGAAGCGGTGAAGAATGAAATTAACTTCCGCTATATTGATGATAAGTCAATCGGTATTTCGCTTTCCGAACCGAGCAGACTTAGTGATGTTAAAAAAATTCTTGAAGTATTTGCGAACGCTCTGAACAAGAATATCGACTTGAATGAGTATGTCAAAATCATCAATAATTTAAATGAGAATTTACCTGAAGGATTGAAAAGAAAATCCGATTATTTGACTCACTCTGTTTTCAATTCTTACTATTCAGAAACTGAGATGCTTAGATATATTAAAGGGTTAGAGAAAAAAGATTTGTCTCTTACAACATCCATGATACCGCTCGGTTCGTGCACTATGAAATTAAACGCTTCATCGGAAATGTTCGGAATCAGCTGGGCTGAATTCGCAGAGCTTCATCCGTTTGCACCGCTGGATCAAGCCGGGGGTTATTTACAATTATTTAAAGAATTAGAAAATGACTTAGCCAAGATTACCGGACTTGATTCTGTTTCGCTTCAGCCGAACTCAGGCGCCGCCGGAGAATATGCCGGGTTGATGGTTATTCGCGCTTATCATATTAACAGAGGTGAAAAAAATCGTAACATTGTATTAATACCCTCATCGGCACATGGGACAAATCCTGCAAGCGCGGTTATGGCAGGTAGTAAAGTGGTTGTTGTAAAATGTGATCTGAACGGAAACATCGACATGGTTGATTTAAAGGAGAAGGCTGAGCTGTACAAAGAGAACCTTTCCGCATTGATGGTTACTTATCCATCTACCCACGGTGTATTTGAGGAAGCAATTATGGACGCATGTAAAATCATTCACGATAACGGCGGATTGGTTTACATGGATGGTGCAAATATGAACGCACAGGTTGGTTTAACAAGTCCTGGTTACATTGGTGCAGACGTTTGCCATTTGAATCTACACAAAACTTTTTCAATTCCACACGGCGGAGGCGGACCGGGTGTAGGACCAATTGCAGTAGCAAAACATTTAACTCCCTTTCTGCCGGGTCATCCTCTGGTGAAGATCGGGACTGATAAATCGATTAACGCTGTTGCCGCTGCACCATGGGGAAGTGCAAGTGTCCTAATTATCTCTTATGCTTATATCAAAATGATGGGTGGAAATGGTTTAACTTTTGCCACAAAAGCCGCAATCCTAAACGCTAATTATATAAAAGCAAAATTGGAGAAATATTATCCCGTTCTATATTCCGGAAGAAACGGATTTTGCGCTCATGAACTAATATTTGATTGCCGCCCGTTTAAAATATCTGCGAATGTTGAAGTGGAAGATATTGCAAAGCGCTTAATGGATTACGGTTTCCACGCACCGACCGTTTCATTTCCTGTTCCCGGAACAATTATGGTCGAGCCAACCGAAAGCGAATCAATACGTGAGCTTGACAAATTTTGTGACGCATTGATTGCAATCAGAAAAGAGATCGAAGAGATCGAAAAGGGAATTGTCAGCAAAGAAGATAACGCTCTGAAAAATTCTCCCCACTCAGTCGAAGAAATTCTTAAAGAGAATTGGGCTCATCCATATACTCGCGAAGCAGCGGCATTCCCAACAATTGAGGCAAAACAAAATAAATTCTGGCCTACGGTTGGAAGAATTAATAATGCTTTTGGTGATAGAAATTTGATCTGTAGTTGCGTTCCAATTAGTGAGTACGAAGAGGTTAATTCAAAATGAAAGATGAAAAAGAGATGAAGGAAATCTGCCGAATACTTTCTGAAGCAAAAACTATAGCCGTTGTTGGTTTGTCGGATAATCCGGAGAGAACAAGCCGCCAGACTGCTGAATTTCTTGTAGCTAAAGGTTACAAAGTTGTTGGTGTAAATCCTTTGATTCAAAAGTCAGGTGAAATCGACGTCTATCACGATCTCACAGCTATTCCATTTGATATTGATATTGTTGATGTATTCCGAAGATCAGAAACTATACCGGATCTAATTGGGGAAATTCTTCTTAAAAATCCTAAAACTCTTTGGCTTCAACAGGGAATAAAAAACGATGATGCAGTTAAACCTGTAATTGAAAAGGGGATAGCAACAATTCAAGACAAATGCATTGCCGTTTACTATAATTTGTGTAAAGTCTTCCGCAATTAGGTTCTTCATCTGATGAAAGAAACTACTCTCAAAAAATATTATCTCTTCATAATTGTTCTCTTAGGATTATCACTTATCAACCGTAATGTTTTTGCCGAAGAAACGGATTTACTTTTAATTAAGGATAAAGAAAGGGTTAGAATTGATTCAATCCAAGTTAGAGGTAATGATATAACAGAAGATTTCATCATTCTACGAGAGTTAACTTTTAAGATGGGTGATTCGGTTACAGGAAAGACTTTACGATTTAACAGAGAGAGAGTTTATAGTCTAAAATTATTCAATCGTGTTGATTTCAAGATTTTTACTGAACATGATAAAAACATTTTGGAGATTCTACTTTACGAGACTTGGTACTTATACCCGATTCCTTTTGTACGATTGGACAATGGTGATTTTGATAAGGCGACATACGGATTCAACATATTATATAAAAATTTTAGAGGAAGAAACGAAACCCTTCGTGCAAAGGCAGGTATTGGTTATGATCCAACATATTCAATCTATTATGACAATCCGGCTTTATTTTTTGAAGATGATATAGGAATGAGTTTCGGTTTCGGATATGTAAAGATGAATAACCGCAGTAAATCGGCTAAAAATATTATTGGAGAAGATTTCCAGTACAAAATATTTTCTCAAGCAGTATCGATTAATAAACGTATAAATCAATTTAATAATGCATTCCTTTCCATTGGCTACAATTATATAGAAAGTCAATTTACAAGAAAGGGAATTACCGCCTCCGATGGAAGAATTGACCGTTTATTATCTGGCGGAATCAGCTATATATATGACTCGCGCGATTTAAAATTTTACTCCGAGAATGGATTATATACTTTTATTAATTTTTTTCACAAAGGATTTGGAATCGACGGTATCAGTTATAATGAATTTGAAATTGATTTCCGTGAATATAGAATCCTTTTCGAACAGCTTAGCGGCAAGTGGCGTTTAGTTTATAGAAATACATTTGGTAAACTTGTTCCATTCTACGATTACTCATATCTTGGATATGGAGAACGTGTGCGTGGTCATTACAATGATATTCGTGAGGGGAAAGGCTATCTGTTAACCTCATTCGAATTGAGTTATCCACTTGTAAAAGATTGGAATGTGAGCCTCAAACTGCCACTCTTGCCTAAGAGCCTAACTTCCGTACGAATAGGAATTTATCTTAGCGGCTTTATAGATTCAGGAGATACGTTTAACGACAGCCGTTCATTTTCAGTAAATCATTTTTACACCGGCTATGGATTTGGAATTACTTTTTTGTTTTTACCATACAACGCATTTCGTTTTGAATATGCTCTAAATGAGCTAGGTCGAGGAGAATTTATTATTGGCACCGGTTTTTCTTTCTGAAGTGGAAAGTCTTTCAAGAAAAGATGTGAAAACAGAGGAAACAACAAAGCACAAATAACCGCATTAATCATACATAATCAGCCTTTCATATTAACAATTCACTTCATTATTTTTCAGTTGCTTTCATTTAGTTTGTTGCTTATTTTGTTGCACCAATAAAAATAATTGTTGCACTTTGTTGCACTAATCAAAAATGAGGTGTTTATGAGTGTTACACTGAGAGAGAGAAAGTTAAAAACTGGTAGAGTAAAATTATATCTGGATATTTATCAGAATGGTAAAAGATACTCTGAAAGTTTGAAATTATACTACGCTAAAAATACACCTACAGAATTAAAACGGACCATCCTCGAAGCAGCGAAGAAACGTAAGACTGAAAGAGAAATGGAGTTGATTAATAATGAGTTCGGATTACAGCAAGTAAAAAGAAAAGAGGGGAGCTTCATTAAATATTTTGAAAATGTCACTCAACTTAAAAAAGACGCTAAGAAAGGTTATTTCAGTTACAGATCTACACTTCTCAAACTAAAAGCATTTGCTCAGGATAAAGATATTTCATTTCGTGAAGTTGATGAGGATTTCATAGAGCGATTCAAAATATTTTTATTGGAAAAAGTAAAAGTCAATACAGCGAATTCATACCTGAATAAATTCAGTGCTGTACTTTACAAAGCAGTTAGAGAAAAAATTATTTCCTACAATCCCACAGCTGGATTAAAGAGACCTCAAAGGGAAGAGAAAGAAAGAGTTTATCTAACTGAGGAGGAGATTCAAAATTTGATTGCGGCACCATGCGATAAGATCGATGTGAAGAGAGCCTTTTTGTTCAGTTGCTTTACAGGATTAAGAATTTCCGATATACAAAAATTAACCTGGAATGAAATACGAGAAGGCAAGATTCACTTTATGCAAAAGAAAACGGGAGGCTTTGAATATATTCCTTTGAGTGATACTGCTAAAAATATCCTCTATCCGTCAAACGATTCAAACATAATTCCACTTCCAACGGGGAGAGTGTTTAATCTTTCATCTAAGGGAAGAGTAAATATGGCACTGAAACTATGGACAATAAAAGCAGAAATTAAGAAGCATATTACATTCCATACTTCCCGGCATACATTTGCAACATTGGCTCTCACAAAGGGAGCGGATCTCTATACTGTTTCAAAATTACTTGGACATAAAAACATTGCAACAACTCAGATATATGCTCAAATCGTTGATCAAAAATTGAATGAAGCTATGAAGTTATTACCTGTGTTTAATGTGAGCTAATTACTTTAAAAAGTAAAAAGGTATCATTAATTTTCATCTATCAAAATCAAATAAGCGGTTTTTCCTTTCCCGATAGTAAAGGAATTTTCATTTTAAATGAATTCAACAAGAAAAAATATTTCCCTTGAGAACCCGGTATCCGCGAGGACCGGAAGGCTTGCTTATTTGAGCCTTGATAGTTCTCAAGGTTTTTTTATTTATCAAAATCAAATAGGAGCAATTATGAAGCGGACAAAGAAAACTTCCGTAAAAAAAGGATTAAAAAACCCAAGTAAGAAACGTAAATCAAAAACAAAAATCAGCTATGAAGTGAATCAAATTAAGCAGTCCATTGATTCAAACGTTGAACAATCTAATCCGTCATATAATGAAACTGCACAATTACGGAAAAGAATAAATGAGATACAGGCAAAATTCGATTTTCAAGATAAAATAAGGAAGAACTTTGGAGAAGTTGAAAGTCAATATCTAAACGAAATTTCCGAATTATTTTCGCTCTATCCAGAATATAATTCTGGCCAAAATATGTTTAATAGTGAATGTGAGATTTCAAGACCATTGCAATCTTTTGAGATCCCGGTTTTTCGAGTTTTCTTCTTAGAGGAGCTCAAATATGTTGGTAAGGAAAAAGTGTTGGGTGAAGGTTGTTTTGAAATCGAAGAATTGCTTATTAGCGCAACCGTGTCGATCTCCAGGTATTTTTCTAATGATGGGGAATTAGATAAAGCAGAAAAACTTTTTAAGAAAACAGCAAAACATTCTTATGAAGAGACAATTATGAATTATGCCTATTTCGATTATAGTTTTAAAAAGTTGTTAAACACAATGAACATTCAAACAGAGGATACATTAAAATGATTGCTACAAGTGATATGTTTTGGCAAAAGCTGAATGATATTGATAAAAAAGTTGATCAACTTTTGAAAAGAGAGGTTGAACAAAGCATTGAAGAAATCTCTCTAGGTAAGGCAGCAAAGCTTTTGCATTTGGGACCTGAGACGGTTGCTCAATATGTGGATTCCGGTAAGCTCAGGGCTAGAACTTACCGTGATAGCAAACATAGAAAACGCTACCGGTTTAGAATTGCAGATATAAAAGATTTTCAGAAACGACAATCAACAGTTTTGATTTTTGAAAAGCCTGAGATAAAATCTTCAGAGGAAATTGCAGAGGAAATATTCGGACATAAAACAAAAAGAAAAATAAAAAAGTAGTTTACAAGTAATGAGAACTATCAGAATATATTGCCATGAAAGAGTATTTTATTTAAGCTCGTTTGAACTATTTCCGAAAGGAAGGCGAAAGGCAATTCGCTTGATAGTAGTTTGAGCGGGCTTTTTTATTTGGTGGTGGAAGATGGAAGCTTATTTGCTAGATGAAAATTTACTTACCTATATTAGGAAAAATAAGAAACAAAAATTTTGTTCATCATTAAAGAGTTGGTTCAATTTAGTAGATTGTAATCCCCCTAACAATTCTATTTTATTAAATGCTAATGCTTTGGTTAGTGATTTAATCCTCTATACGATTAAGGAGAGATACGAAATATTTTTCCCGGAAATAAAACCTAAACTAGCACATAGAATAAATAGAAGTAATTTGGTGAGAATTTATGAATATGTGACATGGTCAACTTTTGATTTTTTACGTGACGAGATAGGAGTTGATGTCACCGGTGATTTTGAGAAGAAATATCTTGACGTTGCTGGGACTATAGGAACTGCCGAAGTTAATAATATGCTTTATTTTGCTGAGGAAGTAAAATTTAATAAGGTGTTGACATGGGAAAGCATTAATGAATTTGAAAAAATCTTTCTCAATGATTTCTTAAAAATATTCGACCTATTCAATGCTATTAAAAAAAGAAAGGGACAACCACCAAAATACACTGATGAACATTTCAGGAAGTTGAATAATTATTTAGAGGAAGGATTCAAATCAAAAATTGCAGCAAAAAAAGTATTATCAGAAGATCCAGCTATATTAAAAAGTAGTATCCCTTCATTTCTTAAATTAAATAGAGAAAGACTCCCTAAAGAGACTCTGGAAAAAATTCAGAAGAAAAAAAGTGGAAATTAATCGCCTTATTAACTTCCACAAAAAAGTAAATTAATCTACGATTACTTTCCAAATCCATTTCAAATATTTACATCATGATAAAATAAGAATCATGAGGTAAATAAAATGGTCGGAATAAAAGCTCTCGGTACAGATCTCAAAGAGATCAAATCACAATTAACCTCCATGCAGAAAACTCAGGAAGAATTTCTTGATCTTTCTCAAGCTGCTTTGTTCTTGAAACTCAGCAAATCAAAAATTTACAAGATGACTATGTCAAGAGAGATTAAGTTTTTCAAACCGAGCGGAAAGAAAATACTTTTCAAGAAATCCGACTTGGTAAAGTTCATTGAGTCCGGTGAAATAAAAAGTTTAGTTGCTTAATACGGTTTTACAATGGCTAATCCTCAGAAAGAAAATGGACATACTCAAATTTCAAATGAATTGTTTGAAGCGATTCTACGAAGTGATTTTTCATTAAGAGAACTGAAAATAATATTCTGTGTAATCCGATTCACCTATGGATTCAGTCGAAAGACGGCTGAATTATCTTCACGATTTATAAGTAATGCTACTTCAATAAAATCTAATCACATATTTACTACCATAAAGAATTTAATAAACAAAAATGTACTTCTTAATAAAACGGACAAATCAGGCGTTATAAGAAAATATCAACTCAACAAAGATTATGAAATTTGGGTAAATAAATCCCGCAACGGTATTAGTCCCAAAACAGTACTACATCCCGAAAAGGTACTATCTATTAGTCCCAAAACAGTACTAAAACCTAGTCCCGAAAAGGTAACAAAGAAAGAAAACAATAAAGAAAACTCTAAAGAAAAAAATAATGATGAATTATTTCTTCATCCTCTGCAATTATTTGTTATAGAAAATTGTAAGAATGTTTGTCAACTTAAACAGCAACTTACAAATGCAGATTGTCTTAAAATATTACTTGAATACTCGGAGACAACTGTAAAAGAAAAATTGCTTGATATGGAAAATTATTCTGAGCTAAAAAAATATACTAGTGTGAATTTAACGCTTCGCAAATGGTTAAAAAGACAAAACAACATGGAGAAGAAAAATGGAAATCAGGGAAAACAAGGTTTTACCGATTTCAACCGCTATGCAAAAGGTGGAACTTCAGCTGAAGAAATCACAAACGGACTTAGTAAAGTATTCCCAAAAAACTGAATTAGAGTCCGGGAAGAGTAAACCAATTTTTGTGAGTGCAGAATTATACTATGCAAGTGATTTAACGTACACGGAAGTTTATATAAAGTGCAAAGAATTATGTGTTAAGAAAATGATTAATGTAAATGATTTGACGATACAAGGCTGGTATTTGGAATTCTTAAAAGCGCAATGGGATACTAAAAGATTCAATCAAAGACTTGAAGAAATGGTTACAATAAAAACTTATGGAGAAAGAATTGATGTTGCTATGTGGTTTGAGGCTGAAGCACTTTACACACCTCACCAAGTAAATACAATGATTCAGAGTAAAATCAATAGTATGATTTCTCAAGGTGATAGATTACTGAAGGATCAAAAAATCGAATTAGAATTACCTGCAGCATGTGTAAATCTTGACTCTGTAAAGCTTGCTGTTGCCCGGCAAGTGAAACTGTACTATGATGCTGAATGTGAGGATCGAGCAAAAGAACTTTTCGATGAGGTACTTTCTGAAGTTTTAGAGCGGTTAGATCTTAAAAAAGTAGAGCGCAATAATGTACGTTATGGTGTTGGTGCTATTATGAAAATGAAATTGGGCAATAGCTAAAAGGAGGCTTTACTTTCGTAAACAGAAAGAATTGTATTCAGAAAATAAGCGAGAATCAAAATAAATAGAAAAATAATTACATAAACACAACAAAAAAAGGAGAATTACCATGTTACCATCAATAGCAAAACTGAAAAGCTTAATGAACAATTACACTGAAGGTGTAAAAAAAATAATGGACAAGCAACGTGTCCAGGGTGACGTTTACAGTAATGATTATATAACGAAACAAGTAGGTGAAGAGAAAGAAAGAATTCGAGTATCTTCACTGAATGAAGGCAAGTCTCTGCTTCAAGATCTTAATAATGAATTCACTTCTTCAAAACGCAAGCTCATTCAAGTCAAATATCCGAACAGTGCGAACGAAGTTACGCGCGGAGCCGGCGAGCTGCAAATTTCTCACGCTAGAGAAGTACTGAAAGATTCTGATTTTGAAAAAATATTAAAGGAAATTTCCTTCGCGATCGAAAGAGGCAGAACCGATTTTGTTTCTTACTTGTCGGACCAAATAGAAGAGGCACAATTATTTCCGGGCGATACAAAACTGAAAGATTTAATAAGCAGTTTTTATGATCGAATAAATGCAACTCAGCTAGCTGATGATGTTGAACAGTTAAATACAAACGCTCAGATATGTGAGTTTTTTATTAATGATCTTAATGCATTCGTTGAATTTGCTCCTTATCCACTTAGTGAAACAGAAAGAAATGCAATGACTGATGAAAATTATTTTGCCAATCAGGATCTAATGAAAAAAACGTCAGAATACATTTCTAAAATAAGAACTATTAGAGAAAGGGTCGTCCGATAAGAGATCCTGTCTCCAGGGTCTTTAGAATGCGTGTACAATGAAAAATAAAGAGGTATCAAATGGCAGATGATGTAAAAATAGGCAGTGCGAGTATCGACGTAAGAGCTGATGACAGCAAACTTAAGAGTGATTTTGAGAAAGCGAAGTCATCATCCAAGAAAGCTGTTGATGATATGAATAATCAACTCTCAAAAATTAAAATGAGTGTTGATGCTTCTGTGCTCAAGATGAAATTCAGTGAAGCCGAAAAGTGGCGTAATGATCTGCAAGCTAAGTTTGAAAAGCAGATCAAGATGAACGCCGATGTCTCCACAATCCAGAAAACAAAAGCGGCACTTGATTCCGTGAATAGTTCTCTTTCCGGGATGAAGAAAGCGCAAGATGATGTTGTAAATAATGCAAGTAAATGGGGGATGATAGCAACTGGCATTCAGTCCGCTGTTCAAGCCGTTCAACAGTTCTCACAACAGATGAAACAATTAATCGGTCAATCCGTTAATGCAGCGGCAGGGCTGGAAGTATTACGTTCTAATTTCAGAGGTTCTACAGAAGATTTAGAATTATTCAAAAGAGCTACAGCCGGAACAGTTAGCGAAGCAAATCTTATAGAACTTTCGAACCAATCATCGGCTTTAGGATTATCCTTACAACAACAAGCGATATTCTTTTCTTTGGCAGAGGATGCGGCAGATAAGTTCGGCGGTGGTGTAAAAGCCGGGATGGAAGGTGTTATCCGTGCAAGCGAGGGCTCTATAAGGGCTATTAGCTCACTTGGTATTCAGAAAAAAGTTTTTGAAGAAAGAGTAAAAGAGTTAGCTAAAGCAGAAGGTGAACTAATTACTAATCTTGATGGTGAGACTCAAAAGAGAATTCGTTTGCAGGCTATTATAGAACTGTCCGGGATTACTCTTAGTGATGTTAAGAACAAGACTAAAGATGAAAAAGATTTGATCGAATCTCTTGGAGTCTCTTTCGATGAGGCAAAAATAAAGCTTGGGAATTTCATACTTCAAGGATTGACTCCGCTACTTAAAAAATTTGATGAAAGTAATAGCGGTCTGAAGAATTTCATTACCGGGATTGTATCTATGGGTGGAATAATCATTGGTGCGATTCCGCTAATAGTTCAGCTCTATTCAGCCAAGAAAATATTTGCAGGCGCCTCGTTAATGTCCGCGGCAGCGGTTGGGACAGAGGCCACGGCGATAGAATTAAACACAGTAGCAAAAGTTGCTAATTCGAAAGTAATGTTAGGTATGTTAGGCACAGTTGGTGCGATAATAGGGGTGGTAAGTGCGGTGATTTGGTTAACAGCCGAGATCAATAAAAACACAGATGCAATTAAAAAGAATCGTGAAGAAGCAAATCTTAACACCGGCTTCGGTCAAGATTATGCGACAGGCAAAAAATCAACTGTTGGTGTTTTCAATAGACAAGGAAATCTGCCTACGACAGGATTTGAAAGAGATGTTGTGACGGGCGCTCTGTTATCAAATGAAGTGACGACTGCAAATAAAAAAATGGCTGATTCAGTTTTCGAAGTCCGCAATCGAATAATTGAATTACAAAAAGCTAATGATGAGGCGAATATCACATGGGCTCAATACTATAAGAACCTTGCCGAAATCTCTCGGCTACAAGATAAATTAAAACCACAAATTAATTATGGTAAACCTGTTGGTGAATTAGCTCCAACAGAATACAAACCAGATTTTTCAGTAAAAGGTGGATTTGGCAAGCCGACTAAAAAATCAGGGAACTTTAATCCGGATCTTGGTCTTGGAACTGATGCTCAGATCATGGAAGAATGGGTTCGGCAGAGTGAAGTGGCGAGTGCGGCTATGGACGGATTTATTAACGGCGCTCTTCAAGGTCTTGGCAGATTAAGAATAAAAGTTGCAGATGATGCGAATTTTATGGCTCAAGCATTTGTAGGTTTTGCCAATGCTGCTATTCAAGCGCTCGAGCAGATAATTGCGAAGTGGGCAGTTCTGAACATTTTATCCATGTTAGCTGGTGGCGGCGGTATTAGTTTGTTGTCAATATTGGGCTTGAAAGAAGGTGGTACTGTTTTCAACGGAGCGAAGATACCAGCATTTGCGGGCGGTGTGGGCTCATACATGGTACCGAACGGTTACCCGAACGATAGTTACCCGGTGATGGTGCAGAGTGGCGAGGATTTACGCGTACGGACGCCACAGCAGAGACAAATGGCGGAGATGGATAATGGCGCCTTGCTCGGAGAATTGACTAGAATTAATAAAACACTCATGGCAGGTATGAATCAAGGTGTGGGAGGACAACCAATTACAGTTATCACTCAGTTAGATGGAAAAACTATTGCTGAAAGTGTTACAAGGCAGCAAAACAGATGGGTGCGGGCAAATAAACATTTAAGTGACTTATAATGCCCCGGCCAATTGATGTTATCAAAATAATGCTCATTACTACAGATGGAGAATGTCAACAACTGTTAGATTATGCTAGAGAAGATGATTTAAAATCTTACTCAGAATTTTATCAGAAACTAGTATTGAAGTATGCAAATGAACTTGATAAAAAAAATGTTTCAGACGATCTTATAGAGTTTTGGGATAAGATTTCTTTTCGAATACCTAAACTCAATTCGCTAAATTTTAATTGATAAATTAGTGAGATATAATGCCTAAAAAGAAAACAAAATCTGTCAAAGCTCTTGTAAAGAAAGGAGTTAATCCGAACCCTACCCACATCCCTCTTCTTGATGTTGATATTCCAGTAACAAATCTGAAAAACGCGAAGAGACTCATGAGTAAATTGATTTCTAACTTCATCTCCAGAAGAATAATTAATCAAGACGCAAAGGATCTCTGTTACATGATTAGTGTCTTTGTAACAGTTGTAAAAGAAGCTGAGATAGAAGAGAGAATTAAAAAGCTGGAGGAAAAAATAAAATGAAAGACTTTAACAACCGGTTGAGTAAACTAGAGGAAAAGATTATTCTTTCTGGAAGAGCCGACATTGATTCAGAAGATTTTAGAAAACTTTTGAAAGTGAGCTCAGAAGATGATTTACATATTCTTAGTAAATCTTCCGGAGAGATTCTAACAAGGAACATTAAGGAGATGCTTCTAAAATACAAATCGGAAATTAACTCATACCAATTGAGCCGATTTGAAAAACTAGAGAGAACGTTCATTGATGACGCGCTCAATCAATTAAGTAAAGACAAAATGGATGAAATCAAAAATAAAACTGAAAAAGGGCGTGAGATTATAAATGAAATCCTTGATCGTTGGGAACAAAAATTAGAGATATTAAAAGTATCATGACCGAATGGGATATGACAAAGAGCTTGACGAACTTGTTGAAACCCTCACGACTAAAATTATTAAAACTTTGTATCAGCAGGGATTTATCAATCTTACACGAATGCGGAATGAGAAAATAAAAAATGAATTTAGATTGATGCGAAGTCAAAATATGAGTGTGGGTAAAGCAATTAAGAAGTTAAGTGATAGAAATTATTTCAATAGTTCAGGCCAACCTTACCGAATTGGTCCCGAGTCAATTATGAAAATTGTGTACAGAGTAATTAAAGAATGTAAATGATTATCATGATACTTTGTTGCATATTTGTTGCACCTAAATTATTAACTTGTTTAAGGAGAACACGTTAGATGAATAATTTTCTTTCTGAAGTGGAACTTTATTTTTCCGGTCAACCGGCAGTTGGAAATTTAATTTCAATTGAAGGGGAGGAATGTCATCATATTACAAATGTGATGCGCCATCAATTCGGTGATCTTCTTTATGTTACCGATGGCAAGGGAACAATTTATAAGTCAACTATTTCCTTGATCGAGAAGAGAAAATTAGTTGTAACAATTATAGAATCTACAAAATATGAGAACAGCTTTTCTAATGTATGGTTTTGTGTACCGCGGTTAAAGAGTTCAGACCGTTTTGAGTTTGCGTTAGAAAAATCCGTTGAACTGGGAATTACAAACTTTATTGTATTTGATTCGAAGCGCACTGTAGCAAAGGGAGAAAAGATTGAGAGATGGGAAAAGATTGCCATGGCAGCGATGAAACAATCATTACGCGCTTGGCTTCCGAATATTCAATTTATTAAATCAATTAACGAGATAGAGAAATTAAACGGTAAAAAAATTCTTTTCGATCAGAATGCTTCCATATCTTTAAGGCAATTTCTGTCTAAAAATCACCAATCACCAATCACCAATAACTATTTTATTTTCGGTCCGGAGGGAGGAATTGATAATGGAGAATGGAGAATTGAGGATTTAGAATTAATTAGGATAACAGAAAACCGTTTAAGGACTGAGACAGCGGTTGTTTCTGCCGCATCTGTAATGGCATCAGCTAAACTATAATAACTCGATCGATTTTTTTATCAACCTCTCAAAATCTTTTTTGACCAATTCTGCTGTTTCCATCACTTCTGAGTGGGATAGTTTTTTGTCGGAAAGTCCCGCGGCAAAATTTGTAATACAGGAGATGGAAGAAACTTTCATCCCGATCGATTGAGCGTAAACAGCTTCATGGACGGTTGACATACCAACTGCATCACCGCCTAATTTTCTCACCATATTTACTTCGGCGGGTGTTTCGTAACAGGGACCTTTAGTAAGCCAATAAACCCCCTGCCGCAAAGCAATTTTTTCTTCAATGGCGGCAGATGAAATAATATTGTTTAACTCCTTAGAGGGAAAATCAATAAAAGAATTTTTCTGTGTCAGATTTGCCAACCCCAAAACTTCCGTTAATTCTTTTTTAATATTTGAACCGTTGAAAGATGTAGCCAGCATTAAATCTCCCGGTTTGAAATTAGGATTTACTCCACCGGCGGCATTTGTTAATATTATTTTAGTACAATTCAATTTTGAAGCGATATGAACGGGCAATAAACATTGCGATAGGTTGTATCCTTCATAAAAGTGAATCCTGCCCTGAACTATCAATAAATTTTTATTCTGGTATTCTGAAAAGTGAAGATAACCCTGATGTCCTTGAACAGTTGATCTAGGATAACCGGGCAGATAAGAAGTTGCTATTGATTTAATTGTTTCTACTTTCTCTGCAAAGTCTCCCAAACCGCTCCCAAGAACAATGCAAATTTCAGGTTCAAAAGGAATTTGTTTTGCTACAGTCTCAAACGTATGCCGATATTGAGCATTCATGTTAATCATTGTACAAGTATCCCGGCTAAAGTGGCTGTCATTAATGTTGCAAGAGTTCCGCCTAGTACAGCTTTTAAGCCAAGGGCTGCAATATCTTTTCTTCTAGATGGGGCTAATGGTCCAATACCGCCAATTTGAATTGCGATAGAGGAAAAATTAGCAAAACCGCACAAGGCGTATGTAGCCATCATCATTCCTTTTGCACTCATGCCGCCGGCTTTAATCATATTACTTAGATCCAGATAGGCAACAAACTCATTTAACACAACCTTTGTACCAATTAGACTTCCAAAGTGAAAGGCATCATTCCATGGAACTCCGATTCCAACTGCTAGATAACGAAGGACTATTCCGAAAAGTAATTGCATTGAGAGTGGCGCACCATATGCAGCTCTTAAATAGTTATTAATGCCTACAAGATCGCCTACACTGGTGAACAAATAATTTACAAGAGCAATTAAAGCGATAAAAGCAAGAAGCATTCCTGCAACATTTAAGGCTAATTGTAAACCATCACCGGCGCCGGTTGCCGCCGCTTCAATAACATTCGAAGCATTCTTTTCTACTTTTAATTTTACTTCGCCTCTTGTAACCGGTTCTTCAGTTTCCGGGAAAAGAATTTTAGCAATTACAATAGATGCCGGGGCAGCCATTGCACTTGCCGCGAGAAGTTGTATCGCAAATTTAATTTGGGCTTCTTGAATACTAATTTTATAAACCTCAGAAAAAGCTTGTCCTAACATTTGAATATAGCTTGCCATAACTCCACCGGCAACAGTTGCCATACCACCAACCATAATTGTTAACAACTCAGACCTTGTCATTTTTTCAATGTACGGTCTTATCAGAAGAGGCGCTTCGGTTTGACCGACGAAAATATTAGCAGTGTTGGAGAGAGATTCGGCGCCGCTGGTACCCATCAGTTTAGCCATAACCCATGCCATTCCTTTTACAACAAGCTGAAGTATTCCGAGGTAATAAAGGACCGAAGTTAAGCAAGAGACAAAAATAATTGTGGGCAAAACTTGAAAAGCAAAAAAGAATCCTAGACTATCCGCACCAAAACTATATGCCAAATTGCCAAACACAAATTTTGAACCTTCCATAGTGAATCCGAGCAGACTGACAATGGCAGTCCCAAGCCAATTGACCAAATCTTTCGGCCATCCTAACGGAAAGAACCAATGACGCAAAGTTTCGCTGTGAATTATGAAGATAGCAAAGAGAATTTGAACAGTGATTCCGGTTATTACAAGCCGCCAGTTAATTTTCCTTTTATTGTTAGAAAACAGGAAGGCTATTCCAAGCAATAAAAATATTCCACCAACACCTCTTAAGAAGGAAATTAATAGATCCATCTAGTCCTCTCTTTATTCGGGAATGTAATGACATTTTCTGCAGCGAGCTTCATAACTATCGGAAGCACCCACAAGTACTCGTTCTGTAGAAACTATTTTTCGTTGCGTCTTATCAGCAGGATTTCCGCAGACAACACAAATGGCTAAAGTTTTGGTAATATATTCCGCTATTGCCAGAAGCTGCGGCATAGGTTCGAAAGGTATTCCTCTGTAATCTTGATCCAGTCCGGCAACAATTACACGCTTACCCTTATTAGCTAATTTATTGCAAACATCAATCAAATCATTATTGAAAAATTGTGCTTCATCAATTCCCACAACCTGCGCATCTTCCGATAAGATTAAGATTTCATTTGGAGACTCGATAAGGATTGAAGGTAAAGATTGGTCACTATGGGAAACAATCTCGCTTTCAGAATAACGTAAGTCAATTTTTGGTTTGAATATTTTTACAGTGAGACGCGCAATATTGGCTCTGCGAAGTCTCCTGATTAATTCTTCTGTTTTGCCGCTGAACATGCATCCGGCAACAACTTCTATCCAGCCGGTATTTTTTGGACTTGAGTGGGGAGTGAATTCCAGCATTATCTTAAAAACTCCTTACTAAAAGAAAACGGAATAAGTTCATCTATAGTATTTTGTTTGAACTCTCCTTTGCCGTTGACCATGAATACTTGTAGTCCCTTGCCGCACAATTCGACTAATACTTGTCTGCATGCGCCGCACGGAGATATATATTCATCAGAATCGCCTGCAATTGCAATTGCTTCAAACTCACGCTCACCCTCAAGAATTGCGGAGAATACAGCCGTTCTCTCTGCGCAGATAGTTAATCCGTAAGAGGAATTTTCAATATTTCCACCGAGATAAACGTTTCCTCTCTTAGTAAGTAGCGCAGCGCCAACATGGAAGTTGGAATACATAGGTAATGCCTTCGTCTTAGCTTTGATGGCTTGTTGAACTAAATCTTTTGCGTTGTACATATATTCTTATAATTATTTGTGTCAAAGATAGGTGATTGAATATTTAAATGAAATATTTGCGGTAGTTATTCCTCAAGCAGCCATTGTTCTGCTATCTCATCATTTATTCCGTCTATGAACCGTGATGGTTTTGAAAATGATACTCCTTTATGACGATCGAAAATATGCATCGGGTAACAAACATATAAATTTTGCTTCGCGCGAGTTGAGGCTACGTACATTAACCTTCTTTCCTCTTCAAGTGATTCTAATTTGTCAACTGACTGTGCTGAAGGGAAGAATCCTTCAATAGCATGAAGTATAAAGACTGTGTGCCATTCTAATCCCTTTGCTGAATGGATAGTAGATAATGTCAGGTGTTCTCTCTCTTTGTCCTCCGGTTCTAAATCCACTACACTGTCGCGGGGAGGTTCAAGAGCCATATCGGAAAGAAAACTATCCAGACTCCTGTAATTTTCAGCAAGGTTCATAAATATTTCCAAATCTTTTTTACGCTTATTCCAGTCATCGTATTTTTCTTTGAACAAAGGCTCGTAATATTTTAATACTAGCTCTGCTTTATCCGAAGGTAGTTGGTTATTAGTGTGTATCTCATAAAGAAGTGTGAAAAGATTGAATATTATTCCATTATATTTCTTATTAACTACCGCCCCAGGATTGTGGTTAATGGAAATATTGTTAGCTGCAATTTCATCCATAATTGCCTGAGCCTTTTTAGGTCCGATTCCCTCATGTAAAAGTAGAACACGAAACCAGCTCACAAAATCTGACGGGTTAGTTGCGATTCTCAAAAATGCAAGCATATCTTTAATGTGCGCCGTTTCGATAAATTTCATTCCGCCGAATTTTACATAGGGAATGTTAGCTTTATTCAACTCTATCTCTAGATTGAAAGAATGATAAGAGGAGCGGAATAGTATGGAGATATGATTTAACTGGACTCCTTCTTCTCTCAGTTCTAAAATTCTTTCAACAATGAATCGCGACTGCATATTCTCGTTTGCCGCGGAAATTATCCCGGGTAATTCTCCTCCAATTTTTCTTGTGAAAAGATGCTTAGTATATTTTTCTACCGCGAACTCAATAATATGATTGGAGAAGTTTAGAATCTCCTGAGTGCTGCGGTAATTTTCTTCCAACGTAATTATCTTGACATTGTTGAAGAGTTTTGGAAAATCCATGATATTTTTAAAGTTGGCGCCGCGGAATGAATAGATCGATTGAGAGTCGTCACCAACCACCATTATATTCTGATGAATTTGAGATAGTCCGCTAATTATTTCCGCTTGTAGTTTATTTGTATCCTGATATTCATCTACCATAGTAAATTTAATTGTAGATAGAAACGATTTTGCCGCCGGTCCGAACTCCAAAAGAAAATCACGAAGAAAAATCAGCAGGTCGTCATAATCGAGAAGATTGTTTTTTCTTTTGTAGGAAGTATAGATTTTTAGAATCTCTAATATTTTATCAGTGTATCCGGCGAAGTGAGGATATTCCTCCTCTAAAATATCTTCTACTCTCAGCCCCGTGTTCGCACTGTAACTGAGAACCTTGAAGATGGTAGCTTTGTTCGGGAATCTTTTTTTGTGCTGCGATAAATTCAATTGCCCGCGAATTAAATTAATAACATCCTCGCTGTCACCCTGATCTAGAATTGTAAAGCCGTTATCAAGATTAACTGCTTTGGCGTACTTTCGAAGTACATTATTTGCAAAAGAATGAAATGTTCCGCCATTAATTTTTGAGCATCGGTTATCAAGAAGAATCTCGGCTCGATCCATCATTTCTTTTGCCGCTTTACGTGTAAAAGTTAGAAGTAAGATCGATGAAGGATCGTAACCTAATTCCGTTAATCGAGCAACGCGGAAAACTAAAGTTCTTGTTTTTCCGCTTCCTGCACCGGCAATGATGAGATAAGCCCCATCTACAGCACTAACAGCTTCATATTGTGCTGCATTTAGCTGCTCTCGATAATTTATTTGAAACCGGGATTCGTCAATAATAGTTTTGCGTTCTTCAATTTGTGCGGTTCTTTTGAGGACGTATTTTCTCGCCATTATTTGCGGAGCGCTTTTGGCTTATTTAATATTTCGGAGATTAAAAATAATTCTCTGAGTGTTTTCCGGTTCTTCATCTTCTCTTTTAAATCAGCCATTCTCTGGTTTTGCAGAACTACCTCTTCATACGCTAAGTGATACTCTGCCGTTGTAGGAGGAATCTGTTGAACTTCCAACGATGCTAATTTATCATAATCAATATCCGGTAATTCTTCTTTTTCAATCTTGCTTTGAGCATAAACATCGGATAGATCAGCTTCTAGATCGGAAGGGTAATCTTTGGGGGGATAAGTTTCATACTCATCCCCGGTTTTTGGAATTTTGAAACCGAATAGATCCTGCAGTATATCACCGGAAGAATATTGAGGTCGTGGGGAGGTATTAGATTCAACTTCTCCCATTCTATCCATAGAAGTTTCTTTATCCGTTATTTTAGGTTTCTTTTTACCGAACACCGAATTAATAATTGTGTAAATGACAAAAAGAATAATTAACCATTGAAATAAATTATCCATTAGTTAGTGTCTTTAGGTTTCTTTTCTTCCGGTTTAGCTATCGAGTTTCTCATCTCTGTATCGGATTGAATATTTCTCAAATTGTAATAATCCATTACACCCAAATTACCTTTTGTGAAAGCCTCAGCTATTGCTCTTGGAATTTCAGATTCGGCTTCAACAACTTTAGCACGCATTCTTGCTACTTCAGCGCTCATCTCTTGTTCCAATGCCACAGCAGCGGCACGTCTTTCTTCGGCTTTTGCCCTTGCAACTTTAAGATCTGCTTCAGCTTGGTTTGTTTGTAAGATTGCCCCGATATTGGAACCAACATCAACATCAGCAATATCAATTGAAAGAATTTCATAAGCAGTTCCCGCATCTAATCCTTTTGCTAATACAACCTTGGAAATTTTATCAGGGTTTTCCAATACCTCTTTGTGAGAGATACTCGATCCGATAGTAGAGACAATACCTTCTCCAACACGTGCAAGAATTGTAGCTTCACCCGCACCACCTACCAATCTTTCTAAATTAGTTCTAACGGTAACTCTAGCCATAGCTTTTAACTGAATACCATCTTTTGCAACACCGGAGACAAGTGGTGTTTCAATAACTTTTGGGTTTACAGACATTTTTACCGCTTCAAGAACATCACGGCCGGCAAGATCTATAGCGGCGGCTTTCGAAAATCCTAAATCTAAATTCGCTTTATTGGCTGAGATAAGCGCGTTAACCACTTTAGTTACATTTCCGCCTGCGAGAAAATGAGCTTCCAACAAAGAAGAGTTCAATTGAATTCCTGCCTTGGTTCCGGCAATTAAATTACGCACAATTACTTGTGGAGAGACCTTTCGTAAACGCATTCCAATCAAATCTTTGAATATTTTTACTTTCACTCCAGAGAAATAAGCCGTAATCCATAATCCGATTGGGACGAAATATAAGATCATCATTAAGGCAAATACTGAAACAACAATAATTAGAATTGAGATTCCTGGCAAAGCTTCCATCTACTTTCTCCTTTATTAAACTATCTGCAAAATATCAATACAATTTGATTAAAACAATTTATTAAGGGCAAACCCTTGCCGATGTTTCTTGATAAGAGGAGGGGCAATCTATATATTTGCATACGAAACCAAATGAAGAGTTATTCTGTTTATATATTATCACTAGAAAAGGGATGAAATGGAAGGAAATTTTTCGGAACGTGTGCAAGAGGTAATTAGACTAAGTCGTGAAGAAGCCCTGCGGCTTGGACATGATTATATTGGTACCGAACATTTATTATTGGGCATAATTAGAGAAGGGCAAGGGGTGGCTGTTCGCATTTTGCGCAATCTTGATGTCGATCTTGTTAAACTAAAAAAAACTATTGAAGATACAGTAAGAACTTCAGGCGGAACGTTAACTATCGGAAATATTCCATTGACGAAACAAGCCGAGAAAGTTCTAAAAATAACTCAGATTGAATCGAAGATTTATAAATCGGATGTAATAGGAACTGAGCATATATTGCTATCTCTTCTAAGAGATGAAGATAACATTGCCACACAAATTCTTCATCAATTTAATTTAACTTATGACAACGCTCGCGCAGAGTTGAATAATATTCTTAGCAGCAAAGAATCCGGTAAGGCGGCAGCACTACAGCCGGCTGTCCCCGGAAAAAAAACTGATAAAACGAAAACACCAGTGTTAGATAATTTCGGGCGTGATCTTACAAGATTAGCAATTGAGGATAAACTTGATCCTGTTATTGGCAGAGAAAAAGAGATAGAGAGAGTTGCGCAGGTTTTAAGCCGCAGAAAGAAAAATAATCCTGTGCTAATTGGAGAACCCGGCGTTGGAAAAACGGCTATTGCCGAAGGCTTAGCTCTAAAAATTATTCAGAAAAAAGTACCTCGCATATTACAGGAAAAGCGTGTAGTCACTTTAGACCTGGCTGGTCTTGTTGCAGGCACTAAATACCGCGGTCAATTTGAAGAACGGATGAAAGCACTAATGACTGAACTCGAAAAAGCCGACGATGTAATTTTGTTCATAGATGAATTGCATACCATTGTTGGTGCCGGCGGTGCATCAGGTTCTTTGGATGCATCGAATATGTTTAAACCGGCACTCGCTCGCGGAGATATTCAATGCATCGGCGCTACTACACTTGATGAGTATAGAAAATTTATTGAAACAGATGGTGCGTTAGATCGTCGTTTTCAAAAAGTAATGGTTGACCCACCTTCACTTGACGAAACAATTCAAATTCTTGAACACATTAAATTCAAATACGAAGAGCATCACCACGTTCGCTATTCTAAAGAGGCGATAGAGATTGCAGTGCGCCTTAGCGAACGTTATATAACAGATAGGCACTTCCCGGACAAAGCAATTGATGTTCTTGATGAAGCCGGATCCCGCGTTCATATGGGCAACTTTACTGTCTCCGATGAAGTCCTAAAACTCGAAGAAGAAGTTGAAAAAATTAAGCAGCAAAAAATTCAGGTAGTTAAACAGCAAGATTATGAAGAAGCGGCTCGTTTGCGAGACAAAGAAAGAACGCTTCAGTCCGATCTCGAAATTGCTAAGCGAGAATGGGATACAAAAACAAAAGATATTATTTATGATGTAAGCGAAGATGATATGGCTACTGTTGTATCAATGATGACCGGTATTCCAGTTACAAGAGTTGTTCAAGCGGAATCGGAAAAGCTCATGAAAATGGAGACGGCTCTTAAAGGAAGAATCGTTGGACAGGATGATGCGGTCTCAAAACTTACTAGAGCAATTAGAAGAACACGCGCCGGCTTAAAGAGACCTTCAAAGCCAATTGGTACATTTATATTTCTTGGACCAACTGGTGTAGGCAAAACAGAACTTGCAAAAGAATTAGCCCGTTATCTTTTCGATTCCGAAGAGGCGTTAATACGGATAGATATGAGCGAGTATATGGAAAAGTTTGCCGTATCACGTTTAGTAGGAGCGCCTCCCGGATATGTTGGTTACGATGAAGGAGGTCAACTTACAGAGCGGGTTCGGCGAAAACCCTATTCAGTAGTTCTTTTTGATGAAATTGAAAAAGCTCATCCTGATGTATTTAATATTCTTCTTCAGGTTCTTGATGATGGTACTTTAACAGATAGTTTAGGAAGAAAGGTTGATTTCAAGAACACGATTATTATTATGACATCGAACGTTGGCACCCGCGATATTAAAACGGGTGGTGGATTTGGTTTTAGCGGTATAACTGATGCAGATCAATATTCTCATATGAAGAATACTGTGGAAGACGCAATGAAAAAACTATTTAATCCAGAATTTGTGAACCGACTCGATGAAACCATTGTCTTTAGAAATCTCGATAAATCTGACATTAAAGAGATTATTCCAATTGAGATGAAGGATTTAATTAAGAATATAAAAGACAATAAAATGTCTATCGAAATTCATAAATCGGCATCTGAATTTTTATGCGATAAGGGTTTTGACCAGAAGTTTGGAGCAAGACCATTGAAACGCGCGATACAAAAATACGTTGAAGATCCGCTTGCAGAAGAAATTCTGCTCGGTCATTTTAAGGAGGGGGATAAGATAGTAGTAAAATATAAAAAGAATGCCGATGAACTTTATTTCATTGCGGGGAAATCTCCCGAGCCGGAAGAAAATAATAATCATGAGAAGGAAACGGTTGAGTAAAGCTGTTATATCATTAATATGAAACCGCTTAGCCCTGAAAAGATAAAACAAAAAATCGAATCTCTAAACGGTTGGGATTATGTAGGTAATTCAATCGTCAAGGAATTTACACTTAAGAATTTTGCCGAAGCGGTCACTTTTCTGGTTAAAATTGGATTCGAGTCGGAAAAATTAGACCATCATCCCGATATGCTCCTGCATTCGTGGAACAAATTAAAAATTATTTTATCAACTCACAGTCAGGGTGGATTAACAAAAAAAGATTTTATTCTCGCTCATACTATTGATACAATAGGATAACCAACGTGCAAAACATTTTAGAAATTTTTATTAAGACGAATGCCCTTTTGAACGGGCATTTTTTATTGACCTCTGGCAGACACAGCAATCAATATTTTCAATGTGCTCAAGTTTTGCAATACCCTGATTACAATGAAATCATCTGCCAAAAAATAGCCGATTACTTCAGAAATACTGAAATTGATGTAGTAATCTCTCCTGCAATCGGTGGGATAATTGTAGGACAGGAGGTTGCCCGTTTACTGGGTAAGAAATCGATCTTCGCTGAAAGGGAAGACAAAATTTTAACACTTCGGCGCGGGTTTCAGATTGAGGAAGGGAAAAAATATTTAGTTTGCGAAGATGTGGTTACAACCGGCGGATCAGTTTTTGAAGTAATTGAAATCATTAAGAACAATGGGGGTATTGTTGCCGGAGTCGGTTACATTGTCGATAGAAGCAATAATAAGGTTCAGTTCGAAGTTCCGCAATTTAGTACACTTCAATTAGAAGTGGTTTCTTATTCACCCGAGGAATGTCCTCTCTGCAAACAAAACATTCCAGCAATCAAACCTGGTTCCAGAAAAGTAAAACAGTAATTATCAGAGGAATAGAAATGAAGAAATTATTTATTCTCTTATTATGTTTAGTTGTTTCAGTCTCAGCCCAAATTAAATATGATGATTACTTTACTGATCTAACTCTCAGATTCGATTTCTTTCATACCGGTGACAAGACAACTGAGGTAATCTCATTTGATAAATTGATTAGAGAGGCAAATTGGAGTGGTTCTAGAAAGAATTTGATCGACAACTTTGAATATGGCAATTACTTTTTGAAAGTATTCGATGTAGCCTCAAATCAATTAATCTATTCAACCGGATTTTCTACTCTATATCAAGAGTGGCAAACCACAGAAGAATCCAAAACGACAACTCGCACTTTTTCAGGTTCTGTTGTTATGCCGTTTCCCCAAAAGAATATTCGTGTTGAGCTGTACAAGAGAAATAAAAAAAATATTTTTGAGAAGAAATATGATTATGTCGTAGATCCGCAAAATTATTTCATCATAACCGAACGAATTAAACCTTTCGAGAATTTCAAAGTACATTACTCCGGCGATCCTTCAACAAAACTTGATATAATATTTATTCCGGAAGGATATTTAAAAACCGAAATGGATAAATTCCACAAAGATTGCGCAAGACTTGCCTCTTACCTGTTCGATTATTCACCATTTAAAGAGAACAGAGAGAAAATTAATATTTGGGGAGTTGAAGCTCCTTCAAATGAATCCGGAACCGATATTCCCGGTAAAAATATTTGGAAACAGACATTGCTTAATTCCAGATTCTATACTTTTGATAGTGAACGTTATTTGATGACATCCGATTATCACACTGTGCGAGATATTGCCGCAAACGCACCTTACGATCAGATTTATATTTTAGTTAATACTGAAAAATATGGGGGCGGGGCTATTTATAACTATTATTCGATGACCGGGGTAGATAATAAATTTGCCAATCAAGTTTTTGTTCATGAATTTGCGCATGGGTTAGCCGGTCTTGCCGATGAATATGGAAATGATAATACTTATCAAGATATGTATCCTCCAGATGTTGAGCCGTGGGAACCTAACTTGACCACGCTTGTAAATTTTGAAAGTAAATGGAAAAAACTATTAGAACCGGGAACGCCTATTCCAACACCGACAAATGATCTTAACAAAGACAAAATTGGTGTATTTGAAGGAGGCGGCTATGTTTCCAAAGGTGTCTACCGCCCAACAATTAACAGTATTATGAATTCGTTCAAGTCGAATGAGTTCAATCAAGTTTGCAAAGATGTATTAATTAATTTGATCAACCATTATTCGGAATAATTATCTAAATGGATCAAAGAAAACTTTACAGGACAATTGAAACAGTAGCATCCAAAACTTTAGCTTCGGATGAAGAACTTCTGGCTGAAGTTGTAAGACAGATAATAAGTAATGAACAGATTAAACTAACAGGCGGGCGGATATGGAAATTAAACACCCGTAAAAAATCATACAGTCTGTTATTTCAAACAGGAAAAGTTTCAAAGATTAGTACGGATTTTTTACTTGATATAAAAGATTATCCTCTTTTTGAACGGATTGCAGTTGAAAGAACAATATTAGCTGATGAGACAAATAAAACTCTTATAAGTAAGGGAATTCTGAAATACTCTGCGAGCGGGGTTGGAAGGAAAATAAAAATAGGAGATAAAAAATTTTATGAATATCTCTTAGCTGTGAATAGCGAAATGCTTGGAGATGATCTAAGAGACACCTTAAATATTGTTGCTACCGTACTAACTTCCAAACTCAATGAACGATATCTTCATCAATCCAGAAAAAATCTTATAGAAGATATTGACAAAGCAAAAGAGATCCAAAGAAGTATCCTTCCGGAACATGAATACCGTTTTCACTTCTACGATATATTTGGCGTTACTTTGCCCGCTCAAATTGTCGGTGGAGATTTCTATGATTATCTTAAAGTCGGTGACGGAGAGGATCGTCTTGGTATATTGATGGGAGATGCCGCCTCTAAAGGTTTGGGCGCCGCGGCAGAGGCTATGTATATTTCAGGTGCAATGAGAATGGCAAGTACTTTCCAGATAAAAATATCGCCAATGATGTCTCGGATGAATCAGCTTGTTAATAAAATATTTAGTGACGATAAATTCACATCTCTATTTTATGGTGAGTTATCCAATGATAAAAAAGGATTATTTCTATATGCCAACGCCGGACAAAATCCGCCTTTGTTTTATAGAAAAAAAATTGGAGATATAGTTCTTCTTAACCCGACAGGTCCGCTTCTTGGTCCAACTCCAAATTCAAAATTCGAAACCGATAGCATTAATTTTTACAACGGCGATGTACTTGTTATTTATTCTGATGGTGTGGTTGAAGCGGCAAACGATAAATTTGAATTCTATGGGGATGATAAGTTAAGGCAAGTTGTTCTGGATAGTGTTAATTTGTCGCCAAAAGAAATTGCCGCTACAATTTTAGAGGATGTAATTAAGTTCAGCACGCATGAAAGTAAATATCAAGATGATAAAACAATTGTTGTCATAAAACGAAACGGAGAATATGGATCTCATCCAAAAAATTCTTGATGCGGGTGTTGTAGGAGCCGGAGGCGCAGGTTTTCCAACTCACATTAAAGCAAAATCTAAAATCGAATACGTTGTTGTGAATGGCGCCGAGTGTGAACCGTTAATTCATAAAGATTATGAGTTAATGAAAAACTTCGCGCCGGAAATTGTTAGAGGCGTTGAATTGATGACAAAACAAACTGCCGCGAAAAAATCATATTTTGGTATTAAGGCGAAGAATAGTTTGGCAATAGAAGCTGTTGAGAATAGTTATTCAAACGGGAAAATTGAAACATGTCTTCTTGGTGATTTCTATCCGAGCGGAGATGAATATGAGTTGGTTTACGCTGCAACTAAAAGATTAATTCCTCCTTACGGTCTTCCGTTAGATGTTGGATGTGTTGTAAATAATGTTGAAACATTTTACAACATCTCAAGAGCTACCCAGGACAAACCTGTAACTCAAAAATTTGTGTGTATAGCCGGATGCGTAAAAAATCCATCATCTTTTTTTGTTCCAATAGGAGCTAGTCTCAAAGATATTCTAGATCATGCCGGCGGTGCCACTGTTCCTGAGTATGGAGTTTTTGTCAGCGGAATATTAATGGGCAAACTAACATTTGACTTTTCTGAAGTTATTACAAAAACTACCGCGGGAATTATTGTTTTGCCAATAGATCATTATCTGGTTAAACGGACAAACCGACCAATCGAAGACAAAAATAGAATCGGCAAATCGGCTTGCGATCAATGCAGCTATTGCACAGAATTTTGTCCCCGTTATTTATTAGGGTATGATGTTCAGCCTCATAAAGTGATGCGTTCACTCGGATTCACAACCACCGGAAACGCTGTCTGGAATCAATATGCGGATCTATGTTGTTCTTGTGGTTTGTGTTCTCTCTACGCATGTCCCGAAGATTTATATCCGCGGGAAGCGTGCGATCAGAGCAAAATAGAAAATAAAAAATTAGGATCGCGGTATGAACAGCAGAAACCGGTGAAGGTTCATCCAATAAAAGAGGGAAGGCGGGTTCCATTGAAACAATTAATGAAGCGGATGGATCTATTAAAATATGATGCGCACACTCCATTTGTAAAAAATTCGCCGCAAGTATCTCAAGTGAAGATTTTATTGAAACAACACATCGGAACTTCAGCAAAAGCAATTGTTAAACTTGGTGAAACAGTTCAGGAAGAACAATTGATTGGTGATATTGAGGAAGGGAAACTAGGTGCAAAAGTTCATGCTTCAATTTCAGGAAGAGTAACTCATGTTTCAGATGAGTTTATAATAATTAGTAAATAAAAAGATAATGGAACGCAGATGACACGGATTAGACGGATTTGCACAGATTAATGATTAATTTTGATCAGTATGGATTCGCTTAATCGGCGTAATCCGTGTGCTATAAAATTGGAAGGAACACAAAATGGAAATGAATTCACTCGGTTTGATTGAAATGACAAGCATTGCTGCCGGAATGCAAGCTGCCGATATCATGTTGAAAACTTCTCAAGTCGAACTGATACTATCACGCACGATTTGCTCGGGTAAATATATCGTTCTCATTGGCGGAGAAGTTGCTGCAGTTCAAGCATCTGTTGATGCCGCTGCAAACCAAATTGATTTTGCTGTGATCGATACGTTTGTAATTCCTAATGTTCATCCGGATATTTTTCCTGCTTTGTCGGGGCATTCGGATGTTACGCTACTTGAGGCTTTAGGAATTATCGAATCATTCTCAGTGGCTTCATTAATTGAAGGTGCAGATGCCGCAGTGAAAGCCGCAAGTGTAAGAATTATAGAGATTCGCCTTGCGATGGCACTCGGTGGCAAAGCTTTCTGTACAATCACCGGTGAGGTTGCTGCGGTTACCAGCGCAGTTGAATCCGGCGCTAAAGTTATTTCGGATAAAGGATTACTTGTGAATAAAATTGTGATTCCTCAACCGCGACCGGAATTGCTGAGTGAGATGATCTAATCCTATTCTACTTCAGAATTTCAAAGTAAAGTAGACCGTGATCGGAATAACGTTTGATCCACTCATCTTTTTTCTCTGTCGTTGATTCTTTCGGCCATCCTAAAACTCTTATCTCAGCATCTTTATACATTTTGAATTTCAGATTATCAGAAGCAACAACTTGATCTAAATTTGATGGCGGCATTTTAGATTTACTTCCGTTCCACCAACTGGCGGGCTCATCTTTCTTTAAAATTCTCATCTTCACTTTTTTAGCTTCTTTCTCGGCAAGTTTTTTTATTTCTGTTTCAGCATCTATTGCTTTGCCGTAAGGATACTCCATTCCCATAGTATTCAAATCGCCGAGGAATAGATATTTAGATTCCCATCTGCCGCTCGTTTTTTTATCTAGAACTATTCTAAACTCACATGCCCGTTTGAACATGTCATCTCGTAAACCGAGTCCTAACGGATCCGTTCCGCTTTTTGTATGAAGAAATAACAGAGTATAATTTTGTTTTGATATTGTTACCGTCAATAATGCACCCGGTCTTAAGTATTGGTTGCCCGATTTGAATTCTAATTTTTGTGTGAAAAAGGATGTAAAACTAGTTTTAGCTGCTACTAAAATCTCTTGCGTTTGCGGACCTTCAGTTATATGAAAACTATAGTTGGGCAAAGTCCCGGTTAACGAACTAAAAACTTCTTTGCCTTCAACTTCGTAAAGAGCAAAAACATCCGGATTAGTTTTTTTAATTAGATCTGTTACATCATCAACTCGCTTTTTTACTTCGCCTTTGAAATGTTCTACATTCCACGACAGAACAGAAAATAATTTTGCCATTTTCAATCTCTTAGTTTGTTTAAGAAATTAATTTATAGAACAGGTAGGGGGCTATTCCCACCCAGATTGGTACTAAAATCCATACACGACCTTCAAGAATATTATAGTCATGAAGTATTTTCTTCCAAGAATTTCTAAATATGTAATGACCGGCAAGAAATTCAAATGCCTCTGTTAGGCAAAACCACATTAATCCAATAAGAAGAGCTTGATTTGATGATTCAATTTTCCAGTATCCAAAGATTAGCCCAAAATAAATTCCAAATAGCACTATACCAATTATGGTTGATAATTGATGAGCTAACAGATCACCCAAAGACTTTTTGTAAACCCCTTCGCGTATAGCGCCATTAACAACTGCAATTAATACAAGAGGAAACCATAGTAAGAGGTATGTAACCATTTTGGCACTCTCAATAGTATCTTACTGAAAGAAAGAAGAAATGAAGGAACGATCGAATTGGGAACTTTTTTTCATAATTCCTCGAAAAATTCTAATTCAATATGTCAAAGAATTAGTAATTTATCAATGGAAATAACACAGTTGTTCAAAATGTAATTTTAAGAAGACTGGATTTATTAAAGTGGACTTCTAAAAACAACAAAAATGATCAGCGGAAATCTGTTTTACCTGCGTTTTTTCAGCGTTCTATTAAATAAAAAAATAGTTTTGCCATAGGCATCACCATGTGATTAGAAGCTTCCTAAATAGATTAGAAAAATTAATGGGATTGCGAGAGTGACACTTAAAGAAAAATACGGTACATGGGCATTAATTACCGGTGCATCCTCCGGAATTGGCGAGGGATTTGCCAGAAGGCTTGCAGCTGAAAAGATGAATATAATATTAGTGGCACGTCGAAAGGACCGCTTAAAAAACCTTGCTGAGGAGTTAAAAGAAAAGCACGGTGTAAAAATTATCGTAGCCCCGGTCGATCTTTCTAAGAAAAAATTTATGGAGCAATTAAAAGAATATATTGAAGATAGAGAGGTGGGGCTCCTGATAAACAATGCTGGTTTTGGATTTAATGGTGATTTTGGAAAGGCTGACGTTGATCGACTAACGGATATGATTCGTGTGAATTGTATTGCGCCGACTGTATTAACACATCATTTTGTTAAATCAATGAAAGAAAAGCGGAAAGGGGGTATCATTTTTCTTGGCAGTTTAGTCGGATATCTTCCAACACCTTTTACGACAACTTATTCAGCTACGAAAGCATTTAATCTTTTCATGGGAGAAGGGCTTTGGTACGAATTAAGAAATTATAACATTGACGTCATGACACTGAATCCGGGTGGAACGGATACCGAATTTCAAAAGGTAGCGAATACTTCTGCCGGTCCAAGTCCTAGAACTGTCGAAGAAGTTGTTAATACCGCAATGAAAAACTTGGGGAGAAAGATGAGTGTGGTTGACGGATTTAAAAACAAACTACTGTCTTGCGTACCGAGATTCATTACTCGTAAATTTTTAGTTTGCTTAGCCGGAAAGATAAGATTGAAATATTATAGCTCACCTTCAGCAATCCATAAATCGTTATAGGTTAGTTAAATATCTTTACGAATAGAATTAGCAGCGATTTTAAGAAAAAGGATACTCAGAATTATCGAGACGGCGTAAATTGGAATTAGAGACCAATAAAATACGTTCATCTCAAATGGCTTTTTAATCATTATTGATAGGAACAATTTGCTTAATGGCTGAAAAAGTACAATTACAAGAAAAAGCATAAACAAAATATTTAGAAGGAAACTAAGAGAAGCCCCTTGTGATGATGATAATCTAACTGGATTTTTTTCCCGATAATTTGCATAAAGCCCTCCCATTCCGAAATTGATCGACATGACAGCAATCGCTGAGGAGAATGTTGCCGCCATTGAAAAAAAGGTTAGAACAATCCCAAATTTATAATTTGAAAAGAAACTTAATGTTAGACTGACAACCACAATTACTAAAGTTGGTATTAAAAGTTTGTGTTTGATCAATGAAGTATTGCTGACCGGCGATGATTTTACCTTCCAAAATGTTTGTCCCTCCAAACTGATTAACGGAAAAATGAATCTCAACGACAAAGTTGTAATGAAAAGGAGGTTAAAAAGAAAAATAGCGATGTAAATCATTGTTTGAAGATAAATATTTCCAAGTCCGATGAACTTGATACCTGAGACACTTACGAGAAATACAACAATCAAAAATAAAAGAATAATAGAATGAATCACTTGACTTGGTTCACGGATGAATATTGTTATGTCACGTTTAATTATTGCTTCAGGTTGACCGTTAAAGAAAGAATTAATCCCTAATCTGAAAAACTGTTTTCGCTCAGTTCGGTAAAAAGAAAGATCCGAAGTAATTATTTGATTCATAAGCCAAGTGGAGAAATACCATCTATGCCCAAGATACATGGCCATTGAAAAAATAGTGACACATATTGTCATCTGAAGAAAAAAGTAATAAAATGAATTATAAATGTCTCCTCGAACCATCCAATAGCCCGATTGTGATAGCCAGTAATTAGGAAGATATTGTAGAAGCGTTTGTATCAATTCTCCTAGATAATCATCCTTCATTGCCGTGTAAGGATAAAAATTCAAGACCGAATCAACCAGCAATTTTGGAGAGTACGTTCTAAAATAGAATATGATTAAGAGAATATAAGCGGTGATAAGACTATAGATAATTTTTTTAACTCCAAATCGGTTTGCTAATTTTATAAGTCCCAACATAATTATTACTCCCAAAGAACCAGCACTAACAATAAACGGTACAAAATTAATTACTAGAATTAGAAAAGCGCCTAAACTTAATTTGAAATAAAAAACATATCCTGCGAGAAGCGAGAAAAGAATCATTATAAGTGTTGATGAGCTGTAGAAAAAATTATCTAAAAATTTAATAGCGAATATTTTGAGGGGCATAATGGGTCTTGTTAACAAATAGTTCACTTCGCTCGATTTGTAGAGTGTCGAATATGAAACGATAATGTTGCCGAGATTTACTGTAATAAAAAAAATGAATAACAACATCGAAATGAATTCGTGAAGTAAAAATAACCCGACTCTAATCTCAACAAGTAGAAAATGAAAAAGTTTTTGTACAAAGAAAAAACCACCGGCGGCAAAGGCTAAATAGATCAAACTACCGGCAGCGTTTATGAAAATATTAATGACAGTAATTTTGTAATCAAGACGGATGAACGCAATCAACTTGAATTTCAGTATATGAAATAGTTGCCGCATGATTTATTCATCGCTGGTTAATTGAATGAAGAGATCCTCAAGATTATTATTCCGGTTTAATTTCAACTCATTAAGAGCGTTAATGTTGTCATGAAAAATAATATTGCCCCTGTTAATTATTCCAACATGAGTACATATTTCTTCCACAACATTTAAGCTATGTGTCGACATGAAAATTGTAGTTCCTGATTTAACTTTATCGCGAAACATCTTTTTTACATCAAAGGCACTTTGAGGATCCAAACCAATCATAGGTTCATCCACTAGAATTAATTCGGGCTCATGTAAAAAAGCAGATGCTATAACTATACGCTGCCTCATTCCTTGAGAGTATTCCTCAGTTCTCTTGTCAATCCAGCTGCCAATCTTCATCACACTAATTAATTCGTTTATTTTATCTTTGATTGTATTCTTAGATAGGTTATATAATCCGCCGCTAAAAAAAAGAAATTCCCGCCCTGATAATTTATCGTAGAGGAATGGCTGATCCGGTATATACCCAATCTTCATCTTTGATTCGATTGGATTCTTCCAAACATCAATATTGTTTATAAAAATATTTCCGTTCGAAGGGGAGAGAAGTCCTGCAATCATTTTAATTGTGGTCGTTTTACCGGCGCCGTTCGGACCCAGAAATCCGAACAACTGCCCCCTTTCTATCCTTAAACTAATTTTATTTACGGCTGAAAAACTGCCAAACATTTTACCGAGATTTACAAGTTCTAACATAAAACCTTGGCGGATTATGGTGAGTTAACTTTTGATTCGTTGAACGTCATCGAGAGTAATGGTTCTAAAATCAACATCTTCCTGTTCATAAATGTTGAAGATCCTCTCTTCCTGATTGGTAATTGCAGAGTATAGAATATTTTTAGCAAGGATACCATTCTGATATTTATTCTCCTTCGCGGTTTTATAGAAATCGAATCTATCCAATAGTTCCTGCAGAGCTCCTTCGTCTAGAGTATAGCCATTCTTCTCAGCAAAATCTGCAACTATGCAAAGAAGCTGCATCGGGGAATAATCTTCAAAATAAAAGAGGTTTGGGAAGTACGTGGAGAGACCGGGATTTTTTTTGAGGACCTTACTCATCTGTTCATTCAGTCCGGCTAAGATGACAAATATTTTCCCTTTATAATCCTGCATTCGTTTTAATATGATTTCAATAGCTTCCTGTCCGTACGTATTCTCATCGGAAAAGAGATTATGTGCATCATTAATTAGGAGTGTCCCTCCGAGAGCTTGTTGAAGAATTCTATCGGTTTTGATACCTGTCTGCTCCTGATAGCCGGCAACTAAATCCGATCGGTCAACTTCAATCAGATGACCTTTATCAAGAACTCCTAATTCTTTAAATATTTTAGTCATTAGTCGGGCGACTGATCTTTTGCCGCTACCTGGATTTCCTATAAAGATGGAATGCAAATTACGCTCAACCGATCTTAATCCGCGTTCTTTTTTGAGCTGCGATATCTTTGCAAAGCTGATTAGTTTATATATATCTTGTTTAACTTTCTCCAGTCCTATCAGTTTATTTAACTCATCAATTAACCCCTGCAATTCAAGCGGGTCGCCTTGAACTTCAAATTGCTTTGCTTCAACATCGCGGTTTAATACTTCGTTGATATCGCTTAATTCTACAGTGTTTAGATTAATTTCATTTCTCTCTTCAACTGGAATGTCAGAAAGCCGCAAAAGCATTTTTTGTTTAACGGAATCTAAAATGTTACGAACAATTCTGGCGTTGCCGAATTTCTTATCGCGGTTCTTATAAAGTTCTTCGAGATGTTTTTTTAATCTCTCCTCAGCTTCTGTCGAGAATTTTTTCTTCTCACGGTGTAAAGATCTTTGTGCTATCTCAAGTAATTCGGATGGGGAATAGTCATCAAAAGTAAATGATTTGCTGAAGCGCGATTGAATACCAGGGTTACTCGCTACGAAACGCAACATCTCATCGGTATATCCGGCAGCTATAACTACAAATTTTCCTCGATCATCCTCCATTCGTTTCAACAAAATATCAATCGCCTCTTTACCGAAATCACTTCCCGAATCATTTGACTTTACAAGAGAATAAGCCTCGTCAATAAAAAGCATACCTCCGAGTGATTTGTCGATCATTAATGTGGTCTTTTCCGCGGTCTGACCTACATATCCGGCTACTAAGCCTTGTCTATCGGTTTCTATTGTGTGTCCTTTGGATAGAATAGCCAAAGCCGAATAGATCCGTCCAAAAATTCTTGCTACGGTTGTTTTACCAGTGCCGGGGTTACCAAGAAAAAGAATGTGGTCGTTAAATACTTTCTTTATGTCCTCGCCCTGCTCGTTAAAATACCGTGCAAGTTTTACCATATCGTTAACTTCTTTTTTTAGTGTTGTCAGTCCCACGAGGCTGTCTAATTCTTTTAATGCGTCATTCAATGCATCTTCATTAATGGGAAAGATTACCGCTTGAGACGTTTTTTTAGATAGAGTAGCTTTAACGACTTCTTCGGTAAAGGTGGTCATTAATTCTTTGGTACGTTTCTCTTCTGGGAGCGCAAGACATAATTTACTTAGATTTCGTTTTGCTTCTTCAAATAATTTTTTTACGAGTCGGGCATTGCCAAATGTTTTATCTCTGCCTCTGTAAAGTGAAATAAATTCTTTCTTCAATAATTCTTCTGCCTCAGCAGTAATTGTGTAATCTTCCTTTTTTAATAATTGCTTAAAAATAATTATTAACTCATCGGGGGAATAATCTTCGAAAATAAAGGTTTGTGAGAATCGGGATTTCAATCCAGGATTAGATATGAGAAAAGATTCCATCTCCTCGGGATAACCGGCAGCGATTACAACAAATTCTCCTTTGTGGTCTTCCATTCTTTTCAGAAGAATATCAATCGCTTCCTGCCCGAAATCTTGTCCGCCGCCTTTTTTGATAAGTGTGTAAGCCTCATCAATAAAAAGAACTCCGCCAATCGCATCGCTAATAATTTTTTCTGTCTTTTGAGCCGTTTCGCCAATATACTGTCCTACAAGAGCGGAGCGGTCAACCTCTACTACGTGCCCTTCCGGGAGAATTCCCATCGCATAAAAGATATCACCAAGCATTCGGGCAATAGTTGTTTTACCAGTACCGGGGTTTCCAAGAAACACTGCATTAATAGCAATTCTATCTTCGGACTTTAAGCCAAGACGTTTTCGGTCCTTTAAAAATTCCAGATAAGAAACGAAACTTTTTACTGCTTCTTTTATGCTGGCAAGTCCGGTGAAGCTATTCAATTCATCCAACAGTTCATTTAGCGATCTGGTAGTTCGGGGTTCTCTTATTTTGGTTGATGGTTGTTCGGCTTGTTTCTGGTCGGTCTTTGTTGAAGGAGCTACTCGTTTTTCTTCGGTCTCAAATTTAGTCTCTGTACCGATACCAAAATATTTTTCGCCGCATTTGAATTTATTAACATAGAATTCGAATCGAGCCTGACCGGGTTTAATAAAATCGGAATTTTCCGAACCCAGAGTTTGAACAAAAATTACAGAATCCCAATCACTGCGTACATTCATCTGAAAATCATTTCGTCCAATCTCAAAATCATTCAGGTACCACACTATTGAACAGCTAAATATTTTATCTACTTGATTGTAAAAAAGATTATTAAGGATTACTTCGGCGGCAATTTTGCGTAATGATTTTTCAAATTCTTTGCAATATTTACGTGTACCGGTCCTGCTTTCCTCAATGGCGTCAAAAAGTTTTAACGATTTTATCTCGATAAATTCGTTGGGATAATGTATTGATTCTGTCTTGTAATGTAGATCAAAAGCGCTTGCTCTTACTCCTGAAACTTCTCTAGTTGATTTTCTAAGGTAATCGGTTTGTATCTCATTTTCCTGTTCCAACTGTGAAAATTTTTTAAGTGCGTTATAAATACTGTTGAACCGTTCACTCTTTCTAAACTTGTTTATTAATAGATCTGCTTTTTTAAGGGCGGGCTTAAGTTGAAATAGATAGAGCATAGATTCCAGCTCAATCAGTTCGGCTTCTTCGCTCTTAATTTTTTCCAATACTTTCCGAGCGCAAAACAGAGAAAACCAATATTCTTTAGCTTTGATTGCTTTGTTGGCTCTCTCTAATATTTCATGAACATTTTTTGAAGTGATCTGCTTCTTTCCAGTAAAAATTTGATTTGCTTCATTTAACCAATCGCGCATCTCTTTCCATTGGGGATTTTTCCCACCATCGATAATTAGAGCAAGATCAACCGCGTTACTGGCTTCTTCAAATTTTTGTAATCCGGCAAATGATTTCGAACGGTTGAGATATGTCCATGCAAGAATCTCTTTTTGCTTATCAATAGATTGATCTGTATCTGCGATGGCGCCTTCAAAAATACTCATCCTATATAGAAGATAGGAGCGGTAGACACGCGCTTTAATCGAATCTCCTTTCAATTCAACAGAGAGATTTGCGTAGTCCATAGCCTTCATTGGATTGCCGTTTTCGAGCAAAGCCCATGCATAACAAATTGCTGCTTCACTATCATCAGGCCTGAATTGATAGACCTTTTCCGCACAATTCAAGGCTAACCGAAACCGTCCATTCCACAAATGATCGTAGGCTTCTGCCTGTAGGGTATTTAGCTCTTCTTCGAGCAAATCATTCCACGTAGATGTTTAAAAATGATATCATTATTATCGTTAAGTTAATATAATAACTTAAACTGATTTTGAGAAATCATTCTTTAATTACTCATGACCTTCAATGAACCAATTAGTGTTTAATACGTCAAATAAATCAAAGTTAGGAGGTATTTATGAAAACTAAGTTAATTTCATTCGTCTTGTTGATAGTGTTCACATTGACAGGCTGTGGTTTTTGGGGTGTACGAGGCAATGGACGTGTGAGGGATGAGTCGCGTAAAGTTTCGGAGTTCCGCAAAATTGAAGCCGGTGGCGCATTTACAATCCATGTTTTAGTGGGACCGGCTGCATCAGTCAAAATATCTGCTGAAGAAAATTTACTCGGTTATATTCGGACAAGTGTGAGAGGAAATACACTTAAATTAGATACAAGAAAAAATATTTCTCCGCGCAAAGAAGTTAGAATCGATATCACTACACCGTCCCTTACTCACTTGGAAATATCAGGTGCAAATAATGTTGAGGTGGAAGACATTTCCGGTGAAGAATTCAATTTAGAGTTGAGTGGTGCTGGCAGTGTTGATTTGAGAGGTGAGATTGAAAACCTTAAGATTCATCTTTCCGGTGCAGGAAGTATAGATTCGAGAAACTTAAAAGCAAGCGATGTGCGCATAGCCGTAAGCGGAGCCGCTAGCGCCGAGGTTTATGCATCCAAATATTTAGATGCGTCCGTATCAGGTGTCGGATCAATCAATTATTATGGCAATCCGGAACAGACTAAAACAGATGTATCCGGTGTTGGTTCAATTACAAGAAAATAAATGATCAAAATTGGTTTTTTATCTCTTGAGCATTTATTTTTCACGTATCAAAATCAAATAGGAATATGACTTCAAAGAATAGAAAGTGTATTGGAATTTTAGGCGGGGGACAATTGGCAAGAATGTCTGCATACCAAGCCTATAAGCTTGGCTTTGATGTTGCAATTTTAGAAAAACGAAAAGATTCCCCTGCAGGGCAGCTAACTCATAAAGAATTTGTCGGCTGGGTTGATGATAAATCAATTCTAAAAAAATTTTCAGCCGAATGCGATATTGTTACTTTGGAAAATGAGTTTATTGATCATCATTATCTGGAACAGGTAGAAGAATTTGGAGTTCAGGTTGTACCTTCCCCAAAAACAATCTCATTAATACAGGATAAGTTTCTTCAAAAGAAATCTTTAGAAAAAAAAAGAATTCCTGTACCTGAGTTTTTAGAAGTAAAACCAAACACTACTTATGAAAGCCTGTCAAAAGTTATAGGAAGCAAATTTATACTTAAATCCAGAAAGCTGGGTTATGATGGTTACGGGAATGCATTGGTTGAAAATGTGGCAGAATTCCATGATGCATTGAAGAAATTAAGCACACGTCACAACGCTTTGTTTGCTGAAGAATTTGTAAATTTTACAAAAGAACTTGCCGTGATAGTTGTTAAAACTAAAAAGGAAACTGCTGTTTATCCCGTTGTTGAAACAATTCAGAAGAATCACATATGCCATTTAGTTTTAGCTCCGGCGCAAATTAAAGAGGAAATTAAAAAAGAAGTGGATGAGATAGCTGTAAAATGTGTCAGAGCTGTAGATGGTATCGGTATTTATGGAATCGAAATGTTTTTAACCAATGATGGAAAAATTCTAGTAAATGAAATGGCGCCAAGGCCTCACAACAGCGGGCACTATACAATTGAAGCATGTTATACCTCTCAATTTGAAAATCACGTTAGAGCCGTATTTAACTTGCCATTAGGTTCTACAAAAATGGTAAAGTCTTATGCAGTAATGATTAATTTATTGGGAAAGACAAATGGTCTGCCAGAGCCTAAAAATTTAAAAGATGTTTTGAAAGTTGCAGATGCTCATGTTCATTTATATGGAAAGAGTGAGAGCAGAAATGGAAGAAAGTTAGGACACATTACATTTGTGGGTGAAGATTTAGATGATCTAATTAGCTGTGCTAAAAAAGCTGAACAAAAATTAATCTACTAGGTGAATTATGGCAAAGAAACCTTTAATTGGAATAATCATGGGAAGCGATTCGGATTATCCCGTGATGGAAAAAGCAGTTGAGGTGTGCAAAGAGTTTAATGTTGAATATGAAGTGCATATTGTTTCTGCTCATAGAACTCCTGCAAGAATGAAAAAATATGCCGAAAGTGCAGTTAAGAGAGGATTAAAAGTTATAATAGCAGGTGCAGGTGGAGCTGCTCATTTACCAGGTATGACAGCAGCATTTACATCATTACCTGTCATTGGTGTTCCGGTTCAAACAAAAATTATGAAAGGTTTAGATTCACTTCTTTCAATTGTTCAGATGCCTTCGGGAGTGCCTGTTGCAACTGTAGCAATAGATGGAGCAAAAAATGCCGCGCTTTTGGCTATTCAAATTTTAGCTGTTTCAGACCCTGATCTTGCTAAGAAATTATCACAATATAAAAAAAGAATGGAAAAAGAAGTTTTAAAGAAGAATAAGGATCTTCAAAAGATTCTTAAGTAATACACCTTACGCAAGAATTGAAGAAAAGTTATTTTCTCCGTGGTTCTCTGTGTCTGATCAGTGTTTCTCCGTGTCATTTGTTGGTCTTTATTACACAGAGTGCCACCGGGAAGTCTCAGAGTTACACAGAGATAAATTTTTGAGTAAGGTGAGTTAAGTAATTATTTCCCAACAAATACTTTCACTAATCTAAAATCTTGGTACTGGACCAAATCTCGATTTCCAACCGGTATTGTAAAAATCTTTAAGGAATAGCTACCATTTTTTCATCAATTTTCCAACGTAAAAATCGTCTTACAATAATTATTTACTCTCCTACACTATACTTGTTTCCACAAAATAAACCATAACGGTTTTTGAAAAAACGATCTACTTCTTTTATGTGCTGAATATTTTCATTCTCGATTATAAAAGAAAATCATTCTCATACTTAGGAAATAAACCTTAATCCTATACTAAAAAGTTTCATTTTAGACATAAATTAGCTGATTACTATCACTTATCATTGGCATATAATATGAAAAGAGGCATAGCAAAGTTGGAATAAATAGTGAAAAAATGATGAAGACAAAAATTTTGGAAAATTACCCGCCCAAGGACAGAAGTAATTTAATTGCGCTGCTGCAAGAAGTTCAGGAAGCATATGGATATTTACCTGAAGAAGATTTTCGTACTATTGCAGAGTATGTAAATATACCTCTTAGCACGGTGTACGGAGTTGCTACCTTCTATAATCAATTCCGGTTGACCCCGCTTGGTAAAAACATAATTCGAGTTTGTAGAGGAACAGCCTGCCATGTTAAAAATTCAGCTAATATTCTTACTGCCCTCGAAAGTGAACTAGGAATAAAAGCTGGACAAACAACGCGCGATAAAGTTTTTACGCTTGAGACTGTCGCGTGTATTGGCGCGTGCAGCATAGCTCCAGTAATAAATATTAATGAAGATTATTATGGAAGAGCAGTGATCAAGGAAATTCCAAAGATTTTGTCGAAATATAAGAAAGTGGATACAATGAAAAGTAAACTTGAGCAAACGGTGAGCTTATAATGAGAAGTTTTATTGAACAATGCTGTGATCAATGTTGGCATTCATCGGAAAATCCGTGTGAGTTGTTCATCGCTTGCTGTATAGAAGGACCGCTCTGCCACAAGGATGAGAATTGCAAAAGCAAATTTGAAAATTTGAACAAAGAATTAAAGTACATAAGTCACGACGTACCTATAATATTTATTGGAATGGGAACATGTGGATTAGCATCCGGAGCAGACAAAGTTAAAACTGCAATTGAAGTTGAACTATCAAAACAAAACTTGAATGCTTTAATTGTGCAAACCGGATGTATTGGGTATTGTGCAAAAGAACCCATTGTAGATGTCAAACTTCCCGGGAAAGACAGAATCTCTTACTGCGAAGTATATCCTAAAGATATATCACAACTCATTGATAGCACTATTGTTAAAGGTTCTATTTATGAGAAAAAGTTTCTTGGTTCATTTGGTAATGGTAATGTAAGAAAAATTTCTGAAGTACCGTTCTTCAAACGACAGCAAAAAGTTGTACTTGAAAACTGCGGTGTGATTGATCCAAATTCTATTGACGAATACATTGCTTCTGGTGGATTTAAATCTGTAGATAAAGCTCTAAGATTGATGACTTCTGAACAAGTTGTGCTTGAAGTAAAAGACAGCGGGTTGAGAGGGAGAGGCGGTGGTGGATTTTCAACCGGAACTAAATGGGAATTGGCTCATAATAAAAACGCGGAGCAAAAATATATTATTTGCAATGCAGATGAAGGCGATCCGGGCGCTTTTATGGATCGTTCTGTTCTTGAAAGCGATCCATTCAGGATAATTGAGGGTATGATTATTGGCGGCTATGCCATTGGTGCTTCACAAGGATTTATTTATTGCCGTGCCGAATATCCACTTGCTATACAAAGACTTCATAATGCGATTGAAAAATGCAGAAAATATGGTTTGCTAGGGAAGAATATTTTAGATAGTGACTTTGAATTTGATTTGAAAGTTAAAAAAGGTGCGGGTGCTTTTGTATGCGGTGAAGAAACGGCGTTAATTGCTTCAATTGAAGGGAAACGTGGAATGCCGCGACCAAGACCACCATTCCCTTCAGATGAAGGATTATGGAAAAATCCAACTATCATTAACAACGTTGAAACATTTGCAAATATTCCTTCCCTAATCAATCGAGGATCTTCATGGTTCTCTTCGATTGGAACTGAAAATAGTAAGGGAACAAAAGTATTCGCTCTAAGTGGAAAAATTACTTATAGCGGTTTGGTAGAAGTGCCGATGGGCATTAGCTTACGTGAGGTTGTTTTTGATATCGGCGGTGGAATTCCAGACGAAAAAAAATTTAAAGCAGTCCAAATAGGTGGTCCATCGGGTGGCTGCTTACCGGATTCTGCATTAGACACAAAAATTGATTACGAATCCCTCAAGAATGTAGGCGCAATGATGGGATCGGGTGGATTTGTTGTAATGGACGAAGACACTTGCATGGTGGATATAGCTAAATTCTTTTTAACATTTATCCAGGAAGAGTCTTGTGGAAAATGTGTGCCTTGCCGTGAAGGGACAAAGCGCATGCTGGAAATTATTGAGCGAATCCCTGTAAGTTACTCTCATATAGGCAATAAAAGCGATCAGTTACAACGTTTTAAAGGAATTATTCACCTACAACGACTGGCAGATGTTATAAAGGATACATCGCTTTGCGGTTTAGGACAAAGCGCACCGAATCCGGTTTTATCAGGTCTCAAATATTTTCATGAAGAATATGAAGAACATCTTTTTGAAAGGAAATGTAAAGCAAAAGTATGCAAAGAAATCCTTACTTATGAGATTGATCCCGAACAGTGTAATGGATGCGGTTTATGTCTAAAGAAGTGTCCGGTAGACGCAATCATCGGAGAAAAAAAGCAGCCTCATCAAATCATAGAAATAAAATGTTCAAAATGCGGAATGTGTTTCGAAAATTGCCGCTTCGAAGCAATTAGTGTCATTTAAATTCTGCTTAGGAGAATATGATGGTAGAGTTAACAATAAATAATATAAAAGTGAAAGCTGAAGAGGGAATGACAATTCTTGAAGCAGCTAAATCGGTTGGCATCTATATTCCAACGCTTTGTCATATGAAAGATTTGTTTCCCAGCGGAGCTTGTAGAATTTGCGTTGTGGAAGTTGATGGGATGAGAGGATTAACGCCTTCGTGTGCTTATCCGGTTGGAAAGGGAATGAAAGTTGAAACTAATTCGGCTCGTGTACGCATTGCGAGAAAAACCATCATTGAGTTATTAATAGAAAATCATCCTCAAGATTGTTTGATATGTGTCCGTAACAAGAATTGTGAACTGCAAGATTTATCTGAAAAATACAGTGTAAGAGAACATCGTTATGTTGGCGAAAAGAAGGATCACGCAATCGATATCTCAAGCGCTTCAATGGAACGCGACCCGGCAAAATGTATCTTATGCGGCCGATGTGTTAGAACATGCTGCGAGATTCAAAAAATAAGCGCGATAGATTTCACGCATCGTGGTTTTAAAAGTAATGTTACAACTCCATTCAATAAAGGGTTAAATGTAAGTGATTGCATCCTATGTGGTCAGTGTATACTTGTTTGTCCGACTGCAGCATTGAGAGAAAAAAGTCATTCAAAAGATGTTATGACAGCAATTAACGATAAAAAGAAATTTGCAATTGCTCAAATAGCTCCGGCAGTGCGAGCAACTCTTGGGGAAGAATATAATCTTCCTCTTGGAGCTAACGTTACAGGACAGATCATTACCGGATTGAAACGACTCGGTTTTAATAAAGTATTTGACACAAACTTTGCCGCCGATTTAACAATTATGGAAGAAGCAACAGAGTTAATAAATAGAGTTCAGAATGCCGGTTCTCTGCCAATGTTTACAAGTTGCTGCCCTGGCTGGATAAAATATATCGAACAAAATCGCCCTCAACTTCTAAAGCATGTTTCATCGTGCAAATCGCCGCACGAAATGGAAGGCGCTGTTCTAAAAACATACTATGCTAAAAAAATGGGAATTGATCCGAAAGACATTTTCGTTGTTTCGATAATGCCTTGCACGGTAAAAAAATTCGAATCGGAAAGAGCGGAATTAACCCTTGATCGAATGCCGGACGTAGATGCTGTTCTCACCACCCGCGAACTGGTCAGATTATTTAAAATGGCTGGAATCGATTTTAACTATCTACCTGAGGAAGAATTTGATAATCCTCTTGGTGAGTCTACCGGTGCGGCTGCGATTTTTGGAACAAGCGGAGGAGTGATGGAGGCAGCCCTTAGAACAGCTTATTTCAAATTATCTGGTAAAGAACTAGAAACTATAGATCTGCAAGATGTACGCGGAAATTCCGGAATTAAAGAATTTACTGTACCCATCAACGGATTAGAAGTAAATGTTGCTGTCGTTAATGGAATCGGAAATGTTGGATCAGTTTTAGATGAAATAGAAAAAGGTGAATCGAAATATCACTTCGTTGAAGTAATGGCTTGTCCCGGAGGCTGCATAAATGGCGGCGGACAACCTATTCATCAGAAACCTGAAAAATTGAAAAAACGTATTCATGCCTTGTATGAGATTGACTCTAAGATGAAACATAGACGTTCACATGAAAACGAATCGGTGCATAAACTTTATAAAGAATTTCTGGGAGAACCGAATGGACATATATCTCATGAAATTCTTCACACTCAATATGTTGATAGAAAAAAGATTTTACTCGGAAAATAAATGTCGCATGGTATAGTCACCACTATAGGTCAACGATGTAAAAGATGCTACTCTTGCATTAGAGAGTGTCCTGCGCGGGCTATCCGTGTGGTGGGTGGTCAAGCGGTAGTAATGGAAGAGCGATGCATTAGCTGTGGACATTGTGTTAAAGTTTGTTCTCAAAATGCAAAAAAGATTTTGAGTGACATTGAAAAAGTTATGACGGAAATAATTCCGGGAGAAAATGCGGTTGCTATACTTGCACCTTCTTTTCCGGCATCATTTCCAGAAAATTATTCCAAAGTCGCAGCCGGATTAAAAAAAATTGGTTTTGATTTAGTTACCGAAGCTGCTTTTGGCGCAGATTTAATTAGCAGTTTATATACAAAATACTTCGATGAAGATGATGACCGAACGATTATTAGTTCACCTTGTCCGGCGGTTTATAATTACATCGAAAAATATTTTGAAGAAATCGTTCCAAATTTGGCAAAAGTAGTTTCACCTATGATTGCAACGGGACGTTACATGAAGAAAAATTATGGATCAAAAACTAAAGTTGTTTTTATTGGTCCCTGTGTTGCCAAAAAGAGCGAGTACAAAGATGATGATGTTGCCGATGCTATAGATGCCGTACTAACATTCAAAGAATTGAAGGATATTTACGCAACTTTGAATATTGATTTGAACAATCTGGAAGAAATTGAATTTGATACCCCTCATGCCTATATGGGAAAATCTTTTCCCTTAGCGGGCGGGTTGATAAAAACTGCTAATATCTCCGGAGATATTTTACAGAAAGAAATAATTGTAGTTGAGGGGAAGAACAGAGTAGTAGAGATTATGGAAGAAATATCGAGCGGAAATTTAAAATCGAAATTTGTTGACATCCTTTTTTGCGAAGGTTGCATAAATGGACCCGCTGTAGATTCGGAATTAAATTATTATTCTCGTCGTGAGAAGGTGATAAACTTTATAAATGACAATATTAATGCGTTCGATAAAAACGTTTGGAAGAGCGAACTTTTTAATAGCCGTGACATCAATCTAAAACGCGAGTTCCATTCGAAGCCGCAACGTAAGCCTATGCCAACCGAAGAAGAGGTCACACAAATTCTCGCGCGAACAAATAAATTTGAAAAGACCGACGAACTCAATTGCGGCTCTTGCGGCTACCCGACTTGCCGGGAGTACGCAATTGCAATAGCAAAAGAATTGGCAGAAGAAGATATGTGTCTTCCGTTTTTGATAGATAAATTAGAACTCGCATATCGAGAGCTAAAGGAGACACAAGAACAATTACATAGTGCCGAAAAACTTGCATCAATAGGGCAACTTGCTGCCGGCGTTGCTCATGAAATCAATAATCCGCTTGGCTCAATAATGCTCTATGCATCCCTGCTTAAAAGAAAAGTTGATAAGAACGCAGGAGATCAGCAAAGCAGCGATGACCTGAAATTAATTATGGATGAAGCCAACCGATGCAAAAATATTGTGGCTAATCTTCTGAACTTTGCTCGTCAAGGTAATTTGAAAATAGTTACTGTAAATATTGCGGATGCCATTTCCATAATCATCAGAACGATTAAGATACATCCAAAATTTGCAGAAATATCTTTTTCGTTGAATGAACTTAATGAAGGTCTTAGCATTGAAGGGGACGTAGATCAGCTAAAGCAAGTATTTCTAAATCTCTTAATGAATTCATGTGAAGCACTTGAAGCAAGTCCGGTCAAACTAGTTACGGTTAATTTGTCCAAAATAGAGGGACAAATAATAATCGATATAATTGATTCGGGATGCGGCATTCCGGAATCCAATTTGAATAAAGTTTTTACACCATTCTTTACAACAAAGAAAATGGGAAAGGGAACCGGACTTGGGTTAGCAATTACATACGGAATTATCAAAATGCATAAAGGCGATATAACAGTTAAAAGCGTTGAAGGAAAAGGAACAACCTTTACAATAAAACTTCCGATTAGATTGCAAACACCAAACGTAATAATGAATTAATGAGGATAACATGATAGAGAAAAAATTTAAGAAAATTCTTTTGGTTGATGACGATATAGATCTCTTAGAACAGAATAAACTGCTTCTCGAATCAAGAGGATTTACTATAGTTACAGCAGAGAGCGGTGAGGATGGATTTAAAGTATTCCAAAAAGAGAAACCCGACGCAGCCATCATCGACTTGATAATGGAACAAATGGATTCCGGTTTTGTACTTTCTTACAAAATCAAAAAAACCGAGCATGGTAAGAAAATTCCGGTTTTTATCTTAACATCCGCAACATATGAAACCGGATTCAAATTCAGTGCATCGAGCGCTGAAGAGAAAGAATGGATTAAATGCGACGGTATATTGAATAAACCTGTCGTTGTAGAAGAACTAATCGCGAAGTTGGAAAACTATAACCCTGTTGCCTGCAAATAATAGCTTTGAATACATTGAATGAAAAAAAAATAAATATTCTCATTGTTGATGACGAAAACGGCTTGCGGCTCGGCGCTCAACGTTTGTTGCAAGATGAAGGGTACGAAGTTGAAACTGCTGAGAATGGAGAAACCGGAATCAATCTTGGTACATCGAAAAATTTTGATGTTGCTGTCATTGATCTAAAGATGCCGGATGTTGACGGTTTAGATGTCTTGAAAGAGATAAAATCGAAATACCCGAACACTATATGTTTCATTGCTACTGCTTTTGCAAGTTATGATACTGCGATCCAATCCACCCGCTTAGGAGCTTTTGGATATATTCCAAAACCATTCACACCGGAAGAACTAATTTATCAAATTGAACTTGGTGTAAAGCAGCGTGAATTAATCATTGAATCGGATAGACTTAAAAAAGAGCGTGAAGAAAATTTACTGGAGATTGCTTATGAAAAATCACGTCTCAATACAATTATTAAATCAATAAGCGATGGAGTTCTTGTAATAAACAGAGTTGGCGAGGTCGTTTATTTTAACTATGCCGCGTTGAAGTTCTTGAATATCTGTGAGTTAAAAATTGGCGATGCAGCGATTTTAAAATTGCCTGAAAAAATTCTAAACCTCATTACAAAAATATTTGCTGCTGAAACAATTCTTCTAAAAACATTTACCACACAAATTGAATTATTGCCAAACAATGAGTTGGTAATTGAAGCTGCCTGTACTCCGGTTCCTCATCCCGATGGAAATATTGCCGGCGTGGTAATAGTCATTAGCAACATTACGCAATTCAAACAAATTGAGCAGATCAAGTCGCAATTTGTTTCAATGGTTGCTCATGAATTAAAAACTCCTCTGGCAGCTGTTCAGGGTTTCTTGAATATTATGCTTGACGATACGATTCCGCTGGATAAAGAAAAAGAGAAGGATTATTTGGCTCGCTCTGTTATTCGTTTGAATGGGCTGAAAGATTTAGTTAATGATCTGTTAGATATCTCGAAGATTGAGTTAAAAGCAAAACAACGTGAGATAGAGGAAATACATATTCAAGATATAATTCACAATACAATACAGCTTCTCGAATTAGAGCTTAAAAAGAAAAACATCTCCATTGACACCACAATCGAACAAGATCTGCCAATTATTAAAGCAGATCAGAACGAAATTACTCGAATGATAACAAATCTTTTAAGCAACGCAATTAAATACAATAAAGAAAATGGAAAGATTTTTATTGACGCTTTGACTAAGAAGAATTACGTTTCTATTAGGATTAAGGATACCGGCATTGGAATGAAACCGGAAGAAACATCTGAATTATTTAATGAATTTTACCGTGCAAAAAATGAAAAGACACGTGGTATCAGCGGAACAGGTCTGGGTTTGACAATAGTAAAAAGAATTGTCGATTCTTATCATGGTAAAGTCGAAGTGGAATCGGAATACAATAATGGTACGACATTCATAATCAACTTACCAATAAATAATAACTAACTAATGGAGTATAGTATGATCCTAATTGCAATAATTGATGATGATCCGGATATTCTTGATGCAAGCAGTCTAGTCTTGAAGTCAAAGGGATATGATGTGATAACAGCCAATAATCCTTCGGATGGTTACAAAATAGTGAAGGAGAAAAAACCAAATTTGATTATCCTTGATGTAATGATGGATGAACCGGATGATGGATTTTTCCTCGCTCAAAAATTCCGTAGAGAAAAAATTAAAACACCAATTCTTATGTACACCTCTGTTTCGAAAGCAATCGGATTGGATTTCGGCAAAAGTGAAATTGTGCCGGTGGATGATTTTGTTGAAAAACCTATTTCACCTGACGAGCTTGTAAAAAAAGTTGAAGCATTGTTGCACAAAGTGGAGGAGAAACGCTAATGTTAGTTTTAGAAAAAAATGCAATAACTGAAGAGATTGAACTGCTTGTTGAAGAATATGGTAAGTCCCGTTCATCGCTCCTTCCAATACTTCAGGATATTCAGAGAAAACACAATTATATACCCGATTTCGCGCAGCAAGAAGTTGCCCGTCTACTCGATATTCATCCTGTAGAAGTTTACAGTGTAATAACATTCTATTCCTTCCTAAATACAAATCCGAAGGGACGAAACATTGTTCGCTTGTGTCAAACAATCACCTGTGATATGGCGGGAAAAAGTGGTATTGCTAAAGCGCTTGAAAGAGAACTCGGAATAAAATTCGGAGAAACAACCAAGGATAACAAATTTACTCTCGAGTATGTAAACTGTCTTGGTATGTGCGATCAAGGTCCGGCTGTTCTTATTAATGAAAGAGTCTACCCAAAAGTTACTCCGGAAAAGGCTGTTCAAATTCTTAGCGAGGTGAAATAATTATGGAAAAGAATAAAAGAAAAGGAGCGGTCTTATTCTCCGGGTATAAAAGAGGAGAAGGAATTAAAAATGCCATTGCAAAATCTCGTGAAGATATATTGTTCGAAATACGCGAATCAAAATTGAAAGGTAGAGGCGGTGCAGGATTTCCTACAGCTACAAAATGGATGTTGGTTGCTGCGGCAACTTCGGATGAAAAATATATTATCTGTAATGCCGATGAAGGAGAGCCGGGAACATTTAAGGACCGTGTTTTGCTTCTTGAGTACCCCGAGCTTGTATTTGACGGCATGGTTATAGCCGGTTATGTAATTGGGGCTAAGAACGGTATAATCTATCTGCGCGGTGAATATGCTTATATGAAAAAATCGTTGGAAGATTATCTCGAGGTCATGCGTAAAGATAATTTGCTTGGAAATGATATTCTTGGCAAAAAAGGTTTCAATTTTGAGATCAGAATAAAAATGGGAAGCGGTGCTTATGTATGCGGAGAAGAGACCGCACTGATCGAATCACTTGAAGGAAACCGCGGTGAAGCGCGCAACCGTCCTCCATTTCCGGTTACAACAGGATATTTAGGAAAACCAACCACAGTTAATAACGTTGAAACACTCGCATCAATTCCTCACATTGTTAACAAAGGAGGGGAATGGTTTAAAAAACATGGAACGGATAAATCTTCCGGCTCAAAATTATTTTCTGTTTCAGGTGATTGTGAAAAGCCGGGTGTTTATGAATTACCATGGGGAACAAAAATTTCGGATCTACTTGAATTAGTAGGCGCAAAAAACACCAAGGCAGTTCAAGTTGGCGGTGCTTCTGGTGTTTGTATTGATAAATCGCAATTTAGCCGTACTCTCGCTTATGAAGATGCTGCCACCGGCGGTTCCATAATGATTTTTAACGAGAGCAGAAACATGCTTCATGTTCTCAAGAATTTTATGGAATTCTTTGTTGAAGAATCATGTGGACAGTGTACCCCTTGTAGAATCGGGAATGTAAAATTGTTGGAAGGCGTTGAAATGATCGAGAAAAGTGAATACACTTTTTCCTATATAAATCAACTCAAAGATCTCGGTAGAACAATGCAAGTATCCTCAAAATGCGGATTGGGTCAGTCCAGCCCTAATTCATTCATTTCGATTTTAGAAAATTTTAAGGAAGAAATATTCAACGGTAACGGAGGAGATAATGGAAAGTAAAGGAAATTTGAGAGCGCCGGTTAGTCAAAAACCGTTAACTATTGAAAAACCAACAGATCTTACAACAATCGGTGGAACTATTACGGTTGAAATCAACGAAAAGAAAATTACTGTGCCGCTCGGTACGACAATTCTCGAAGCATGCAAAATGAGCGGAATAAGTATTCCTACTTTGTGCAACCATGAAGACTTATGCGTTGCCGGAGTTTGTAGAATTTGCGTTGTTGAAGTTGAGGGAATGAGAACACTGCAAGCATCTTGCGCATATCCTATTACAGCACCGATGAAAATAAAAACCTCTACGCCTATGGTTCGTAAAGCTCGAAGAAACATTATTGATCTTTTATTAAGCGAACATTACGGAGAGTGTTATTCATGTTTCAGAAACGGAAATTGTGAACTACAATCACTCGCAAAGGAGTATGGAGTTGATAGCTATACTTACGGTCATCCAAAAGAACCAAAATATGAAATTGATAAATCTTCATATTCTGTTATCAGAGATATGAGCAAATGCGTTCTTTGCAAACGCTGTGTTAGAACTTGCATCGACTTGCAAGAAGTTGGCGTGTTGGAATCGGTTGATCGTGGAGACAAAACGCATATAAGTACCTTCTTAGATAAACCATTGAATGATGTAATCTGTATCAACTGCGGTCAGTGTATTAACCGCTGTCCAACAGCCGCACTACGCGCGAACGATCCATCGGATGAAATTTGGGCAGCAATAGATGATCCTAAGAAACATGTGGTAATCCAAACAGCTCCATCACCAAGAGCCGCTATCGGCGAAGAATTTGGTCTCGGCGCGGGTCATTCAATGACAAGAGAAATGAATACCGCTTTACGGAGAATCGGATTTAATAAAGTATTCGATACGAATTTTACTGCCGACCTTACAATAATTGAGGAAGGTACTGAATTAATTATTCGTCTCTATAAAGCTCTTGTGCAAAAAGAAGAGGTTGCTTTACCGCAATTCACTTCTTGTTCTCCCGGATGGGTTAAATTCATCGAGCATTATTATCCGGAATATCTTGATAATCTCAGTTCGGCTAAATCGCCTCAACAGATGTTCGGTGCGCTCATCAAAACATTCTATGCTCAGAAAGCTGGTATTGATCCGGCAGATGTTGTCTCTGTAGCATTGATGCCCTGTTCAGCAAAAAAATTCGAATGCAACAGACCTGAAATGAATGCCAGCGGTTATAAAGATGTCGATTACGGCTTAACAACCCGTGAGATGGCTAAGATGATTAGAGAAGCCGGAATAAATTTGCCGGAAATGCCAAAGAGTGATTTTGATAATCCATTTGGAGAAGCTTCAGGTGCCGGCTTAATCTTTGGCGCAACAGGTGGAGTTATGGAAGCAGCAATCCGTTCGGTTGTTGAATTTGTTCTTGGTAAAAAAGCCGAAGATATTTTTGAGAATGCTAACATAATTCCTTTGCGCGGATTTGAAGGTGTGAAGTTTATGGAAATTCCGATAGGCGATAAAGTTGGTCCCGTTCCTGAAATAGTAAAACATCTGGTTCCAAATTGGGATTGGCTTAAGGGTGCAACATTAAAAGTAGCAGTTGCTCACGGTACGGCAAACGCTAAAAAGATTATGGATGACATCAAAGCCGGCGGTAAATTTTCCGAGTGTCATTTCATAGAATTTATGGCTTGCCCGGGTGGTTGCATTGGCGGCGGCGGTCAACCAATTCCAACAACACCGGAAATCCGTAAGTTAAGAGCTAAGGCAATTTATGCTGAGGACGAGTCTCTCGAACTTCGTAAATCGCACGAGAATCCTCATGTGGTTCAAATTTATGAAGAGTTCTTAACTGATGGACCATGCGGACATAAATCTCATAAATTATTGCATACACATTACACAAAACGAGGAAGGTATATCGTTTAATTGAATTGGAAGGGTTCATCGGTTTGAGCCCTTCAATTATTCTATGTAAGGTAATGGAAAATAATACTGACAAAAAATCAAATTGGAAGCTTGGAATAATTTATTTCAATAGGGACAATTAAAAAGTTTTTGTTCCGAAAAGGATAGGCATTGTTTGGACTTTAAATTTTGCAAAGTGGCAATCATGGCTGATATTGATTTTGTTATTAGCCGCTCTGCTTATTTCAGTTGTCAGATTTTTTACCTAAGTCGCATTTACTTTTCAGGACTAACTTTATATATTAATAAAAGAATGCGGGCACAAGTTTACGGTTCAGTAAAATTATGATAAACCTCGTACCAGATTGGGCACATCATTATGGTGAATTCTGGAGAGCTATTCGTCTTCGTAATCTCTGGTTTATCCGGCTTCGCTATTTAGCCGCATTGATATTATCAGGTTTTTTATTCGTTGGTGAATTTCTTCTCGATCTGAATTTATCCGGCAAGCAGATTGTTGCAATCAGTTTTATCGCGATTTTTATTCTATTCTACAATGTGGTGCTTCATTCAACACGTAAGTATGTAAGTTCAACTTCCGAAAGATTCAACGGGCTTCATCTTTCTTTGATTCAGATGATCCTTGATTTAACAGTACTGATGATGCTGGTCTATTTTACAGGTACAATCGAGTCGCCACTCTACATGTTCTTTATTTTTCATATGATAATCGGCAGTCTAATTCTTCCCGGGTATATAGTTTATGTGGGGGCGGGATTAGTGAGTTTTGTATTTGCAATTCTTACTTTTTTGCAGAGGTATCATTACATAGATAATCATTTCATATCCGGACTTTATCTAGGAATTAGACCCCATACCTTAACATACGATATACTCTTTGTAATCATTTTCACAATTATGCTTTTTATTTCTGTTTACATTGCGAATAAAATTGCTCATCAATTGTATAGAAGAGAGCAGCAACTACGTTCCTCGTTAGAGAGATTGAATGACGCAGAGATAACAAAGCAAAAATATACAATCGGAATCGTCCATGAAATAAAAACTCCTATCGCAGCCGTTCATTCAATATTGGAATTAATTAAAAATGGATACGTAGGAGAGATTAGTGCGGAAGTCGATAAGAAACTTGAGCGTGCGGAACTCAGAACCGTCGAGGCGCTTCAATTGATTAAAAATGTTCTAAATATTTCCAAGTTGAGAATTCTTGAAATAAAATTGGATGAAGAGTTTTACCTCAGTGAGTTGATCGAAAATATATTAGACACCTTTACCGAAGCGGCTAAAGAAAAGTTAATCTCACTTTCTTTTAAGGATTATACTCAGAATAAAGGCAAATTGAAATCCGACAAAATTTTGGTCGAATTGGTTGTGTCGAATTTGATTGCAAACTCCGTCAAGTATTGCAAGAGAGAAGGAATAATTGAAGTACGACTTGATGAAAGAGCAGATAAATTATCATTAGAGGTATGTGACAATGGAATTGGAATTCCTCAACCGGAGATGGGAAAAATATTCACTCAGTTTTTTAGAGCCTCAAATATCAACAAGTCAATCCATGAAGGAAGCGGCATGGGTTTGGCTTTGGTCAAAGAAATTGTTGAAAAATTAGGTGGTGTAATAAATGTTCAAAGTCCATCGCGTTTAGCTCAGGAAGGAAAACCGGGGACAAGTTTTGAGGTGTACATCCCGTACAGATATAAGCCAACTCAATTTGATATCTTCGAAGTTAACAATGATGACTACTTAAATAACAAAAATAATCTTTAGGAAATTTATTCATCGCCGATTCGGCAGCATCAGTATTTGGGAAAATTCCATAAACTGTTGAGCCACTTCCAGACATTAGTGAAAAGAGCGCTCCGTATTCATAAAGCAAATCTTTTATTCTACCAATCTTAGGAAACTTCTCAAAAATATATTTCTCAAAATCGTTTTTGATGCTGACTCTCATCGCGCTGTATTCCAATCCGGAATTTTTAATAAGTGAGCGGAAATCACCCTTATTTTTGTCTGGGAAATAATTATTAAAAGCCTCCTTGGTTGAGATGCTAATTCCCGGATTTATTATGAGAATAGGTTCCGGAATTTCGAGATCAATATATTCCAATATCTCACCGCGGGAAGTACCGATAGCCGGTTTCGACTTAATAAAGAAGGGAACATCTGAACCAAGTTGAAGTGAAAGATTGATTAGCTGTGAATGTTGGAAACCTAATTGGAACATTTCATTAAGTGAAATTAGAGTCGCGGCAGCGTCCGAACTGCCTCCTCCAAGTCCCGCTTGAATAGGGATGACTTTTTTTAAAGTGATTTTAACATCTATTCTTTTCCCGGAAGTAGTTTCTAAAATGTTTTTTGCTTTCACAATAAGATTGTTCTCGTCTTTCGGAATGGAACTAGAGTCACATGCAAAAATAAAACTATCTGCCGGTTCGAATGTTAACAGATCAAAAAGATCGTTAATAGGGTAGAAGAAAGTGGAAAGATTGTGATACCCATCCGCTCTTTTTGAGAGGACTGATAAACCAATATTTATCTTAGCGGGGGCTTTAATTTCGATATACTTCATCGAATAATTCCTTTATTGCAATTGTGTGATTTGGATTAGAGCCGCAACAAGACCCTACATACATCGGATTCAACTCCAATAAAGATTTAATTTCATCGGCATAACTTTGTGGATCAGCAACGCAATTAATTATTTCATCGGAGACTTTGCCTTCTCCGCAATTAAAATAGAATCCCCAATTTTTATGGGGAGAATTATTTTCAAAATATTTTTTCAGCAGTTGTGGCTTGATGCAATTAAAACCTATCCCCACAGGGGAATAGTCAGATATAAAACTGACAGCTTCATGTAAGGGTTCACCGCTCAAAAGATTCAACTCATCGGTGAAGTATAGATTTACAATAAACGGAAAAGAGTTTTCTGAACAGAATGTGCTGATAATCTTAATTTCATCCCAGTGACTTTGAGTTTCATTCCAGATTAGATCGCAGCCATTTTCCCATAATTGTTCAATATGTAGTTTATGATTATAATCTAACTTATTAAATGCTATTGATCTCTCAACTTGGTAGCAATCTTCGGCTGGAGCGTTTGAACCGGCGATTATTACTTCCTTACCCGAATCGGCTGAATCAATTGTCAATTGAACGCCGCAACGGATAAACTCTTCATCCGTAATATTTAGATTCGATTGACGAACAGCGTTAGGATTTGTCCGGAAAGTATTAGTCGTTAAAATATCTGCTCCCGCATTAATATATTCTTTATGAATCTGGATAATTACTTCCGGGTGAGTAATATTTACAATAGAAGCCCAAAGACTTTTATGAAGAGGAAGATTTCTTTGTTGCAGAAGAGTGCCCATAGCTCCGTCAAGGATCAGCGGGCGATTTAACGACCCATGTTTTCTCAATATATCGATTCTACTTCGATTCATTTTTATCGTTTGTAAAATATGCAACAGCTTCTTTTACGATTCTTTCGATGTCAATCATCTGGACGCATTCAAGATTATAAGGGCAAACTTTCTTCCAGCAAGGTGCGCAAAAAAGGTTTTCCGGAAACAACTTAACTCCACGGTCATATAAATCAATTTCGCTCCAGCAGCTTAATCCAAACCATGCAATTACATATTTCTTCAGAGCGATTGCGAGATGCATACCGAACGAATCGCCGGTAATAATCACTTGAGGTATGCTCTCATAACAGGCGCCTTTTCGAACACCTCCATGAGTCGGCGTATTAATAATTTTACCAGGAAATGCCTCTGCTATTTCTTTATTTCTCCCTTCGTCTTCCGGACCACCTAGGAGCATAATTTTAAATTGGTTATAGGATAATAATTTTTCGATTACTGCTATGTGTTGCTCGATCGTCATTTTTTTATTCGGAAAAAGAAGAGAACAGCCGGTATTGAAGCCAATGATCTTGTCGTTTTGCGTAACACCAACTTCTTGTTTATACTCCTCTATAAATTTAAACTCGGCTTCAGTGAAATAGAAAACATAATAGTCGCGTTTATAATCCAGATTAAAAGTTTCAGAGAGGTAGTCTTGACCAGATCGTTGATTGATCTTAAACTTCAGATGGTCATCCATTCCAAGTAGATAATTATATTCGGCTCCTTTATTTAGGGGAATAATCTGCCCGTTCGAATTAATTCCGAAACCGAGCCGCTCTTTAGCGTTAACCTGCATTGCTAACGCGCCGGATCGCATCGATTTATCCACATTCAGCACTAAATCAAATTCAATTGATTCTAAAACCAATGTTGATTCAAAATCGAATGTGAGTACTCTATCGATGTAGGGGTTGTTTTCAAGCAGTCCTGCTGCCATCTTAAGTGTTATCCAATAAATTGTAGATTCAGGATACTTACGTTTCAATCCGGCAAGTTGTGCTGTTGTCATCAAGACGTCACCCATCGCATCAAGATTGATTATCAAGATTTTGGTGCCAATAGGCTTCGGTTCTTTACATCCGTCTTCCCAACAATTATGATCGGAAAAACAAGGTTTATACCCATTGAAATTTTTACATGTTTTTATTTGTTTATTCATAGTATAACTTCTCTAAAAATGGAATAAATTTTTTCTTAACTGATTCAAAAGAAATATTATGAAGAGTTGGTTCTTCAGTTACAACATAATCAAATTGAGATTTATATGGTGACCAAATTATATCTGTCGTATTATATTTTACATACAAACCGAATACAGGAATGTTAAAACCAGAAGCTACATGAACAATGGAAGTGTCTGGAGTAAATAGCAAGTCTAATCTTGGTATCACAGCACAGAATTCATCAAAGTTCGGGTAATAAATAGGTATTTTATTTTCAGAAATTGCAACTGCATGCTTTAACTCAGTTTCGGAACACATTAAGAGTATATTGATTTTATAATTAGCTAACTCATTAATAAGATTACGGTAATTAGAAACACCCCAGAATCGGGCATCGCTGCTGGCAGAGATATTCATCCCCAATAAAAATTTTTTTGAAGTAAAATGATTCTCTAAAAAAGCATTTGCCAACAAAATTGATTGTTCTTTAGGTGTATAACTTATATTAACTAAGGAAGAATCAACATTCAGTTGAAACAACTTAGCAAATTCCATTACACGTTCGATAATGTGAAATTTTGTAGGGTCTAACTTGTTAACTGTATGAGTAAATAATTTATCATTACCCTTTTGAAGACCGAATTTATACTTACTCTTTGTAAAAGCCATTAAATAACTTACTGTTGATGAAACATCATCATGAAGATCAACAATTGCGTCAAAATTGTAAGAGTTTATTTGTTTGATCAATGAAGGAATGCTTCTTAACTTTTTGTTGAAAACAATTATTTCATCAGCAAGATTCGAACTATTGAAAACAAAATGATTATTCTTACTAGCAAGAACATAAATCTTACAACCAATTTGCTCCTTTATTAATTTGAGAAGCGGAGTCGTAATAAGAGCATCGCCTATTTTATTTAATCTAATAAATAAAATCTTAGAATTCTTAGTAATAACAGGTAATTCGTTGGTTACTTTCTTTTTCTTAATTAGTAGAAGAATAGCTAGCAGGAATCGTCTTATTTGTATCTCAATATTTTTCATAAAGTTAATTGTAATTTATTTTTATTTATAAGTTTAGAAATTTTATCTATAACTAGTTGTATAGGAATGTTTTTAAAGCATTCGTGCTTTCTTGGACACTCCAACAAATTGCATTCAATACAATCTAAATCACTCAGTTGAATCCATTCATGCATATCGCCGTAAGGACCTTGCATAAAGGGACTTGTAGGACCAAACAAACCCAGAACAGGCGTTCCCACAGCAGTAGCTATATGCATTGGTCCGCTATCGTTGGCAATCAATATCTTACAACGAGCTATCATGGCTGCCAGTTCTTGAATAGTAGTTGAAGGAGCAAAAATAGATTTATCGCCAAGGAGAGAATGAATTTTCAGGGCGTCTTCCTCATCACCCTTACCCCACAGTATGAAAATCTTCGCGTTGAACTTTTTTATAACAGAGTTCGCTATCTCAACAAATTTTTCAGGATCGCATTTCTTTGAAGCCCATCCGCCTGTAGGACAGATTCCTACAACAAAATTTTTTTCGATGAAACTATCTCTAAGATATTTCTCTGCAACACGTAAAGCCGAGGAACTTATATTGTAATACAATTCTTTGTAAGTGTGATTAAGTCCGAGCATCTTTAAAGTTTCCAGATGAAGTTGGGCAGAGTGATATTTACCCCGTTCTTCCGGACCGAATATGTTATATGCGTATTTCCTTCCTCGATATGGAAAACCAACTTTAAATTTTGCTCCACTAAAAAATGTAACTATTGCAGTTGAAGGATTGGTGAAAAAATCTAATACTAGATCATACTTTATCTTTCTGATTCTTGAAATAAGCGAAAGTTTTTTTGAAAAATCATCTCGCTCGAATACCAGTACATTATTGATTTCTTGTAAACCAAGAAGTCCTGGTTGAGAAGGTTTTTCTACAAGATAATCGATCTGTGCATCGGGAAAATCTTTCCGAAGATTATCAATTACAATTGTTGATAGAACTACATCACCAATGCCTCGCAGTTTTATGATGAGTATTTTTTTAATCTTTTCTTTGTTGAGTTTTGTCAATCTAAAACCGAATTTGAATTTAGAATTCAGTAGAATTTGAAATGAGTGAAAATATCAATCATCAAACCGCTCATTTCCTATTTTCAATTTACGAAGAATCAATTACTCCAGCAATGAAGCAGTTGAAGGAAATAATCAAGGTAAAATAATTGGAGCTGTTATGGATCTGAAAGAAAAAACCGCAATTGTAACCGGCGGAGCTATGGGAATTGGTTTTGCCACCTCAAAATTATTGGTGAAAGAAGGATGTGTCTTAACAATTTGGGATATCAATCAAAATGAAATAGATAATGTTAAAAAGGAACTCGAACATCTGGGCGGAAAGGTATTTGTTTATAACTGCGACGTGACTGATAAAAATCGGGTTTATGAATTAGCTCAGCAAGCCATAAGCGATATGGGCAAAATCGATATCCTTATTAATAACGCAGGCTACGTTAAAGGAGGGGAGTTGCTTAATCAACCGGATGAAGTTTGGGAGAAAACAATTCAAATTAATCTTACAGCCATGATCTATACAATCAAATCGGTTCTTCCTGGAATGTATGAAAGAAATTCCGGGCACATTGTTAATATTTCATCGGCGAGTGGTTTACTTGGAGTTGCAAATCTTTCGGTTTATGCCGCTACTAAGTGGGCGGTGTGGGGCTTAACGGAGTCGATGCGTTTTGAGGCATGGAATAATAATAAAAAAGGTGTCAGTTGGTCCTCAATTCATCCAAGCTATTTGGCAAAAGGACTTTTTGAAGGAGCGAAGCTGGGATTTTTGGGAAACATAATTGTACCGCTCGTAAAGAGTCATGATGTAATCGCGCGTGCAATAGTAAACGATGCATTAAAAAAAGGTAAATATTTAGTACTCCGTCCAAGAAGTTTGAGATTGACAACACTGTTGCGCGGGATACTGCCCGATTTTCTTTTTCAAAAATTAATGATACTTATGGGAGTGCATAGAAGTATGGAAACCTGGAAAGGAAGGAATTAAAATTTATTCTACAACCATTTCGCACTCTTTTGGAATTTCCGGTTTAACTAGTAACACGGATTCTTTTGTAACGGTTACTTGTCCGGGTTCATGCCTGGAATTTTTTACAACATATTTTTTTAGTGTATAAGTTACCGGTATAAGTTTAGATGTCTTTGCTTTGCTATAGAAAGCTGCTACCGAAGCCACATTTTGCAAAATATTTTTTGGAATTGACTCTTTTGTATTATCAACCCTTAGTACAACATGGGAACCTGATACAGAGCGAGCATGAAACCAAAAATCGTTTTGTTTGGCAAACTTGGTTGTAAGCCGATCGTTATTCTTACTATCCTTCCCAACATAAATATGATACTTGCCGGCAATTAAAAAATGTCTGTATAAAGATTTCTCTTTAGCATCCTCATGCATCGATTGTTCGGTTTTCATTTTTAATTCTTTTTTTATTTGCATTAGAGTTTCTTGATCATCCGTCTTATTAAATTTATCTCTTAGCCCTGTTATCCGCCCGTATTCTTTCACATTCAGATTTAGCAGCTCCTTCGATTTTTGATATTCTATTTTTTCTGAGCGGGATTTCTCGAAATAACGGTCAATGTTTTGATTCGGAGAAAGTTTCTCGTCAAGTTTTATTTTATACGTAATGCCGGTATAGTAGTTCTCCAATTCGATTTCTTTCATCCCTTTCCGAATAAGTTTAATATTCGCCAACAACATTTCTCCATACTTGTGGTAAATTTCTTCTTTCGATCCGGAATCGATGCGCCCTTTTAATTTGTTTAACTTTCCGGAGAGAGTCTCGATCTCTTTATTCAGAAACTTTTCTATCTCTTTTCTAATATTTATTACTTTTATTTGAGAAAAGGAGAGTGTGAAATATTTATTTAGCGCTTCAAAATAGTTATCGAAAATAAAGTGTCTATCCGGAATTTTGTATGTCTTAAAAGATACCGGATGGAAAGTAGCTTTACCTAAATAATCATCATAATGGACTATTATCTTTTCACGCTCAATCTCATTTAGAACTTTCAGTAGATTTTGTGTGAAGTCACCATCACGTGCTTCAACCTCCATTAAAATTTCTTTTCCGATGAAGGGCATTTTTCTAATCATTTTTTCATCATCAGTATTTCTTACTAATGAATAGATCGGTTCAAGAGAATTAATGAAGCGGAGCGCATTCGTTTCATCACGAAAATTTTTTATCTCCTCCCCGGAAACTTTTTTGAACGGTTGTAATTCATTCTTCTGATCTGATAAGAAAATATTAGTTCTTCCCCCCTTAAATAATATTGTTAGTGTACCGTTATTTAATATTATTCTGATTACACGATCGCCGAGTGCTATGCAAATTGATTCGATTGTTGATGGCAAAAAATCCTTGAAAAAATTAACGGTGTTTTTCTTGGCTTTGTAATGATCATCTTTTGTTGAGAGGGAAGGATGGTGCTGGTTAGTATTTATGATAAGATGAAAATTCGGTTTTCCTTCTAAAGGAATATGAAGAAAGAGTTTATCTTTCTCCTGGGTATAAGCATCAATAATTTTATATCCATGTACTTTCTGTTCTAACTGCTTAACGCATCTGCATAGATAAAAATAATTTTTATACATATTGGGATAGTTTCATTTTCGCGAAGGAAATTATTTCATCTTCCTGGATCTTTCTTCCGCTGTAGATTCAAAAACCTTTCTTAATAAACTTTCTTCCGTGAAAGTTAAGTCTAAGCCTCTCCGCTTCATAACAATTTTTGCAACTTCTAAAGATTTTTCAATATCATTTGTCTTTAGGAAATCAGAACCACCCCAGCTGAATGATGGGATATAGCGCGGGGGAAATCCCGCGCCAAAAATATTGCACGATACCCCCACAATTGTGCCGGTGTTAAACATCGTATTAATTGCGGTTTTTGAATGGTCTCCCATAATCAACCCTACAAATTGCGATTCTGTGTTCACCGGTTTTCCATTAAGTAATACAGTAATATTTTCATAATTGTTTTTAAGATCGCTGTTGTTGGTGTCGGCGCCAATATTTATCCAACTGCCAAGATAAGAGTGCCCTAAAAAGCCATCATGCTGCTTATTCGAGAGTGACTGAATAATAGAGGATGCAATTTCACCGCCAACTTTACAAACTTCTCCTATGCTTGTGTTACGGTAAATTGTTCCTCCCTTTTTTATGATTGATCCAGCACCAATATAAGCCGGTCCCTGAATATATGAGTGAGACATTATGTGTACGTTTTTACCTATGTAAATTGGTCCGTCAGTTGCATCGAGAAATACAAATGGATCAATAACCGTGTTCTTATTAATAAATATTTTTTTCTTGTTTTTGAATTCGACAGACGGATATTTTCTCGAATCGATCTTTGGAATATTTTTTACAATGAATTCAAAATCATTTGCTATTTCAGCGCCGTTCGAATTAACCAATTCCCAAGGGTACCTTAAAAGCGCTACTTGACTTTTTACAAGAGCAACATTTTTCAATTCATCTATGTGGAGGTAATCAAATTCATCACGATAAAGTTTAAGCAGATTAACATTCGAAAGATTTGCGGCGACTACCGATCCATCCTCACTTAATAAAATAGAGTCATTACCCAAATTCTTTATTTGATTTAGGTATCCTTCCCCAATCAAAAGCCTGCCATTAATTATAAGAACATTATCAAAATCAAATTGATTGATTAGATTTTTAGGATTCTGCTCCCTTACAAATTCTTGTAGATAACGTCGGGAATGCAAAATAATCTTTGAAGCGGGGAAGCGGTCAACAATTTTTTCTCGAAGCGATCTAATTCCGCATTGTAAATCATATACCGGGCGCGTATAAGTAAGCGGATAAAAATTTTGAATTCCCTCATCCTCGAAGATGCAGACAACTTTTTTCATTATTCCTCGAAAGCTTGTTCTAATTAAATTTGATTGCTCTAATAAATTAATCAAAAAATATGGCTAGAAGCAAAATTCATCAAATGGTCTTAGCCACTCGGATTAATTTTGCGTTGAGGTTTGAGTTTGATATATTTCATCCATGAAAATGCCGTCTAAAAAATTTTGGAACAAATTGCTAATTACTCTCGTGGTGTTATTAGCGATTCTGTTAGTCATCGATATAGTCGTCTTGCCATATTATGTAAGCGGAATCGAATCCAAAGTGCCAAACGTTGTTGGTATGAATAAAGACGCCGCAATTAAAATTCTAAGTGATGCAAATTTTAACCCAATCGTTCAGACTTCACGCTTCGACCAAACATATCAGAAGGACCAAATAATTGCGCAAAAGCCGGTCGCTGATATGGTGGTAAAGGAAAACCGCAGAATTTATTTAACTGTTTCGGGCGGAGACCCTATCATCAAAATGCCTTCACTAATTAACCGAACTATGCGGGATGCTACAATAACTTTAGAGCGGTTCGGATTAGTTCTTGGGCGAATTGATTCTGTCGAATCAGAATTTCCGGCGGCTACAATTGTTGAGCAACAATATTTTGAAGGAAGAGAGATCGCCAAAGGAACTTCGGTTAATATCAAAGTTAGCATAGGTCCAAAAGTTGGTATGGTTCGTGTCCCAAATTTATTGCTGAAGTCTTTGAACGAAGCGGAAAGTATCTTAAAGGCGAACTCGCTGAGATTAGGAAACAAACTCTATATTTATTCTTCTTCGTATTTACCAAATACGGTTGCCGACCAAGACCCCAGCCAGGATACTCTCGTCAAGATTGGTGACAGCGTTAATGTTGTTCTTACTCAGAGCAAATCAAGCGGGGTAAAATGAATCAGTTGAAAATTATAGCACCCTCAATTCTAAATGCCGACTTTGCAAATTTATCTCAGCAGATTAGATCTGTTGAGTTAGGAGGAGCTGATTGGATCCATTGTGATATCATGGATGGAAAGTTTGTTCCTAATTTAACTTTTGGACCGGTTGTTGTGCAGGCAGTGCGCCGTATAACTAAACTGCCAATCGATGTTCACTTAATGATTAAAGATCCGAATGCGTTACTCGAAAATTTTGTTCAAGCCGGCGCTGATTGGATCACCGTTCACCAGGAAGAAGTTGTTCATCTTGATAGAACTTTATCAAAGATTCATGAATTAGGTGCAAAGGCTGGAGTAGCCGTCAATCCCTCAACTCCAATCGCCACTTTAACCGAAGTGTTGCATCTGGTTGATATGGTTTTGATCATGTCGGTCAATCCCGGTTTTGGCGGACAGAAATTTAATCCAAATTCACTCAAGAAGATTAAAGAATTAGTTGCATTACGAAAGGAACACTCGGCTGGTTTTATCATCCAAGTGGACGGCGGAATTGGTTTAGAGAATATTAAAGAACTTTCCGATGCGGGCTGTAATGTGTTTGTAATTGGCAACTCAATTTACGGAAAGGATAACGTGACCGCGGCAACTGTAGAATTGAAAAATCTGCTCTCGTAATCAAATTATTTTATCTTACTTTTCCTTTATCTGTTTCAATTTTTTTATTTTTGGAAAAGGATTCTTCTTTATATTGTAATCACATCCTTAACTTATAATACTTTACTGTCGAGGGCACGCTTGACTATTCAGCTTGTAGATTTATTTTACCCGGAAGTCTTTCGCAGATATAACGCAAAATATAATATCTACCGGGAGTTGTATGAAAAGGATCTGCTCGGAATTGAGATTCGTAGAATTGATTTCAGACTCGCTCAAAAAATAAAAAAGATAATTTTTAATCATAAAGAAATCTGCTACAACACCGGCAAAAAGGGAGATCCTTCATGCGATCTTCTGGCTCTTGGTTCTTACAGTGCATTTAGTGAATTGTCCAAAGAGATAATTGCAACGGGTAATGAAGAGATTGGATTTAAAATTGCTCAAACAGTCAAGAACACTACCGAGCATGATGATCAGTCAATAGAGATCGGCGACAGAAATTTTTCTCTTGAACGTGCCTATACATTCGGCATTTTAAATGTCACACCCGATTCATTTTCTGATGGCGGAAAATATTTTGATAAAAAATCGGCGGTAGAATTTGGTCTGAAACTTTTAGAAGAAGGTGCCGATATTTTAGATATCGGAGGTGAATCAAGCAGACCAGGATCAGATCGAATTACAATTCAGGAAGAATTGGACCGCGTACTGCCCGTGATAGAAGGGATATTACTAACAAAGCCGGATGCTCTTTTATCCATCGATACTACCAAATCTGAAGTGGCAAAGAGGGCACTTTCAAACGGAGTAAAAGTAGTAAATGATATTAGCTCGTTTGGAAGCGATGATGCAATGCTCGGCGTTGTCAATCAGTTCAATGCGGTTCTGGTTCTAATGCATATGAAAGGAGATCCAAAGACGATGCAGCAGAATCCATATTACGAAGATGTTGTTTCTGAAATTTATGATTACCTTACCTTAAAAGTTGATACCGCTAAAAAAGCCGGAGTAAAGAAGATTATTATCGATCCCGGTATTGGATTCGGAAAAAGAGTTACAGATAATTATGAAATAATTAAACGGCTAAACGAGTTGAAAGGTATTGGTAATCCCATCATGGCCGGGATATCTAAAAAATCTTTTTTGGGTAGATCTCTCAATCTAAAAATCGATGAAAGAGATAAAGCAACCTTAGTAACGGAAACACTCGCAATTCAAAACGGAGCTCGGTTCATCCGGACACACGATGTGAAAAACACAATACAATCAATTATGGTAAATAGTTTTATTGAGAATCCTGATTTGGTGAAGAATGTTTGAGGTATTCAGAATAGGGTTTTTATCGGTATCATTCCTGGATATGGTTGATATATTACTAGTGACTCTAATTTTTTATAAAGTCTATACCGTTATAAGGGCGACCGTTGCAGCCCAAATATTCTATGGATTAATACTCGTACTGATTCTTTCAATTTTCACACAGGCAGTTAATTTTAGGGCGCTCGGCTGGTTGTTGAAACTACTTTCCGATATTTGGGTTATTGCGTTTGTAATTTTATTTCAACCAGAGATTCGAAGATTACTGGTAAGCATCGGCAGAAATCCATTTGTGCGAATCTTTATTAAGAATGATGAGTTTAGAGTTGCTGATATTATTTCAGAGGCAGCTTATGAACTTGCGCAGCATCAGCACGGTGCGTTGATGGTTATTGTAAAATCGGTTGGTATTCGTGGCGTTGCAGAAACTGGAGAAATTATTAACGCTAAAATCACAAAAAATTTGTTGCGGTCTATCTTCTTTCCGCGCTCGGCATTTCATGATGGTGCCGTGATCATCAATAATGATATTGTTGAAGCGGTTAGATGTACTTTACCACTCTCAGCAGAAACTTCTTATAAAGGAACACCGTTAGGAATGCGTCATCGAGCCGGATTGGGTATATCTGAACAAGCAGACGTAATAAGCGTTATCGTTTCGGAAGAAACCGGTGGAATCTCAATCGCTGAGAAAGGTAGATTGAAGTCCGGTATCTCAAAAGAAGTTTTAAGAAATTATCTTATGAATGCAATGGGGTCGTACAAGCATCAAGGTATTCAAAGTATCTCGGAAATTTTTAATAGAATAAGTTATTACAAAAAAACGTACTCTGATAAAGAATCTTGATCTGCAACTCCATGTTTTGTTCATCCTTTCGCAAGATTTGGAGAAAGTGCAGCACCTACTAGAAGACTTATTTTCAATTAATAGGGTAGTAATCATATTTCATTAGATTAGGAGTGCTCGCAATGGGATTTCATGCTTGAGAATTTAAAATATACTTCACTCACTTAAAAAAATGTACCAGCAAAATTTTTACGTAAGTGCAACAAGAAAATGTTTTGTCCGAGAAAGATATTAAAACGGAATTGATTAAATTAACATTCACAATAGAAACGATAATTCATTATTAATTGGAGAAGAGTGAAAAATGAAGTTAAAATATTTTTCGCATTCGGCATTTCAGCTAACAACTAAATCCGGGAAGAGAATTCTAATTGATCCTTTTCTCGAGGGAAACCCGACAGCCACAGTAAAGGCAAATGACGTTCATGCAGATTATATTATTTTAACACACGCTCACGCTGATCATATTGGCGACGCTTTTAGTATTGCCAAAAGATGTAATTCACTTTTTATTTGCGTGAATGAGCTTGCTAATTATTGCGTTGACAAAGGGTTTAATGCTCACAATATGCATATTGGCGGTGGATATGATTTCGAATTTGGAAGGGTCAAGTTTACTATAGCGCATCATGGTTCGATGACGCCGGATAATCAGTACGCAGGCGAGCCAGCAGGTGTAGTCGTCTCAATTGATGGAATAAATCTTTATCATACCGGTGATACGGGATTATTTTACGATATGAAACTTATTGGAGAGATGACAGCGCTCGATTATATGCTTCTTCCGATTGGAGATAATTTCACAATGGGAATAACCGATGCTGTGAAAGCTGTTGAGCTTGCAAATCCAAAGTACGCGATACCGATGCACTTCAACACGTTTTCTGTAATTGCAGCAGATCCAAATGAATTCAAGAAAAAAATTGAACTCCTAGGGAAAAAATGTATAGTATTAGATTTTGGGCAAGAAATTGAATTATAATTTTTTTATTATCGATCTGGAGACATACTTCTATTTATGGCAAAAAAAATTGTAATAGCAAATCAAAAAGGCGGAGTTGGAAAAACGACGACTGCTATCAATCTTTCTGCATCAATTGCAGCAGCAGAATTTAAAACTTTGCTTATTGATATCGATCCCCAGGCTAATTCCACTTCCGGTCTTGGTGTTGAGAACTATAAGGTATCGGTTTATCAAACGTTGATTGGTACCGAGCATGCATCCGAATGCATTGTGAATACCTATATGCCTTTTCTTGATATTCTCCCTTCAACTATTGATTTAGTGGGAGCCGAAATTGAATTGGTTTCCATGGAAGAGCGTGAATTTTTATTGAAGAAAGCACTTCTATCTATTGAGGATGGATATGATTTTATTTTTATCGATTGCCCGCCATCACTGGGATTGCTGACCCTTAATGCATTGACATCTGCAGATTCAGTATTAATTCCCGTTCAATGTGAATATTTTGCTCTGGAGGGATTAGGACAGCTCCTGAATACGATCAATATTGTCAAGAAAAGCCTGAACCAACAATTAACAATTGAAGGTGTACTTCTCACGATGTATGATTCTCGCTTGCGCCTCTCAAATCAAGTTGTTGAGGAAGTAAAAAAATACTTTGGGACAAAAGTTTTTCAGACAATCGTTCATAGAAACGTAAGATTATCAGAAGCTCCGAGTCATTCTAAGCCTGTAATTTTATACGATGCCAGTTCTGTTGGAGCACAAAATTACATTTCACTAGCATCTGAGCTAATTCAGAGAAATAATCTTGAACAAAAGAAGAATATTAATTGAGCAATCTTAAACCAGGACTCGGACGAGGATTGGATGCACTTATCAATCCTCAAATGAAAGACAAGCTTAACAGCCCAGTGGCTGTTTCTAGTAAAGAACTTCAGAAAGACGACGGAGTTTCGAACGATGTTCTTGCAAAGATTTCCGTTAATATAATTTCGCCAAATCCTTATCAGCCAAGAATTGAATTTGATCAAAAAACTCTGGACGAATTAAAAAAATCAATACTTGAAAACGGATTAATTCAACCCATTACAGTTAGGAGAACACAAAAAGATAAGTATGAACTTATCTCCGGCGAAAGAAGATTGAGAGCATGTAAAGAGATAGGCATAAAAGAGATACCTGCTTATATTATTCATGTTGAGACAAAGGAAGCGATGTTGGCTTTATCCCTCATTGAAAATATTCAACGAGAGAAACTAAATGCTATTGAAATTGCGAACGCCTACAAAAGATTGATGGATGAATGCAACTTATCTCAGGAAGAGATTGCCGACAAAGTTGGTAAAGATAGGACAACGGTTACCAATACAATCCGGTTATTAAAATTACCTCAGAAAATTCAGCAGAGTTTGATTAAGAATGAGATTACTTCCGGCCACGCGCGGTCTCTTATAAACCTTCCTAACGAAATAGTACAACTGGAAATATTAGAAAAAATAATAAAGAATAATTTATCGGTTCGAAACGTTGAGGACATTGTTAGGAAATATCTTAACGCAAAAAATAATCTCAAGAAAAAACTTACTGCCCCAACCAATAACATCAATAGTTTATCTCAAAGGGATTTAGAAGGAAAGCTACAGGGAATTCTTGGCACAAAAGTAATATGTAAACAGAAAAAAAATGGTGCCGGGGAACTAATAATAGAATATTATTCACTTGACGAGCTAGAAAGATTATTTGAACTTTTTGAAATCATCGGCAAAAATTATAACTAAAATCTGTTTCATATTTTTTATTATAATTTCATCTCCAAAATACTTAGATGCACAGATACAACCTTTTGATTCCAACTCCGTCAAAATAGATACAGCTAAATTTGAGATGAGGAAATCGCCATGGGGTGCTGTGCTTAGAAGTGCGGTATTACCGGGATTTGGGCAATATTATAACGAGTCTTACTGGAAAATTCCTCTCATTTGGGGAGCGCTTGGTTATTTAGCGTATCAATGGAATAGGAATAATAACCTTTATATTCAATATAGAGATGAATATGCACTTAGTACTTTAAAGGATCCGACAAGTTTTGCGTACAAAGCCCGTGAATTTTATAAGGATCAACGTGATCAAGTTGCAGTTTATATTGGATTAACTTATTTGCTCAATCTTGTGGATTCATATGTTGATGCACATTTATTTGATTTTAGTGTTTCGAATAGTAATATGATCAGCCACTATCAACTAAATCTTAGAATCAATTTTTAGCCCGGCTCAAGATGAAAAATGATTTGATTTGCGGTAACTGTAAAACAGAGAATCCATTCTATCAACTTACTTGCTTTGGTTGTAAATCTTATTTACGCGCAAGGATTGTAAATATTGATTTTTGGGATACTCTCTGGAAATATCTCTATTCACCGGTATCAACCGCCCGGAATATTATTCAGTCCGAAAACAAAAATTTTGTTTTGACTTCTGCGTTAATAGCCGCATTCAAATTCTCTATAATTTCGTTTATGTTAATGAATGCCTTCGCTAGAGATGAGAATAAAAGCTTCACACTTCTTGACGGATTTATTTCCGGAGGCATCCCATTTATTATTATAGTAACTATCTTCGCGTTTTTAGTAACATTGCTGAACAAAGCATTTGGAATTCGAGGAAGAGTCAAAGACGCGATTTCAATCTATTTTTATTCTTTCGTTCCGCTCATGATGGTGCTATTTATATTGACTCCAATCCAATTCGCACTGTTTGGTGAATACTGGTTTACTTTCAATCCTTCACCATTTATAGTTAAACCGCAAGCTGCAATCGTAATTTTTATTATAGAATTGTTTATGTATTTGTGGAGTGGATTACTTTTTATAACATCAACTTATGCGCTGACAAAAAATTTAATCTATTCGGTCTCAGTAGGGTTGTTTGGCTTTTCTCTCTTATCAGCTTTGATATTTTATCTCTCAGCGGTCATCAACTGATTCTTAATTAAATAATCGATGACGGCTCCATATCTTAATCCTTTACTGCTGACGGTAATATTTTCCAATTTTAATTTTTGCATAATAATTTGAAGAATGATTGTGCCTGCCAACATAAGCTCTTCACGACCGTTAACAACTTCGCCATATTTAAGAGAAACTTTCAGCTTATCAATTTTTTTTAATTGATCAAGGATATATTGAATCTCGGAAGTAGTTAAAGTGGAGTTATCAACTAACTTTTCATCATAAATTCTGATTCCTTGTTTAATGCATGAAAGTGTTGTGGGTGTTCCGGCGACAGCAATAGTTTTTACATTGGGTGGTAGAATATCAGATATCTCTAACAAAATTCGGTCTAGATATTTTTCTGCTTCTTCAATAGATTCTTTTGAAGGGGGAAGCGGAAGAAGAAATTTTTCCGATAGCGAGACAACACCAATATCGAAACTCTTTTTGAAGAAAATCTCTTTTTGATTGCCGTAAATGATCTCTGTGCTTCCTCCACCAATATCAATAACCGATTTAGTCTCATTATCAGAAAATGGGAATGCTGAGCCGAGAAATGTCAACCGTGCTTCTTCATCTCCGGAAATTATCTCTATTTTTAAGGAATCCATTTTTTTTATGAAATTCACAATCCCGGTCGAATTAGAGGCAATTCTAAAAGCATTAGTTGCTTTAAGAAGTATTACTGAGCAACCATTCTTGAGCACTATATTTTTATAATCCAAAAGAATGTTTCTCAATAAATTTATTTTTGTTTCGTTTATTGTGTCACCTAATTTTAGCCCCTCACCAAGTCTTGGCGTTTTATAATGATTCTCAATAGTTACAATTCGTTGTGATGAGGGATCATACTCAGCAATTAATAGCAGAACTGTGTTTGAACCGATATCAATAGAGGCAATAGTCATAGTTTTTTTTTATAATTGTAGAAAAAGAATTTAGAACTATGGCAAAATTAAGTCTAATCTCAAGAATATGTTTATTTTTGGCAATTCTTTTTTTCTCCGTTTTTCTCGGAGGTTACATTGCGCGTCAGATGATTGTATATCAATTATTTGAGCCGGATGGGCAAACATTTAAATCCTTTTATAATGAACAGAATTTGTCTGTTGTTCACCCAACTATATTACCGGTTCTTATAATGAATCTTTTTGCCTATGCTGTATTTTTGTTGTCATCTCTTGGATTTTTTCTCACATCAAAAATCAAAGTTAAATATGAAGGATGGTTGTTTGCAATAATTCTTATAATTGCAATAACTGCTCCGTTTGAAATTTATCTGAGCACGATTGATCTAAAATTAGTTTCCTTGATTATGTCGAACTCTTCGGCTGTAAATACAATTTCAGAATTAATTAAAGAGAGGATGAATGTCCTAAGCAGTTTTTCTTTGATCGAGGTGTTTTCTTTTGCTGCTATTATTTTTCTCTTTTTATTTCAACCACTAAGAAAGAAAAATGAAAATTAAAGAAAAAGAATACGAATCAATTCTTCAGGATCTGAAGCAATTAGCCCAGGAGATGGGGGCAAAAGTAAGATTTGAAAGAGGAGATTTTAAAGGGGGATATTGTATTCTCCGAGATGATAAAACAATAGTTATTAATAAACTTTCCACTCTTCAACGGAAGGTAATGATTCTTACGGCAGCCTTAAAGGATTTAGGCATTAAAGAGCACTATATTCAGCCAAGGATAAGAGAAATAATAGAAGAGATTACGGATAAATAATGAAAATATTAATTATCAACGGACCAAATCTGAACCTAATAGAGAAGCGAGATAAAAAGTTCTATGGCTCACATTCATTATCCTCGATTTCTCTGACTATTAAAGAAGAATTTCCAGATATCGAATTCGCTTTTGTGCAATCCAATTCCGAAAATGAATTGATAGAGTATATTCAAAAAGCGGATGTTTATGACGGCGTTATTATTAATCCAGGTGGATATTCTCATACTTCTATCGGATTACGCGACGCATTGGAGATTTTAAAAATTCCTAAAATTGAGGTTCACTTATCCAACATCTCGGCGAGAGAAAATTATCGTAAAAATCTGATTACAGCATCGGCAGTTTCAGGCTGTGTTTCCGGATTTCAAGAGATAAGTTATCTCGCGGCTGTATATTCTTTGACAAAAATGATTTCTAAGCTATAATTATACAGATTTTATTGCACGATTTATTATGTTTTTTTACTATTCCTTGCAGATTCGCATAACAAAACTTATTTTACTATCAGCAAAAAAGGATTACTGAATTGAAAGACTTTGGATTGAAAAAATTATACTACTCCATTAGTGAAGTAAGTAAACTTACAAGTCTGGAACAGTATATCTTACGTTATTGGGAGACCGAATTTGAACAGTTAAAACCCGGTAAGAACAGGGCAGGGAATAGAATTTATACAAATAAGGATATCAAACTTATTCTTCAGATTAAAAGATTACTGCGTGAAGAAAAATATACTATCGAGGGTGCAAAAAAGATTTTAGTTGATCTGCAATTGGAAAGCCCGGCGGCAATTTCTAACGAGCCGAGTACTCCAAAAACAAAGATTATTTCACCTCGATCATTAAAAAAAGATTTAGAAGAAGTAAAAAATTTTTTACTCTATTTGAATTCAGAACTTGAAACGGAACGTGGCGCAGTCCGGTAGCGTACTTGAATGGGGTTCAAGGGGTCGCGGGTTCAAATCCCGCCGTTCCGACTCTTATAGGCACAGTTTCATGTGCCTTTTTTATAATTGAGGAATTATCATTTATTTATGATTGACAAACCAAGATGCAATTGTGGTGTATTCGGAATTTATGCCTCCAAAGATGCTGCTTTAACAACTTATTACGGATTATTATCATTACAGCACCGTGGTCAAGAGGCTGCCGGAATAGTCGTCTCCACTGTTAATTCTAAAGGTAAAACAGTATTAAATGTGCATAGAGATCTTGGACTGGTTTCTGAAATATTTAATGACGATAAGTTATTTGAAAACGTCCTCGTTGGTGAATGCGCAATCGGTCATAATCGTTATTCCACAACCGGTTCATCTGAATCTTCTAAAAATATTCAACCGTTTACTGTAAATTATCGGCTGGGCAATCTTGCAATCGCACACAATGGAAATTTAACTAACGCTAAGCAGCTGCGAGAAGAATTGGTCAATGACGGCGCTATCTTTCAAACAACGAGCGATACGGAAGTGATTTTGCACTTGATCGCCCGAAGCAGACTCGAAAACCAAATTGACCAGATAAAGGAGGCTCTTCAAAAAGTTGAAGGGGCTTACAGCATTGTGATTTTAACTAATGATAAATTAATTGCCGCTAGAGATCCGCACGGTTTTCGACCACTTTGTATTGGTAAAATCCATGATTCATTCATTATTACATCTGAAACATGCGCGCTTGATATCAATTCCGCTCAGTATGTTAGAGATATTGAACCTGGTGAATTGGTAATCATTGACGATGAAGGAACAAGATCTAATAACGTAAAGTCATTTAGTATTCACGAGAAAAAATTTCCTACGAAACACTGCATCTTTGAGTATATCTATTTTTCACGTCCTGATAGCCGGGTGTTCGGCGCTAATGTAGATAAAATGAGAAGAAAATTAGGCAAAGTTCTTGCTCAAAAACATTCGGTATCCGATAAGGATGGTGAAAAAGTAATTGTTATAAGCGTCCCCGATAGCTCAAATACGGCAGCAATTGGATATCAAGCGCAATTAATTAAACAGGGTGTTCCGTCAAAATTAGAGATTGGATTGATTCGAAGCCACTACATCGGTAGAACATTTATTATACCGGGACAACATGCAAGAGAGATTGGAGTAAAAATAAAATTTAATACCGTAAAAGGTGTTCTGGAGGATAAAACAGTAGTTTTGATTGACGATTCTATTGTTAGAGGCACTACATCCAAGCAATTGGTAAAATTATTAAGAGAGGCAAATCCAAAAGCTATTCATCTTAGAATTTCTTCTCCGCCAATAATCAGTCCTTGCTATTATGGAATGGATTTTCCGTCGAAAGAGGAACTGATTGCAAATAAATTTGATGTAAACATCGAGGAGATTAGAAAGTATCTTGATGTCGACAGCATCGAGTATTTGTCAATAGAGGAATTACTTGAAGCAATGGTTGATCATACCCCGGATAAATTTTGTACAGCTTGTTTTTCAGGTGATTATCCCGTAGAAATTGATAAGTTAATTACTAAAAATGTGTATGAAGATTAATAATTAGTGGTCTTCTCAAAGAGCGAATGAAAAAACTTCTAAAAGAAATTTTATTACTTCCTAATCTGATAAGCCTATTCAGATTATTATTGTTCATTCCCTTCATCTTTTTATTTAACATGATGCGGGTGGATGATTCATATAGATACTACATTCTATTTGTAATTTTTATTGCTTTTTGCTCCGATCTTCTTGATGGATTTGTTGCCAGAAAAACAAATCAAATCTCAGAACTCGGCAAGATAATCGATCCTCTGGCAGATAAAGTCCTTGTAGCGTTCATCGTATTCAATCTTTTCGCAATGAACATGATTCCGCCGTTTTATTTTTGGATTGTGATCTTTAGGGACATATTTATATTTAGCGGAGGTTTAATTATTAAGAAAAAAGTTGGGAAGGTTCTTCCTTCAAACCGTTTAGGTAAAATGACGGTTTTCTCTATCGGCGTTTTTATTATAATGACTTTGCTTAAACTTAATCAGCTAAGTACTATATATGAAGGAGTTATGATCGTAAGTCTTTTTTTATGCTTTGCTTCATTAATCGGCTATTCAATGAGAGCCATCGAAATTCTTAATCGGAAAAAAAATGAAACTACTCTCTAAACTGAAGCAATTAAAAGATGGATTAACCAAAACTCGAGAAAACATCACAACAAAAATCTCCGAAGTTATAACCGGAAAAGTAAAAATAGATGAAGATACTTTAGAGGATTTAGAAGAGATCTTAATTAGCAGTGATCTTGGCAGCGAGCTAACGGAACAATTAATTAATAACGCTAAATCCTCATTATTAAAGGAACAAGATAGAACCACTGACAAAATAAAGGAGATACTAAGAAGAGAGCTTAGTAAGCTTATCACTCCTCAAATCATTAATTCCGAAGATGATTCCAGCTCGGCATCACAAGGATTACATGTTATTCTCATAATTGGCATCAACGGTTCGGGTAAATCTACAACTATTGGCAAATTAGCGTACAAGTATAAATCCGCGGGGAAAAAAGTCATTATCGGATCCGCAGACACTTTTCGTGCCGCCGCTAATGATCAACTCAAGAGCTGGTCAATTAAAGCCGGGGTAGACTTAATTGAAGATATTTCTAAAGATCCTTCTGCCGTAGTTTATGAAACCGTGCAATCCGCTCTTTCAAAAAAATATGATGTTGTTTTAATTGACACAGCCGGAAGACTTCACAATAATAAAAATCTCATGCTCGAGTTGAATAAAATTACTGGTGTTATATCGAATTTACTTCCGGGAGCACCACATGAATGCCTATTAGTTGTTGATGGTAACTCCGGGCAAAATGCGATTAGGCAATTTGAAGAATTTAATAAATATGCTAAGCTTAGTGGAGTTGTAATTACCAAACTTGATGGAACTGCTAAAGGCGGCTCTGTTCTCCAAATTGCGTCTTCTAATAATATCCCTATCCGTTACATCGGGGTAGGTGAGGAAATTGAAGATCTACAAGAATTTAATGCGGAAGAATTTGTTAGCGCCTTCATCTAGAAACTTTTGTAAGATTAAGATCTTGATCTTGTTTTGTCTTAACTCTGCACGATAGATCGTTTATAATTTAGACTACAAATTTGAATGATTACACTTATCAAAAACACTTCACAAGAATAAATTAGAATCCTCATGCCAAACGAATTGAAATATTAAATGCTACTAGGGCAGAGCAAACACATTACATCTTTGTTCATCAAACAAATCGCTTTCTATCTGATAGAGGAGTCATTAATAAATTTGAAAGAAGTAATAATAGCCCCAGATATTCCAATAATTCGAATTCAATTAAAAATATAGACAGTTAGGTCTTTATTTTCTCCTCTCGAATTTCTATTTTCCACTCACTTTTTTATTAATTTCTTAGAAATAAGATTTGTTAACCATTTTTTCTAAAAAATGTGAACACTCCGATTTTTCTTTGATTTAAAGTTGCAAAAAGCATGTTTTTCAAAGAATCAATTAATATTCCTTATGGCAAGGTATTTGTTTAATTATGTTGTTTTAAATAAAAATATGATATTCAATATAAATCTGAGGATTAAATGGAAAGAAGAAAAATAACAATTGATGGAAATGAGGCTGCAGCTCATGTTGCCTATCGAGTGAGCGAGGTTATAGCTATCTATCCCATCACCCCTTCATCAACCATGGGTGAATTGTCTGACGCATGGTCTGCAAGTCAGTTAAAAAATATCTGGGGCACTGTTCCGGGTGTAACTGAAATGCAAAGTGAGGGTGGTGCCGCTGGTGCAGTTCATGGTGCTCTTCAGACTGGCGCCTTAACCACTACATTTACTGCATCACAAGGATTGTTTTTGATGATTCCGAACATGTACAAAATTGCAGGTGAATTAACACCTACTGTTTTCCATGTAAGCGCCCGTTCGATTGCAGCCGCGGCTCTTTCAATTTTTGGTGATCATAGTGATGTTATGGCTACACGCCAAACCGGATTTGGATTAATCGCTTCTAATTCAGTGCAAGAAGTTATGGATACTGCTGCAATAACTCATAAGGCAGCACTTGAATCTAGAATTCCTTTCGTTCATTTCTTTGATGGATTTAGAACTTCTGCCGAAGTCATGAAAATGGAAGAGTTAACCGATGATGATATCCGTGCAATGATTGATGATGAAAAAGTAAAAGAATTTAGAGAAAGAGCTTTAAGTTCGGACAGACCTACGATAAGAGGAACAGCCCAGAATCCTGATGTATATTTTCAAGGCAGAGAAACAGTAAATAAATTTTATGATGCCTGCCCGGACATTGTTCAGAATGCAATGGATAAGTTTGCTCAAATAACCGGTCGTCAATATCATCTATTTGATTATTACGGCGCACAGGATGCAAAGCGTGTAATTATACTCATGGGTTCAGGCGCTGAAGCTGCTGAAGAAACTGCCGAATATTTAACACAAAAAATGGAAGAGAAAGTTGGTATCATTAAAGTTAGATTGTACCGTCCATTCTCTGCAAAACATCTTCTTGCAGCTTTACCAAGCACAGTTGAAACAATAACTGTTCTTGACAGAACAAAAGAACCCGGCTCATTGGGTGAACCATTATACCTCGATGTAGTAGCCGCAATTGCAGAGGCAATGAGTTCAAATACTCCTCCATTTGCAAAGATGCCAAAAATTGTTGGCGGACGTTACGGACTTTCGTCCAAAGAATTTACACCTGCAATGGTTAAAGGTGTATTTGATAATATGAAAAAATCAGAACCTAAAAATCATTTTACAGTTGGAATTATTGATGATGTGACTTTCACCAGCATTGAATATGATGAAAAATTTACGACCGAAGGTGATGACGTTGTACGTTGTTTATTTTATGGATTGGGAGCAGATGGAACCGTAGGCGCTAATAAGAATTCAATCAAAATTATTGGTGAAGAAACCGAAAATTATGCGCAAGGTTATTTTGTTTACGACTCAAAAAAATCCGGTTCTACTACTGTATCGCATTTGAGATTCGGAAAAAAGCAAATTCATTCCACTTACCTTATTCAAACTGCAAAATTTGTTGGATGCCATACATTTGGTCTTCTGGAAAAATTTGATGTCCTAGGAAATATTGAAAATGGGGGTACTTTCTTACTTAACAGCCCTTTCACCACAGAAGAAACCTGGGATCAGATGCCGATCAGAGTTCAGCAGCAGATCATCGACAAGAAATTAAACTTTTACGTAATTGATGGATACACTGTTGCTAACAAAACCGGTATGGGCAGCAGAGTAAATACAATTATGCAGACATGTTTCTTTGCAATCTCCGGTATTCTTCCCAAAGATGAAGCCATTGAACAGATAAAAAAATCTATTAAGAAAACTTACGGCGCAAAGGGTGAAGAGATAGTTCGAAAAAATTATGAGGCTGTTGATCAGACACTCGAAAACATGTATAAGATAGATATTCCGGCAAAAGCTACAAGTACAATTCAAATTCCGGCAATCGTTTCATCGAAAGCACCTGAATTTGTCCGTACAACTCTAAGTAAAATGATGGAAGGAAAGGGTGATACAGTTAAAGTAAGTGAAATGCCGGTAGACGGAACATTTCCTTCGGCTACAACAAAGTGGGAAAAAAGAAACATTGCCCTTGAAGTTCCGGCTTGGGACTCTGAATGGTGTATTCAATGCGGAAAGTGCGCTATGGTTTGTCCTCATGCGGCAATTCGTATTAAAGCCTACGACAAAAAATTTGTTGAGAATAAACCCGATACATTCAAATGGATGGATGCTAAAGGAAAAGAATTTCCGGAAGGATACGCATACACTATTCAAACAGCCGTAGAAGATTGTACCGGTTGCGAGATGTGCGTTGAAGTTTGTCCTGCGAAGAATAAAAAAGAAACAAAACTGAAAGCCCTTAACATGGTAGCGCAAATTCCAATTAGAGAACAAGAACGCGCAAATTTTGATTTCTTCCTCGAGTTACCGGAACTTGACAGAAGATTAATCAATACCGGAGTTATAAAGGCTCAGCAATTGCAAGAACCATTATTCGAATTTAGCGGCGCTTGCTCTGGCTGCGGAGAAACACCTTACGTTAAATTGGTCTCACAGTTGTTTGGTGATCGTTCTGTAATTGCGAACGCAACCGGTTGTTCATCAATTTATGGCGGAAATTTACCAACAACGCCTTGGTCAGTAAATAAAGATGGACGTGGTCCGGCATGGGCTAATTCTTTATTCGAAGATAATGCCGAATTTGGTATGGGTATGAGACTTTCGATTGATAAGCAGACAGAATTTGCAAAAGAATTATTATCAAGACTATCTAATGATCTTGGTAAAGAATTAGTCGATGCAATTCTAAATGCAGATCAAAAAGATGAAACGGGTATATACGAACAGAGAGAACGTGTTACTGAACTGAAAAATAAACTTGAAATTATAAAATCAAAAGACGCTTCTAAATTGTTAGAAGTTGTAGATTACCTTGTTAAAAAATCTGTTTGGATTATTGGCGGTGACGGTTGGGCTTATGACATTGGTTACGGCGGACTTGACCACGTGATAGCTTCTGGAAAGAATGTAAATATTCTTGTTCTTGATACAGAAGTATATTCCAACACCGGCGGACAGATGTCTAAATCCACCAGTTTTGGTGCTGTAGCCAAATTCGCTGCTGCCGGAAAAACGACCGCCAAGAAAGATCTTGCTATGATGGCAATGACCTATGGTAATGTTTATGTTGCAAAAGTAGCGATGGGTTCAAATGATGCTCAGACTCTTCGCGCATTCCTTGAGGCTGAAGCTTACGACGGTCCTTCATTAATAATCGCTTATAGCCACTGTATAGCTCACGGTATCAATATGGCTAAAGGCATGGAGAGTCAAAAACTCGCAGTTGATAGCGGGCACTGGCCGCTATTCAGATTCAATCCGGCAAATGCTTTGGATGGCAAGAATCCCTTAAAGTTAGATTCTAAAGCTCCAAAAATTAAATTGGAAGATTACATCTATACTGAAACACGATATAAGATGTTGACTAAATCTCATCCAAAAGAAGCTAAGCATTTGTTAGAGCTTGGACAGGCGGAAGTTCTTAAGAAATGGAAATTCTATGAGCAGATGGCTGAGATGCAAGTTGCAAATGATGGTGACAAAAAAGATAATTAACTTTAATCCTGAGCGGGATAAAGAATCTCAAATAACAATTTGAGATTCTTCTCCTAAGTGATGCTCGCTCTGTGAGTCACAAAATTTTAAAATATAGGAGTTAATATGGATCTATCAACAACATACATGGGGCTTAAGCTGAAGAATCCGGTAGTGGCTTCTGCGTCTCCATTATCTCAAAGTGTTGATTCTGTAAAAGCAATGGAAGATGCCGGAGCTTCTGCTGTGGTGGTTTATTCATTGTTTGAAGAACAGATTACGCATGAGTCCGGAGAACTGGATCATTATCTTTCTTATCACGCAGATAGTAATGCCGAAGCTGCTAATTATTTTCCAGAGCAGGAAGAATTTCATCTTACACCATATCAGTATCTCGATCATATCGCTAATCTTAAGAAAGCAGTCGATATTCCAATAATCGGAAGTTTGAATGGTATTAGTGCAAGCGGTTGGGTGAAATATGCACAAAATATAGAACAAGCCGGCGCTAATGCGATTGAATTAAATGTTTATTATATCCCGACAAATCCGATTACACCGAGTTCTGAAATTGAAAAAATGTATGTAGATGTTCTAAAAGAAGTTAAGAAGAATGTGAAAATTCCAGTAGCTATTAAGCTTAGTCCTTTCTTTACTTCAATGTCCAACATGGCAAAACAATTGGATGATGCCGGAGCCGATGCGTTAGTTCTATTCAACAGATTTTATCAGCCGGATTTTGATTTAGACAAGCTCGAAGTCGTTCCTAATTTAGTATTAAGCACTAATTGGGAAATGAGATTACCTTTGCGGTGGATAGCGATTCTTCACGGTAATGTGAAAGCAAGCCTCGCCGCCACAAGCGGTATTCATACTCCTCAAGATGTAATTAAGGTTATGATGGCAGGCGGCGATGTAGCAATGATAGCTTCCGAGTTCTTAATGAAAGGAATGGGCAGAATAAAAGAAATGGTGGATGGAGTTCAACAATGGATGCTTGAGAAAGAATATGACTCTATTTCTATGATGAAGGGTAGTATGAGTCAAAAATCCGTTGCCGAGCCTGCCGCTTTTGAGCGCGCTAACTATATGAAGATGTTACAGAGCTTTAAGACTCTCGCATAAGTAAACGCAAATTATTTGAAAGCCATTGGATTCAAATCAATCCGGTGGCTTTCTATTTTATACAAAGACTCGCCGCGGCGAGTCTTTGCAGTTTAGCAATTTTATATTTCCTTCCTTATATTGTTTTAGGAAATTATTCTTCAGAAATACCAAACATTCATGCAAGAATATTATCACAGATGGTACACACAATTCATGAGCCGCAATTTCAAAAATGCTTTCACAAATTATTTAACTTCGCTAATTCTATAGGAGACATTGAATGCAGCAACTTGAAAGTATACTTTCACAAATAAGTGATTTTGTTTGGGGCTATCCACTTCTTCTCCTTTTATTCGGCACTCACATATTTCTCACATTCAGATTAAGATTTATTCAGCGCTTCATAGTAAAAGCAATTAAGATTTCTCTAAGTAAAAATAAAGAAGGGAAAGGAGACATCAGTCAATTTGGTGCTCTCACAACTTCACTCGCTGCTACAATTGGTACTGGTAATATTGTTGGAGTATCAACTGCTATTGCAGCAGGCGGTCCCGGTGCTGTTTTATGGATGTGGCTAACAGGAGTATTTGGAATCGCCACTAAATATTCTGAAGCGTTGCTGTCAGTTAAATATCGAATCACAACTAAAGATGGATTAATGGCTGGCGGCCCGATGTATGTGTTGGAGCGCGGATTGAATATGAAGTGGCTGGCTATATTATTTGCTGCTTTCACATCTGTTTCTGCTTTTGGAATTGGAAATATGGTTCAGGCAAACTCAATTTCTCATATGGTGAATGACTCGTTCGGTATTTCTTATTGGATTACCGGATTAATACTTGCCGTCCTTACAGCTTTTGTAATACTAGGAGGAATTAAATCCATTGCAAGAGTTTGCGAAAATCTGGTTCCGTTTATGGCAATATTCTATATACTCGGTTGTATTATTCTCATATTCATTAATTATTCAACAGTACCGCAAACACTTGCTTTAATTTTTGAAAGCGCATTCACCGGTCATGCTGTTATGGGAGGATTCATTGGTGCCGGTATGAAAGAAGCTATCCGATACGGAATTGCCCGCGGATTATTTTCCAATGAGTCCGGACTTGGAAGTGCACCGATAGTTGCTGCGGCTGCTCAAACTAAAAATCCGGTTCGTCAAGCTCTTGTTTCTTCAACCGGAACATTCTGGGATACAGTAGTTGTCTGCGCTTTCACCGGCGTTGTAGTTGTAAATTCATATGAATGGACCAAAGGTTTGAATGGTGCAATGCTTACAAAATCAGCTTTTGCAGATATACCTTATATAGGCCCTATTATTTTAACAGTAGGACTTCTTACATTTGTTTTTTCAACGATACTCGGATGGTCTTATTATGGAGAAAAGGCAACTGAGTATTTAATTGGAACAAAAGCAATTTTACCCTACAGATATTTGTGGGTTGCGGCTGTATTTGTTGGATCAGTTATTTCTTTGAATATTGTTTGGACATTTGCCGATATCACTAACGGATTAATGGCAATCCCTAATTTGATCTCTCTGATAATGTTGCATAAAATTATAGTGAGTGAAACGAAGAAATATTTGTGGGAGGGTAATATTGATCTAACGGAGACTTGAGTTGGGTTCATTTATCGGATAGAACTATTAAGGATGCTTCTAATCACATAGTGATGTCTATGGCAAAACTATTTTTTTATTTAATAGAACGCTGAAAAACGCAGACCCGCCTGCCATGTCTGCGGCAGATAAACCGGACGGGCAGGTAAAGCAGATTTCCGCTGATCATTTTTGTTGTTTTTAGAAGTCCCCTTAATTATGAATTCAGAAGGAATAAGTCTATATTTACATTAAGAAAGGACAGTTTTGGAACATTTTTTCAAAATAGGTTTTGTTCTTCTCAACTTTGTGCCCATCTATAACAAATCTCAGAGAACCACAAGGTCTATAAACATATATTTATCAACGGTAAGGAATATCCCTTAATGATTAACAGTAGCTTCAAAGAATTAGGGCTATCGGAAGAATCACTTCATGCAATTCATATGAAAGGATTTGAAGAGCCAACAGAAATTCAAAAAAAAATTATTCCTCTAATATTAGAGAATAAAATTGATCTCATTGGACAGGCGCAAACCGGCACAGGAAAAACAGCCGCCTTCGCACTTCCGATAATCGAGCAATTACAAACAAGGTCAGGACATCTTCAAGCGCTGGTTCTTGTTCCAACCCGCGAACTCGCAATTCAGGTAGCTGAAGAATTCAATTCATTGCGCGGTAATAAAAATATTCATGCTGCGCCCATTTACGGCGGGCAATCTTATGATACTCAATTAAGAAGATTGAAGAAAGGTGTTGATGTAGTTGTTGGTACTCCCGGACGTATGATTGATCTTCTAAATAAAAAAAGTATGTCTCTTTCAGAAGTTTCTTTTGTTGTTTTAGATGAAGCTGATGAAATGCTAAACATGGGATTCATTGATGATATAGAAGATATTTTGGGCAGAACTAATTCTAACAGAAGGACTTTGCTTTTCTCTGCAACAATGCCCGAGAGAATAGCAACGCTCGCAAAAAAATATATGGGCAAGCGTGAAATTATTAAAACAAAACATTCCGGTGAAACCACACAGCTAACAGAGCAGATTTACTACGAAGTAAAGGAATCTGATAAATTAGATGCATTGTGTAGAATCATTGACACCACGGTGGAATTTTATGGATTGGTTTTTTGCAGAACTAAAATTGATGTTGATAATGTTGTTTCAAAACTTTCCGATAGAGGTTATGACACCGAGGGTTTACACGGCGATATTTCGCAAAATGTGCGCGAAAAAATATTAACCAAATTTAGGAACAAAAAAATTAATGTATTAATTGCCACAGATGTCGCGGCGCGCGGTTTAGATATTGATGAACTTACACACGTAATTAATTTTGCTTTACCTCAGGACCCGGAATCATATCTTCATAGAATTGGAAGAACAGGACGTGCCGGTAAAGAAGGAACAGCTATCACATTTATATCACCGGAAGAACATAGAAAATTGATGTTCATTAAAAACTTTACACAAACAGAGATTCGCAAGCAAAGAATTCCGCATATAAAAGATGTAATCAATTTTAAGAAAGAAAAAATTTCTGCAGAATTGAGATCGATGATGGAAGTAGGCGTGGCGCATCATTACGTTGCACTGGCTAAAGAGATGATTAAAAACCATAACCCAGAAGACGTGGTCGCCGCATTAATTAAATACACATATCAAAACGAACTCGAAGAAGAGAACTACGCGAAGATTCACGATCTCTTTGAGGGAAGAAGATCATTTGATAAGAGAGATGATCGACCGATGGGAAGAAAAGAATATGCTCGCAGCGGCGAACGTACTTCAAGAGGGAAAAAAGATTTTTCACTACGTGGAGAACGATCAGAACGTGCCAGCAGATTTGATCGTAATGATAGATCCGAGCGCGGGGACAGACCGGTTCGTGGAGAAAGATCTGAAGGAAGAGGGAGATTTGATAGTGACAAAGGAAAAGCAAGAATGTTTCTTGCACGCGGAAAAAAAGATGATCTTACACCGCAAGAGCTATTGAAAATGCTTAAAAAGAAAGCTAATGTTGAGGGTAGCAAGGTTACCGGCATTCAAATATCCGACGCGTTTTCGTTCTTTAACGTCCCGCCAAAAGAAGCTGATATTATTATTGAAAAACTCAATCGAGATAAAGACAAGAGACCAATTGTTGAAAGAGCTAAAGGGAAGTAATATAGATTTTAGTCAATAGTATTTAGACAAGAATAAAACCCGATTTCTAAAAGAGATCGGGTTTTTTATTTTGTACCGGAGGCCGGACTCGAACCGGCACGAGGTTTAAGCCTCACTGGATTTTGAGTCCAGCGCGTCTACCAATTCCGCCACTTCGGCAAATAAATTAACAAAAGTACAAACTGAATCTTGAGTCCTGTACGCCCGCCAGAGGCGGGTAAATCTACCAACTTGTCCCGCTCTGAGGGATTCAGCCACTTCTGCATCTTTATACAAGAAATAATCTCTTTGACAAATTTTTTGCGCCGTAAATCTATACTTATTTCATTTTATACGCAAGGTTGTCTCCAATTAAAGAAATAAAAAAATGCACTTTGAATCTCAATTTTATTGAGCTACTAATTTCTATTATGTAACTTTGCATACAATTAAAACAATAATTAACTACTTTTTGATACAAAATGAATGAAATAACAAACAGTGCTTATAAGTCAAACGAACAAAAATCAAAAAACTTTATTTATGAAATTATCGATGAAGACTTGAAAACCGGTAAATGGAATGGAATTGTCCATACGCGCTTTCCCCCCGAGCCTAACGGTTATTTACATATTGGTCATGCTAAATCTATCTGTCTTAATTATGGAATTGCGAGAGACTATAAAGGAAAATTTAACCTCCGTTTTGATGATACTAATCCAGAAAAAGAAGAACAGGAATATGTTGATTCAATCATCGAGGATGTAAAATGGCTCGGCGGTGATTTTGAAGATAGAATACTTTATGGATCAGATTATTTTGAGCAGATGTATCTTTGGGCAGTCGAGCTGATTAATAAAGGGAAGGCGTATGTTGATGATTTAAATGCTGATGAAATTCGTATGACACGCGGTACGTTGACTGAACCGGGCAAAGAATCACCGCACCGTAATAGAAGTTGTGAAGAAAATCTTGATCTTATTGAAAGAATGCGTGAAGGGGAATTCCCGAACGGATCAAAAACTTTACGCGCTAAAATTGATATGGCTTCTCCAAACTTGAATATGAGAGATCCGATCATGTACCGTATAATGCATGATAAACATCATCGGCAGGGCAACAAGTGGTGCATTTATCCGACTTACGATTGGGCTCACGGTTTAGAAGATTCTATTGAAGGAATTACACATTCGATTTGCACATTGGAATTTGAAAATCACCGCCCCTTGTACGATTGGTTTCTAACTGAACTTGGAATTCATCATCCGCAGCAAATTGAGTTTGCGAGACTAAATTTAAGCTATACTGTAATGAGTAAACGAAAACTTTTACAACTTGTTAAAGAAAAATATGTTGATGGATGGGACGATCCAAGAATGCCGACTATTTGCGGATTTAGGAGAAGAGGATACACACCTGAAGCAATAAGAAATTTTACGGAGATTATAGGAGTTGCAAAGCGCGATGCGCTTACGGATATAGCTCTTCTTGAATATGCATTACGTGATGACTTAAATAAGCATACTCAGCGTGCTATGGCTGTTCTACGCCCATTAAAAGTGGTTGTAACTGATTATTCCGGTAGAGAGGAACTTGAAGGAGTAAACAATCCCGAAGATCAGACAATGGGAACGCGTAAAATTCCTTTTTCAAGAGAAATTTATATTGAGCAGACAGACTTTATGGAAAATCCATCTAAAGGATTTCACCGGTTAGTACCGGGAGGTGAAGTACGTTTGCGCTACGCATATATTATCAAATGCGATGAAGTCATAAAAAATGATAAGGGAGAAGTGATTGAACTAAGATGCAGTCACGATCCCGAAACAAGAAGCGGCACAGGGGCAAGTAAAAAGAAAGTGAAAGGAACAATTCATTGGGTATCCGCTGAGGATGCGGTTAAGGCTGAAGTCCGATTATATGATCGTCTTTTTACGGTAGAAGCTCCGGATGCCGATAAAGAAAAAAGTTTTCTGGAATTTCTTAATCCAAATTCCCTTGAAATTTTGCAGGAGGCATTAATAGAACCATTCTTAAAAAATTCAAAACCGGCGGATCGATTTCAATTTGAGCGGCACGGATATTTCTGCGTTGATACAAAAAATTCTAACGGTGATAAATTAGTTTTTAACAGAACTGTTACATTGAAGGATAGTTGGGCAAAAACAAAATAGATGAAAGACTGATCAGAATTTCTTCTAAGAAGCGGCGGATTAATATTTACTCTTATGCTAAATAAATCACTTGGAAATATAGTCTCCTCTAATGTGAAGGAAATCATCAATTCAGATATTGATTTGAATCCGGAAACAATACAAGAGCTGGACACAATTGCTCAATTAATTCTGGATCTGAAACAGGCCCAAGTTGCCCTGCATGAGAGTGAGGAAAAATACAGGTCGCTATTTTCCAATGTTTCCCTCGGTATACTTCACTTCAATTCAGTCGGAAACATTACTACATGCAACGACAACTTTCTCACAATTATTGACACAGCAAAAGAAAATATAATCAATGAACCCCTCAAAGAAGTAATTGACATAAAGCTCGTTTCTGCAATTGAGAATGCTCTTTCCGGTACAGCGGGTCACTACGAAGGTGATTTCATCTCGAAAACTTCCGGAAAGATTACACCGGTGCGCGTAAATTTTGCCCCTATCATTTTAGATGATGGTGTTATAAGTGGTGGTGTTGGAATATTTGAAGATATCACTGAGAGAAAGCAAATTGAACGAATTTTTTTTCACGATATAATTAACACGGCTGGAAATCTTGTAAATCTTGTTGAGATTATTAATGATGAAGATTTGGGAGTGGCAGAGCGTCAAAATTTCATCAGGTTGTTTGGAGATATTTCCAAGAGAATAATTGACGAGATTAATACTCATAAACATCTTATTACCAGTGAGAAGAGTAAAATCCGGTTGAACATTCAGTCAATCAATTCATTGGATTTTTTAAGAAAGATTACAGAAACTTATAACCAATCTGATTTTTTTGAATCTCGCTCCATTAAATTTTCTGAAGCAAGTCAAAATGTTCAATTCACCGGTGATGAAACACTATTGAGCAGAGTAATTGGAAACATGCTGAAGAATGCAGTAGAGGCTTCTGATCCGGGTGAAAATATTACATTGACTACTCAGAGTATTGCCGATAGAGTAATTTTTTCTGTACATAATCATGCATATATACCTGTCGATATTCAATCTCAACTTTTCAATCGCTCTGTTTCTACAAAAGGAGCCGGAAGAGGTCTGGGATTATACAGCATGAAATTTTTAACAGAACACTATTTGAATGGAACGATTGGGTTTACCTCTTCAAAAAAGGGAGGCACCACATTTACTGTAAGTTATCCAATCCTTAAAACACTTCCGTAAAGTTACCTGATTCTATCCAGGGCAGATTGAATTCGGGTAAGAACTTCCTGTTTCCCCAATATTATTACTATATCAAAAACACCCGGACCGGTACTCGTGCCAGAAACAGCTAAGCGGAGAGGATGAATCAGCTTCCCTTTTCCAACATTTAATTCTTCGGCAGTTTTTGTAAGAGCATTCTCAAAATCTTCTTTTGTTGGGTTTTCCAAGATGGCGAATGCATCGCTTAATTTTTTAAGCTGTTCCGGTGTTTCGTCTTTCCAATTTTTTTGAACTGCTGATTCTTCGTATTCTGTAGGCGCCTCAAAAAAGAAGGGAGATTTAGTTAGAAATTCTTTCACAAAGGAGACACGCTCTTTCATCACGGCAATAACCTGTAACAGATAATCATCGCTTAAATTGAGAATTGAGAATTGAGAATTGAGAATTTCTTTTTTGAGGAATAACAATAACTCGGCATCAGATTTTCGGCGAAGATGTTCGGCGTTTAGCCAGTTAAGTTTTTCAAGATCGAAGACGGCTCCGGATTTATTCACCCTCTCGAGTGAAAATTTATCTATCAATTCATTCTGAAAATAAAACTCCTGATCATCACCTGCATTCCACCCTAATAAAGCTACAAAATTCACGAGAGCATCTTTCAAATATCCTTTCGATCGATAATCCTCTACAGCAACATCACCTTGACGTTTGCTCAATTTTGATCTGTCCGGATTCAATAAGAGGGGGAGATGGGCGAATATTGGTCTTTCCCAGCCAAAAGCATCATATAATAGTACATGTTTAGGAGTTGAAGAGAGCCACTCTTCGCCCCGAATTACATGACTGATCCGCATCATATGATCATCCACCACATTCGCAAGATGATAAGTTGGATATCCGTCGCTCTTAATTAAAACCTGATCATCTACGTTGTTGCTTTCAAATTCTACTCTGTCTCGGACAATATCATCAAAAATAATTCTCTGATTCGGTTTTACATTTAACCGAACTACAAAAGGAGTTTTATCCGCAAGTTTCACTTCAACTTCTTCTTTGCTTAGACCAAGACAGAACTTATCATATTTTGCTTGAGGAAGTTTTTCTCTTTGTTGTTTCTCTTTTAAGGCTTCGAGGCGTTGAGGAGTGCAAAAACAATAATAGGCATGTTCATTAGATATCAATTCTTTGATATGTTTTTGATAAATATCCAGTCGCTGGGATTGCATATAAGGTCCAAAATTGCCCCCGGTACTAGGTCCTTCATCGAATTCGAGACCGGACCATTTAAGGGCATCAATTAAATTCTCAACGGCACCCTCTACATATCGGTTACGGTCAGTATCCTCTATTCTTAGAATAAATTTACCACCGTTTTTGCGAGCGAATAGATAATTATAGAGTGCGGTACGCAATCCCCCTACGTGCAAATATCCAGTTGGACTAGGTGCGAAACGGACACGAATATTTTCCAAATAATACTCCGAAAGATTTAATCTGAGGCAAATATAAGAAAACATGATTTTTGATTCTGCATAATTGAAAAGTCCCGTATCAAGGTGACTTTTTCTTAAGGACGGTTCTAAAAATTATCGAATGGAAATATTTAATCCCGCCAAAGGCGGGACAGAGAAAACGCAAAGTCCGCAGAGAATATTGATATTTTTAGAACCGCTCTTAAACATAAACTATCGAGAAAAAAATACTAACCAATTGTATTTGTGTAGTATTTAACCTTTTCAATAAACTCTTTCGAATCAATCGGTTTGGGTATATAATCAGTTGCGCCGGATTCCAAACATTTTTCCCGGTCGCCTTTCATTGCGAACGCTGTAAGGGCAATTATCGGAATAGATTTATATTCCTCTATTTCACGGATTTTTTGTGTTGCCTCGAATCCGTTCATAACCGGCATCTGCATATCCATCAATATAACATCAAATTTTTCATCTTTAGCCATCTTAACAGCATCTTCACCATTTTCCACCACAACAATATTTTCGAAGCCATTCTTTTTTAAAAGTCGTGTAACAATTATTTGAGAGTGTTTGTAGTCTTCTGCAAGAAGAATTTTAAGAACATCATGTTTGGCTCTAACCTCTTCTTGAGGTGGAGGAGTTTCATACCTATTTATCATTGCGCTAATTGTGTCTGCGAGATCTTCCATATTGGTAGATCGTTTATCAAGGAGATCTTCAAATAAACCCTCTATTTTATAGAGGTCTTCTTGGTAATTTTCCTTGCCTGTATAAATGATGATAGGGAGGTTGGCAAATTTTTTGTCGGACTTAATCAGTTTAATCAACTCAAATCCATTTGGAGCAGGCATATCCAGATCAACAATTGCCAAATCAATATCTTTATCGCTAATTAAATCCATCACATTAGCAGAGACATTCTCACCGACAGCAATAAAACCCGCTGCTTCGATTGCTTGTTTAACCAGATTTAACGTAGGCAGATCATCATCAACACAAAGTATATTGGAATTCTTTCTGAGTTTATAATTGGTAAGTACTTCTACAAGATAATTGTAGTTGATCGGTTTGACAAAATATTCTACGGCACCCATCAAAAAAGCTTTTTGTTGTTCAGGCTCAACGGAGCAGACGATTACCGGAGTAGTTTTAACGTTTGGATGCTCATGAATTTTCTTCAGCAATTCCAGTCCGTTTAGATTAGGAAGTTCTATATCCAAAATAATTGCAAGCAGCTTTTCGGCATTAATTAAATTGAACGCTTGTTCCTCTGTGCTGACAATTATCGGATCGTAGCCCCATTTTGTGAGATAATTATTCAACAATCTAGATGTAGCATAATCATCCTCAATAACTAGGACCCGATTTTTTGTAGTCGGTTTTGGTAATTGCGAAATGCTATTTTCAAGATTAGACATCACTTCTCCGCTGATAGTGAATGTAAAAGAATTGCCTCTTCCAGCTGTACTAGAAGCTGAGATTTCGCCCCCTAAATAAGTAACATATTTATTCACAAGGGTCAAGAATAAACCTGTTATTGATGAGTTTTTAAATTCTTCAATTTTTGATAGAGTAAACGGCTCGAAAATATTTTCTATTGTAAGTCTGTTTAAAACTTTTCCGGTGTCTGAAATTATGAATCTTATTTTTTTATCTTTTGTAACCGATAGATCAAGAACAATCTCTCCTTGAACAGTAAGTGTAGTTGAAACAAAAAGGAGACTACTGATTATATAGCGAAGTTTTTGATCATCAATGCTTATTGGGTAATTTAGTTTTTTATCAACATTAATGATAAAATTTACGTTTCTGCTGCCAATTCTTTTCTTAAAAACATCTACAATTTCATTTATGAATGTTCCTAGTTCTATCTTATTAACATTTCTAGTAATGTTATTAGCCTCAATTCTAGAGAGCTCGCTCAAATCATTCATGTTAAGTAAAATATTCTGGGCGTTCTTTTTGATTCCGCCGATAAGATCATTCTGTGCGGCGGATAAATTTTCATTGACTAAAGTTGTGGTAAAACCAATAATCGAATTTGAGCTGGATTTTAATTCGTTGATTGTATCTGTGACTAACTTTGATGTAACATTTTGACTAGAAGAACTTCCACTTTTCTTATTAACCCAGATTAATAGAAATGATGAAATTAATTTCAAGGATTTTTCGAGTAACTCTTTATCGCCCTGTATAAATGCGGACTGCCGGGCGACCTTAAACAAAAAGGTAGCATCAGATGTAAGTTTGAGAAAAAAACAACCTTCAAATAAAATATTATCCGAAATTTGAATTTTACAAGAAGGATCGATATTCAGAGAGGATTTAACATTCTTCGAAACCAGATTGCACACATCGCAATTAAACGAAGTACCCAGAAGGAAAGTGTTCTTCGCGTTTGATGATCTGCCTATCACTTCGAAACTATTTTTTTCACCAACTTTGAATATGACAACTGCCTTTAGGTCAAATTCAGTAGAAAGGAAATTGCAGATCTCTTCGAATAGAAAACCATCGCTTCGTTGTGCGTATTCCGTTAGTCCATATAACTTATTTATTAGTTCGAGTTTTCCGCCGATCAATATTGTCTCTTATGAATTCAAAATCATTTTATTGAATATGAAAATAAGGATTTTATTATATAGTTGAAAATGGCAGAGAACCTTATAAATTCCCCGCCTTCTCAATTAAAGATCAAAGATTATCCAAAAAATAGTTTGTTATCTTCATATAAAGATGCACAGCGTCTCTTCCGCTCACACCGTGTCCGTGACCGACGTAAGGGAAGTAATCTAAAGGTTTATTTAGCTCGGCACATTTTTTTACGAATGAAAGTGTGTTTTGCCAAACTACTGTAGGATCACTTGTTCCATGTACAAGTAAAAGTTTTCCCTTTAGGTTATCAACATAATTCAGAAGGCTCGCTTCTTTGAAACCGTCAGAATTTGTTTGGGGGGTATCCATATACCGTTCACCGTACATGATCTCATAGAATTTCCAGTCAATAACAGCTCCTCCTCCAACACCAACTTTAAAAGTATTATCACTCCTTAGCATCAATGAGGTTGTCATAAATCCGCCGTAACTCCAACCATAAACACCAAAACGATTTGCATCCACGAATGGGAGGGACTTAAGATAATTCACACCTGTCATTTGATCTTTCACTTCAAGCGTTCCAAGATGTCTAAATGTAGCTTGTTCAAAATCCAGCCCTCTATTAGCGGAACCACGGTTATCGAGTGTAAAGACTATATAGCCTTTTTGAGCCATCATATAAAACCACAAAAAATATCTGCCTGCACCAAATGTATTTGTCACTTCCTGCGCGTGTGGACCGCCATAGACGTAAAAGATCACCGGATATTTTTTGGATTCATCAAAATTAGGAGGGGTTATCATTCTGCAGTAAAGATCTACGCCCTCATCATTTTTGATTGTAAAAATCTTCGTTTCACCAGTTTTATAATCCCGCAAAGGATTGGAAGAAGAAAGAAGATTTCTTACCGTAATTCCCTTTTTATCAAGGAGATTAATCTGGCGCGGAGTAGAAATATTTGTATATGAATCAATGAAATAATCTGAATTAGAACTTTGTAAAACACTGTGCATCCCGGGTTCTTTTGTAAGCCGCTCCATCTTTCCAGTTTCGATATTCACCTTGTAAAAATGCCTTTCAGTTGGGGTCTCTTTAGTTGATGTTATGAAAAGATTTTGACCGGTTCTATCGAAACCTTGTAAATTGAGAACTACCCATTTGCCGTCTGTTAACTGTCTAATTAATTTTCCTTCTGTATCGTAGAGATATAAATGATTGTAACCGTTTCTTTGAGATTGCCAGATAAATTTATCGTTAACGTTTGGCAAAAATTTTAATGGATTTTGCGGTTCAACATATTCGTTATCTTTCTCCTCAAATAATGTTTTTATTGGTTCACCCGTAGCGGCATCATATTTAATCATCCGCATATGATTTTGATCCCGGTTAAGATGTGCGATATAAAAAGTTTTTTCATCCGGAGCCCAGGTAAGACAAGTTAAATATTGATCCAAGGGTTCGCCGGTTTTTAACCAGATTGTCTTTCCGGTCTGGATATTATAGATACCAACACTTACTTGATGACTCGTTTGTCCTGCCATAGGGTATTTGATATTTTTAAGTTCAGCAGGTGTAGTTGTAAGATCAACTATAGGATAATCTGTTACCATGCTCTGATCCATATGGTAGAAAGCTATATAATTACTCTTAGGAGACCAGAATATTCCGCCGCTAATACCAAATTCATCGCGATGAACCGACTGACCGTTAAGAATATTTATATCCTTATCTGATGTGATGTGCACTTTTTTATCATCACCAAGTGATACAAAAAGATTATTCTCTAATGTGTAAGCAACATATTTTTGATTTGGAGAAACCGTTCTATTTCCGGAATCATCGGTTACAGAATTAATCTTAGACAGTTTTTTATATTTTGTATTATATGAATAGTATTTTGCACCGCTCCAAAAATTAAACTCATCGGCAGATGCCCAGTTGAGTAAAGGGAAGGAGTTAAGTGGTTTTTCATTTTGCTTTGTAAAAAATAAATTCAAATCGGAAAGTTTTATTAAAGTATCAACGCCGGAATTTTTAATCGATGAAAAAAGCATAACACTCTTATCTCCCGTTCCATCAGTCCAAACGAAATTATTTGAATTTGGAATCCAGCTAAGTTGGCGCAAATTTGAGGGAGCTAATCTAAAACCATTAAGAATAACATCATCAACAGTGAATAATTTATCTTGAGAAAATAATTGAGTAGCGGTAACAAGTAAAAGAAAGAGGAGTGAACTAAAGCGTTTCATCAAGCGATCTCCAATAAATGAAATGAGTTATTTTATTTAAAACAAAAAAGGGGCAACTGATTGCCCCTTCATGGAGTTAATTAAGGAGGCTTCTAATCACATAGTGATGCCTATGGCAAAACTAATTTTTTACTTAATAGAACGCTGAAAAACGCAGATTTCCGCTGATCATTTTTGTTGTTTTTAGAAGCCCCCTTAAACTATTTTTTTGAATTATCGGCATTAGGAGAAGCCCGGTGTACTAGAATATTATCAATAAGTTTATATTCTTTTGCTTCTTCAGAAGTTAAGTAATAATCCCGGTCGCAGTCTTTCGCAATCTGTTCGTAGGATTTGCCTGTATGCTCTACAAGGATGTTGTAAAGAGTCGAACGGGTTTTAAGCATTTCTTTAGCGTGAATCTCAATGTCTGCAGTTTGACCTTGCAATCCTCCGACCCATGGCTGATGTATCATAATCTTTGAGTTTGGTAACGAGGATCGTTTTCCAGATTCTCCGCCTGCGAGGAGTACAGCGCCCATACTTGCAGCTAAACCCACACAAATAGTGGAAACTTTCGATCTGATATACTTCATCGTATCGTAGATTGCAAGTCCTGCCGAAACGCTGCCGCCGGGAGAATTGATATAAAGGAAGATATCCTTCTCAGCATCTTCAGCCTCAAGAAACAGCAATTGCGCAATGGTTAAACTTGCAATATGATCATCAATGGTGGTTCCTAAAAAAATAATGCGCTCTCTCAACAAGCGGGAAAAAATATCCATCCCGCGTTCACCACGGCCTGTTTGTTCAATAACGTAGGGAACAAGCTGATTGTAAATTTCAAAATCCTTTTTCAGTTTTGATTCAGTAGGAATATTATGATTCATGTGAATTTTCCTTTTTCTCTTTCATTTTTTCTTCAACGTCAACTTCTTTTATCTTTGAATGTTCTTTTAAGAACTTAATTACTTTCTCTTCCAGCAGCATTTCAATTCTGTTGGTATCTTTATAATATTTTACAAGCTTTGCCACAGAAATACCCGTAGTTTCTGCTTCAGCTTTTGCTAATTCCTCTAATTCAGAATCTTCCACTTTGATGTTCTCTGCGGCGGCAAGATTTTCAAGAATTATCTGCCATTTGGCATTCCACTCAGCTCTTGGTTTATAGTACTCGGCAACGGCATTCTCATCAAATTTAGAATTTTTATAACGCTTAGCGTTCTCTTTCTCAAGTTCGACCATTCGTTTGTGAACTGAATTTACATATCCTGATGGGGGAGTGAAATCATTATTCTTTACTACTTCACCGAGCAAGTTATTGGTTAAATTTTCTTCCGATTGTTTGGTATAGTAATCTTCTATATTACTCTTTAGAAATGAATGAAGTTCATCCGGAGTGGCTGCTTTGTCTTTTGTAATTTTTTTAATCACTTCTTCGGTTAGTTCAGGTCTAACCAACTTTTCAATTTTTGAAATCTCGGCTATATACTTAAACTCTTCTTTATGAAGTTCCTCGCCGTGGAAGTGTTCGTCAACGAAAGTAAATTCGAAAGTATCGCCAACTTTTTTGTCTTGAGCGTTCTCTTTTATCTGCAAATTTACTTTTTCATCGCTCAAGTCAATTAATATATTCTCACTGCGGGAACCGATCATCGGCACCCCTTCGCCATCAACTCTTTGCAAGTTTACGGTTATTCTATAGTTTCTATCTTTTACCTGATCTTCATTTTCAAATTTTAAAAGCGGCTTGAGAAGAAATTCTATCTCTTTTTCAACTTCTTCATCCTTAACAACAAAAACTGTTTTCTCAACCTCTAAGCCTGTGTAATTTTTTAGTTCGAGTTTGGGTTTTATCTCATACTTAACTTTGAATAGCAATTTTGTGCCTGGGACGAAATCAATGTCCGTCATTTGGGGTGTACTTATTGGTTTGAGCTCTTTTTCGTCAACTACGTCCCAAAATTTCTTATTCGCAATTTTTTCACTTGCTTTGAATTCAATTGCTTCACCGAAAAGTTTTTTAATCATCCCCATAGGGGCTTTACCTTTTCTGAATCCATCAATTGCAATTGTTTTTCTCTCTTCCTTGTATGCTTCATCTATCTCTGGAAGAATTTCTTCATAATTTAATATAACCTCAACCTCTTGTTGAGAGTCTGTAAGCTGATTTACTTTGATCTCCAAAAAAGCCTCTTAAAAATGTGTTTGATATAGTGATAGTGCGAGACGGGGGACTCGAACCCCCACATCTCTCGATACTAGATCCTAAGTCTAGCGCGTCTGCCAATTCCGCCAGTCTCGCATAGGTCTTGCAATGGGCTCGCAAAATTAGTTAAATGGTTAGAAATATCAAAGGAATGTATAATCTTCTTTACAACATCTAATAATAAAAAAAGGAAAAAGAGAATTTATTATATTGAATTCAAAAAAACGCGGAATATGGAAAACCTGATAGGCAAAGTTATAGACAATTACAAAATAGTCACCATACTCGGTAGAGGGGGAATGGGAATTGTCTATAAAGCCTATGACATTAAGCTCGACAGATATATTGCCATCAAAATGTTAAACTCATCTCAAGGCGGTGATCACGAACGCTTCATAGAACGGTTCAAGCGTGAGGCAAAAAATCAGGCTAAACTTTCACATCCCAATATTGTAGCGGTTTATGGATTTATAGAATACTCCAACCTTCTAGGCATTGTAATGGAATATGTTGAAGGGGAGAGTTTAGAAAAAGTTATTGAGCGACAGGGAAGATTTAATCTTTACGATGTAATTTACATTATCAAACAGTTGCTTCTTGGTATCGGTTACGCCCATTCAAAGGGATTTGTACACAGAGATATTAAACCATCCAACATTATTCTGAACAAAGAAGGTATTACTAAAATAATGGATTTCGGCATTTCGAAATCTTTGTTCGATAATAGTATGACTAAGACGGGTTCGAAAATTGGCACCGTCTATTATATGAGTCCAGAGCAGATTAGAAGTGAAGAAGTAACAAACAGAAGTGATATCTACTCAATTGGCTGCACTGCTTATGAGATGATAATTGGGGAACCGCCATTTGATTTTCCAAGTGAATATGAAGTGATGGATGCTCATCTTAAAAAGTCAGCTCCTCGCGTAACCGAGAAAATGAGCGGCGTTCCGGAGACTGTGGATAAAATTCTTCTCAAAGCGCTAGAGAAAAATCCATTGAATCGTTATGGCTCCTGTGAAGAAATGTTCAATCAGGTTCAGGAACTTGATAATCAAGTCGCAAAATTAACAAGTTATTTCAAACGTACCGAACCGCGATCTAAGAGGTATAAAGTATTGGCTGTTTCTGCTTATATAGTTTTTACTTTGCTGTTAATAACAGTTTCTTACTTTGTATATAATCAAGTGAATACTTTAATAACATCCAACCAATTGGATAAATATAAGAAGTACAGCATACAGCAGCTCTTTGCTTCGGAAGGAATCAAAGATAAATTTAACGAGATATCAAAAATTGAAAGCGGAATTCTTCGCAATTTAAATTCCGTCTATATAGCAAATGAAAAATTTGCCGCGGCAGTCGGTGATTCCGGTTTAATCCTTACTTCATCCGATGATGGAATAACTTGGGTAAAGAAGAGTCTTCCCAGTTCAATATCTGTAAGCGACGTGCATATATTCCGCGATGGCAAAACATTCATTGTGGGTGATTCTTCCTCTCTCTATTATAGTTCTCTATTTATCGATTCGCTCCGATTAATTCCCCTGGAAAAAGGTTATACTTTTTTTAGGATAAAATTCATAAACGAGAATATTGGATTCATTACCGGCAATAAAGGGTTGATATTAAAAACGACAAATGGCGGACTTAATTGGTATAAAACAAAAACAAGTTCCAAAGAGATAATTTTTGATCTATCCTTTTTTAACAACAAGAAAGGGTTCGCAGTAGGGTGGAACGGTACAATACTTTCGACCAATAACGGCGGAGAGAATTGGTACTCACAACGAGAGTCAGTAACAGATAATTATTTGAAATCGATTGATCTAAACTCGGAAGGAAACGGTCTGATAGTTGGAGGAGACGGAATAGTTTTACGATCAACTGATTTTGGAAACAGTTGGGAGAAAACAAAAATAAATTCAACAGGAGGATTCCAGAGAGTTCGATTCATTTCAGAAAATAATTCTATAATAATTGGAAGCCGCGGGACCATTCTTATTTCGAAAAACAAAGGGGAGACTTGGGATCTTGTTGATACTCCCTATTATTCCAATATGAACGGGTTATCAATAAGCCCTTATGGAAAAATATTTATTGTTGGTGTTAACGGGTTGATCATTAAAATTCAATGAGGAAAAATTTTGGATAAATTTGTAATACAAGGCGGCAAAAAATTGAGCGGTAGAGTTGCCGTTAGCGGCGCGAAGAATTCCGCTCTAGTCTTAATGCCGGCTGCTTTGCTAAATAGCGGCATTAATAAAATAGGCAACACACCAGAAGTAAACGACATTTACACCATGATTAAACTTCTAAATCAATTAGGAGTTGCCTCTGAATTCTCAAATTATGAATTGGTATTAGATACGGCAAATATTTTAAGTCAGATAGCACCATATGAGCATGTGAAAAAAATGAGAGCCTCGGTTTATGTTTTAGGTCCTCTATTAGCCAGGTTTGGTTACGCTAAAGTTTCTTTGCCGGGTGGTTGCGCATGGGGTCCGCGTCCAATTAATTTGCATCTTGAAGCGATGAAAAAATTAGGCGCAGAGGTCGTGCTGGAGGAAGGATATATCATCGCAAAATCTTCAAAGCTTCATGGAGCGAAAATTCATTTTGATATTTCTTCTGTTGGCGCGACAGGTAATGCAATTATGGCTGCCTCATTAGCAAAGGGAACAACAATAATTACGAACGCAGCTACAGAGCCTGAGATTACTTTGTTATCGGAAAATCTCAAATTGATGGGAGCAAAGATTCACAATTCCGGTTCTACAACAATCGAAATAGAAGGTGTAGATGAATTGGTTCCTTCGAGCATTATGAATATTTCGGATCGTATCGAAGCCGGTACATTATTGACTGCTGCGGCAATTACAAAAAGTAAGATTGAAGTAGAATATCGTGAGAGAGACAATATTTCATCTGTACTATTTAAGTTGGAAGAGAGCGGTGTTAAATTAAGTTATCAAAATGATATATTGACAATAGATGCTTCTAATTCTACAGTTAAAAGCGTAGATGTTACAACCGCAGTTTACCCTGGCTTTCCAACCGATATGCAGGCACAGTGGACTTCTTATATGAGTCTTGCTGAAGGCACATCAACAGTTACTGATTCAATTTATCACGACCGCTTCAGTCATGTACCGGAATTAAATCGCTTGGGTGCCAATATTGAGATTATCAATAATAGTGCTGTTGTTAAAGGGGTAAAGCAGTTGAAAGGAGCAAAGGTTATGTCCACCGATCTGCGTGCTAGTGCTTCACTTGTCCTTGGAGGATTAGCCGCTTCAGGAACGACAGAAGTTCTTAGGATTTATCACCTCGATAGAGGTTATCAGCGAATTGAGGAAAAGTTGCGTAAACTAGGCGCCGATATTGAACGTGTGCCAACATCGGAATATTAATTTGAAGATCGGATCTATAGGCATTGACTTAAATCTTCCCAGATTTTTGATTTTTGCTTTAATAATTATTAATCTTTTCCTTACCAGTCTGCCCTTAACAAATACACTTGGATATGAAATCTCCGTAATCAACGGGATTTTTTTCTTCTTATCATCTGGATTTATCACGTTAAGATTATGCAAGAGGGAGAACCATAAAAAATTCATTCGGATGATTTATGAAAAAAGGAGAATATTTTTATCGATAATTACCATTCCGTTCTTTATCAGTTTGATCTCAAGTGTCGTTGCAGCTAAGTGCCCGTTATCTGATGGAATTATATTTTATATAACTATCGCAGTTCCGGCGGCATTTTTCGGTAGTGCAGCGGGGTTTTTCTCCACCGCAATTTCAAAAAAATATTCTTTCCTCTTATTTCTATTTCTTTTTTTTGCGATACTCTTCTTGGCGTTAATAGAATTTTTCAGATATCCTCAAATATATTTTTATAACCCAATCTTCGGATTTTATCCGGGTACAATTTACGACGAGGATTTATCGGTAAATCATATACTGGTTGCATATAGGGTATTCAACCTTGCATTTTTTATAGGTGTTGTAGCTGTTTCAGAACATTTATTTGAAAAGAATAATCTCACTAAGATTGCTGCAAATCTTTTCTTGATAATAGTTATTGTAATATTCTTTTACCTAAAACCTACATTACAATTTTCATCCGACACCAACCGTTTAATTAAGAATCTTACCAAGTCAGTTCAAACAGAATCATTCCGGATACATTTTCCAGCTTCGAATAGCAGTGAGAAACCTGAGTATGCCGCTCTTCTGCATGAATATTATCTTGATCAAATAAAAACATATCTTAAAATCACCTCAAACGAGAGAATTGATTCTTACATTTTTCAGAATCGCGATCAAAAACGAATTTTATTGGGTGCAGGTAATGCGGATATCGCTAAACCATGGTTAAATCAAATCTACCTTAACTCCACCAATTATGAAGAGACTCTTAAACATGAATTGGTGCATGTTATTGGAGGATCTTTCGGATCGACACCATTTAAAGTTGCAAACGACTTCAATCCATCTTTGATTGAGGGATTAGCCATGACGGTAGAAAATAATTATGACGGTTATCCAGTTCACTATATGGCAAAATTAGCTGAACTGGCTGGTTATAAATTTCCAATAGAAGAACTATTTAGAGGCTTCGCGTTTTTTACAAAGACCTCATCAATCTCATATATCTACAGCGGCTCTTTTTTGAAATATCTTGCTGATAGTTATGGTGTTGATAAAATCAAAAAGCTCTACGGCAATTCTAATTTTTTAAAGATATTCGGAAAGAATTTGGCTGCTCTTGCACTGGAGTACGACAATTTTCTGAAAAATTATTACATAGATTTTAATAGATATAAGGCTCAGCTCTATTTTGGAGGAACTACAATATTCAAAAAATTTTGTCCACGAGTTGCTGCGGCTGAAGTCAAAAAAGGGTGGGAGTTATTCAATGCCCGCCAAACTTCTGAGGCGCTTAAACTGTTCCAAAAAGTATTTCTGTATTCAAATTCCTATCAGTCCCTGAGCGGAATCATCGCTTCCTATTCTAAAGAAAAGAAGTATTCGGAAGCAGAAAAGTTTTTAAATCGACATTTAGCTAATTTTAAGAAGAGCCTATATTATTTTTATCTTGAACTGATCCATGGGGATTTATTAATAAAATGCGATGAAGAGTCCAAGGCAGTTAGTTTATATGACTCTCTCTTGATTCAAAATCCTCACATTCGATACTATAACGAAGTAATGATCAGAAAAACAATTTTGAAGGAAGGTATTGACTCCCTAAAATATTATTTTGAAAAGAACGAAACTCTAAAGTACCAAACGCTGTTGAAGATGAACGAGGAAGAGCTCAATTATTTTACGGTTCCTGCTTTATTTGCACTTGGCGATAAGATAAATGTTAGATTGAATGAGATGGTTGATGCGTTAAAAGGAAGAATTAAAGTTATAGACCCAATATCAAGATATGCAGCCTTGGAAATATCGAAACTCGCGTTAAAGAGATCGGATTATGAAACCGCTCATTTTTTTGCCCTACTTACAATGAACTATAGACAAGATGCTAATCTGGATCATCAGTACATCGAAAATCTAAGAATGATTAATTGGTTTATAAACAATGCCGAGGAACTTAAACCAACATTTATTTACAAAAATGAATTTTAAGAGCTATTTAGAAAAATATACTTTCTTGAAGAAAGCCTCTGAACTTTCGAAATCATTCAATACTGATTTATATATCGTTGGTGGGTTTGTTCGAGATATAATCCTCAATCGGGATAGAGATGAAATTGATTTTCTGGTTGTTGGAAAGGGACCGGAATTTGCACAGCTGCTTGCAAATTCACTCGGTGTGAAAGAGGTTTCAATATTTAAGAATTTTGGAACCGCACATTTCATTTATAATGGAATGGCACTTGAGTTCGTAGGCGCCAGAAAGGAATCATATTCGCATAACAGTAGAAATCCGGTTGTTGAAGTCGGAACTCTTGAGGACGACATCAGGAGAAGAGATTTTACAATTAACACACTTGCTATTTCTCTGAATGAGCAAAATTTCGGTGAACTGCTGGATCGGTTTAATGGTTTAAAAGATATCGAGAATAAACTGATTCGAACTCCTCTCGACCCGAACCAAACATTTGATGATGATCCGTTACGCATTATGCGGGCATTTCGATTTGCTTCCCAACTTAATTTTAAGGTCGACCGTGCATTAATAATTTCTGCAGAAAAAATGGCAGAGCGGATTAAGATTGTCTCACAAGAAAGAATAACTGCTGAATTCATGAAAATTCTTTCTTCTGCTAAGCCGTCGATCGGGTTAAAACTTCTTTTTGAAAGCGGTGTAATGAAAGTTGTTTTTCCGGAAATAAATAATCTCGCGGGCATTGAACAAAGAAAAGATTTCCACCATAAAGATGTTTTTTATCATACTTGCATTGTTGTTGATAATATTGCAGCAATGAGTAATGATGTATGGCTTAGGTTTGCGGCACTTGTTCATGATATTGCTAAGCCAATGACAAAAAAATTTGTTGAAGCAACCGGCTGGACCTTTCACGGGCACGAAGAGCTTGGTGCCCGAATGATGAAAAATATTTTTAACCGGATGAAATTACCGCTGAATAAATTAGAGTATGTTGAAAAGTTAATCCGTTTACATCTGCGACCGATAGCATTAGTTGACGAAGAAGTTACTGACTCCGCAATACGCCGTCTGGTTGTTTTTGCCGGAGAAGATTTAGATGATTTAATTACACTCTGCCGCGCAGATATAACAAGTAAAAATCCTTCAAAGGTTTCAAGATATCTGGAGAACTATGAGATCGTGATGCAGAAGGTTAAGGATGTTAGAGAAAGAGATCAACTCCGGGCTTTTCAATCTCCGGTACGTGGAGAAGAGATAATGAAAGTCTGCGATATTCCTCCTTCAAAATTGGTTGGTCAGATTAAAACAGCAATTGAAGAAGCGATACTTGATGGTAAGATCGGGAATAATTATGAAGAGGCATTCGAGTACTTACTTAAGATCAAAAATGAAATTCTAAGTAAGAACGGTTAAACTCATTTTAGTTTGTAACTTTTGCACAATAGATTACGTCTTATTAAACAGTAAATAAAATATGTTCTCAAAAGGAGAGACGGATGAAACGAATAACAATATTACTTATAGTATTGATGATAGCAGCACCAAACTTTGCTCAGAAGAAATTAACTCTTCAAGAAGCCATATCAATTGCTTTGCAAAAAAATACTACTCTCATTAAATCGAAGAATAGTCTTTCCACTAGTGAATCGCAATTGAAAAGCGCTTACGGTGCATTAATTCCCAGTCTTGGCGCATCTGCCGGTTGGAATTGGCAGAGAACGGAAGACAAAGGAGGAGTCCAAAGAGATTTTTTTGGAAATACCACTGACATTCCGGCTTCCACCGCTGAGAATAGAAGTTATAGTTTGGGAGTCGGCGGAAATGTAACTCTCTTTAATGGTTTGGCAAACTATGCAACAATTTCCCAAAGAAAAGATAATTTACAAGCAAGTGAGTATAATATCTCAAAAATTAAGCAGAATATAGTGTTTACCACTACGGATTATTTCTACATCGTTTTGAATGCTGAAGAACTGATGGCTGTACGGGAAGAAAATGTAAAATATTTCAAGAGACTTTATGAAACAGTTCAGGAAAGAAACCGTTTAGGGTCAGTAACTCTTGCCGATGTTTATTCTGCACAAGTCCAGTTAGGAAATGCAGAACTTTTACTTATACAAACACAAAATATTTACGAATCATCAAAAGCTTCGCTCCTAAATTACCTGGCACTGAATGTATTAGAAGATTATTCACTTGTTGATCCCTTTGCAGGTAAAAAATCAGTGGATACAGATTCATACATGAAGGATTTTCAAGAGATACAGGTGATGGTTAACGCAGCCTTAGATAATCGATTTGATTACAAAAGCCAGCAATTAAATTTAAGATCTGCTGAAACAGGAATTACAATTGCTAAGAGTGGAATCTATCCTTCTTTAAGTGGTAATTATTCGTATGGAACAAGCGCAGTTAGAACCGGAGATTTGTTTAATAGAAAGACCTTTTCAGTTGGGCTTTCATTAAATATTCCAATATTCTCAAATTTTAGCACAGAGAATCAAATTCAATTTGCTCAAATCAGTGCTATGAATGCTCAGGAAGATCTCTCAGCGCTGGAAAGACAGATTAAGATAGAAATCAAACAAACTTACTTAGATTTGGTTGCCGCTAAGAAAAGCTTAGACGTCGCTTCTAAGAGCGTTTCAGCAGCAGAAGAGACAAGAAAGATCAATCAAGAAAGATATAATCTTGGCTCGGCAACTATTCTGGATGTACTTCAGGCAAGTAGAGATTATCAAGATGCACTTCGTAATAAAATTAATGCCGGATATGATTTCTATCGCCAGCATGATAAGCTTGACAATGCTATCGGAAGATTAGATTTTTCAAAATTTGAATAAATTATATGAAGGAGTAAATTAAAATGACTAACGGGAAAAAATCGAAAAAGAAATTTTTCATCTTCGGAGGATTGGGACTTCTCTTGTTAATAGTTCTTCTGCTTGTGATTTTTGGCGGTGGAAAAGAAGAAATAGTTGTGGTTCAAGTTGAAAAAGTGGTAAAGAGAAATCTTACTCAAGTTGTTTCCGCTACAGGCAAAATTAATCCGGTTTACCAGGTTAAAATTAGCGCCGAAGCCACAGGAGAAATTGTTGATTTGCCTGTCAAAGAAGGAGATGTTGTTAGGAAAGGACAATTACTTTTAAGAATTAAGCCCGATAATTATGAAGCCCAAAAAAATAGCGCTGAAGCAAGATTAGCCCAGTCTAAAGCAACATTATCATCTACAAAGGCTCAACTTGATAAAGTTGAATCCGACTACAAACGCATTCAAGAATTGGCTCAAAAAAAGTTAACAAGCGACTCTGAACTTGAGAACTCGAAAGCAATCTATCTTCAAACACTTGGCAGCTATGAATCGATGAAATCCGGAGTTACACAGGCAGAAGCTGCATTAAGAGAATCGATTGTGAACTTAAATAAAACTATGGTCTATGCGCCAATGAACGGTACAATCAGCAAACGCAGCATTGATTTAAGCGAGAGAGTGCTGGGCAGCGGATTCAGCCCCGGAACCGAAATGTTGACGGTTGCTGATCTGAGCAAAATGGAAGCCACTGTTAATGTCGATGAGAATGATGTTGTACTAATTTCCGTTGGCGATACCGCAAAAGTTCATGTTGATGCTTTTTCTGAAAAAACATTTAAGGGAGTTGTAACTCAAATTGGTAATAGTGCGGTTACTAAGGGGCTTGGAACTCAGGATGAAGTGGTAAACTTCGAAGTGAAAATTCTAATTCTTGATGCGGGGAATAATATTAGACCTGGGATGTCTTGTGACGCCGATATTGAGACCGAGAAAAAACAAAATGTATTTACAGTGCCTATCCAGAGTGTAACCGCGCGAGTAGAGAATATGGCAAGTGCACCAGAGGGTGGCGACCAGGCGGAGGAAGCAGTAAAAGTTAAAAAGGAAAAAAGTAATAAGCCGAAAGAAGTGGTGTTCTTAGTAAAAGATAACAAGGCAAAGATGGTCGAAGTTAAAACCGGAATTAGCGACGATACTTATATTGAAATTACTAGCGGTTTGAAGGGTGATGAAGAAGTTGTTAATGGTCCCTACAGAGCAATCTCAAAAGAATTAGAGGATGGTTCTAAAGTATCGGTACAATCTAAACTAAAAGGAAAAGATAGCGCCAAAAAGTAATTCAACTAAGAACGGAACTAAAATGAATATCATTAATATTGAACACATAGCAAAAATATATCAGGTCGGCAGCGAAGAGGTCCATGCGCTTCGAGACGTTTCACTCAAAATTAACAAGAATGAATACGTAGCAATCATGGGCCCTTCCGGTTCGGGTAAATCAACTTTAATGAACGTGCTTGGTTGTTTGGATACTCCAACAAAAGGTCTCTATGATTTTAAGGGAAATAATGTAAGTCAAATGAATGATAATGAACTTGCTGCGATCAGAAACAGAGAAATTGGATTTGTATTTCAAACATTCAATTTGCTGGCGAGATCCGACGCTTTGCACAACGTTGAACTGCCCCTTATCTATGCCGGCGTGTCATCATCAGAAAGAAAAGCACGAGCCCGTCTTGCACTTGAACAAGTTGGTTTATCAGACCGTATGCACCATAAACCAAATGAACTTTCGGGCGGACAAAGACAGCGTGTTGCAATTGCACGTGCATTAGTTACCCAGCCTTCAATTATTCTTGCAGATGAGCCAACCGGTAATCTCGATACAAAAACCGGTGAAGATATTATGGCTCTCTTCAACGATATATTTGAATTGGGCAACACAATAATTCTGGTAACTCACGAAGAGTATATTGCAGAACATGCGGCGAGAATATTAAGATTAAGAGACGGGTTGATTGAAAATGACGAAGTGGTGGAAAAGAGATTTGTACCTGCGAAAAACGGTGCATCAAATTAAAAGGTAGTGTAATGAGAAATTTTTTATTCGAGATGAAAGAGGGGTTGTTGATTTCCCTGAGGGCAATAAGAGCTAATAAAGCTCGCGCCATCTTAACTACTCTCGGAATAGTAATTGGTATTGCTTCGGTTGTCCTAATGTCTACCGCTATAAGAGGAATTGATAACGCGTTTCAAACCGGTGTTTCGTCTCTTGGCTCCGACAATCTCTACATAGATAAATTTGAGTGGTTTAATAACGATATCCCTTTCTGGCAACTGAGGAACCGCAGCAATATTACTTTAGCCGATTATAAAAAATACGCCGATATGGCTAAGCTGCCCGCCGCATCTGCTCCAACAGTATGGTCTAATCAATCGTTAAAACACAAAGAACATTCTGTTGAGTTTATTCTGGTTCAAGGAACTACCGACGATTATATCAAAACTACTAATCTTAATTTTAGCGAAGGAAGATTTTTCAACGAGATAGAGAGTAATGGTGGTAGAGAAGTTTGTGTACTCGGTAGTGAAATAGCAAAAAAATTATTCCCTCGCGGAAGCGCGATTGATAATGAAGTAAAAATTAAGGGGCACAGATTTAAGGTTATTGGCGTTTTAGCAGAGCAGGGAAGCTGGGTTATGGGAAATTTCAACCCGGACAATCAGGCTTTCATTCCTATTCAAAATGTTTTCAAGTATCTCCAAAATCAAAACCGCAGAAGTGTTACCATTAATGTGCGCGCTCCGAACAGTCAAATGGTTGACGCCGTTAAGGAAGAAGCTGTAGGAATTATGAGAAGAATCCGAGGATTAAAGTATGATGAGAATAACGACTTCTCCATCAACCAGCAGGAAGCTTTACTTAACACTATCAATAAAACTGTAGGTGTAATTCAAATTGCAGGATTGTTTATTACAGGACTCTCCTTATTTGTCGGTGCAATCGGAATTATGAATATCATGTTTGTTTCTGTCAAAGAAAGAACAAAAGAGATCGGAATTCGCAAAGCTATTGGTGCAAAGAAGAGATCAATTCTCGGACAGTTCATAACCGAATCAGCTATCATCTGTTTAATTGGCGGAATGATCGGTTTAATAATTGCAATAATCTTGAGTCTGATTATAAATCAGTTTCTTCCGACTTCGGTTGACGCAAACGCTTTTATACTTGCAATAGTAATATCAATTTTAACCGGAGTTCTCTCCGGATTTGCGCCGGCGTATACTGCCGCTAAATTAGATCCTGTTGAAGCTCTGAGGTATGAGTAATGAAGATTTTTGAGATAATTAAAGTTGCTTTTTCATCTTTAAGAACAAATAGATTACGTTCTCTTCTAACTGTTCTTGGCATTATTGTAGGAATATTTTCGATTATTGCTATAAGCACCGTAATTGAAATGCTTCAGAAAAGTATTCAAGAAGGAGTTTCTATGCTCGGTCAAAATACTTTTCAAATTCAGAAAAATCCGGTTTTCCAAACAGGCCCACATGATCAGTCCAGATTTAGAAATCGTCCGGATATAACTCTTGAAGAATACTATCGTTTGAAGGAAAAACTTGTAGAGGCTAAATCGGTTGGAGCGGAGCTTTGGAATTTTGGTAAAGTGATAAAAGCGGGAAATAGAGAGACTAATCCAAACATTCAAGTTGCGGGCACTACACCGGAAGCTCTTCCAAATAATAAATGGATTGTAGAAGAAGGGCGCGCTTTTAATGAGAGAGATGTTCAGCGGTATGATGATGTGGTAATTCTAGGCGCCGATATCGCTAAAATTTTATTTCCGAATTATAGTGCAGTAGATCGTATAGCTACTTTAGATGGGCACAAACTAAAAGTCATTGGAGTTCTTGAGCCGCAAGGCGCGGCATTCGGACAAAGTCAGGATAATTTTGCCGTCATGCCGATTACTACATACCAAAATTTCTACGGCAAGAATACAAGAAGTGTTAATATTACAGTCATGGGGCACAGCAAGGAATCTTATAACGATCTTATAGAACTCGCCTCCGGTTATCTGAGAACAATTAGAAAAGTGCCTGCAGGAGAACCGGATAATTTTGAAATATTCTCGAATGAATCAATGCTAACTCAAATTAATGACATTACTTCCGGTGTGCGGATCGGCTCAATTGTTATAGCTGGAATTGCTCTGCTGGCTGCCGGAGTGGGAATTATGAATATTATGTTGGTCTCCGTAACAGAAAGAACTCGAGAAATTGGTATTAGAAAAGCTGTTGGTGCTAAGAACAAAAGTATCTTGTTCCAATTTTTGAGCGAGGCAGTAACGTTATCTCTTTTAGGAGGAATTGTTGGAATCATTTTGGGAATAGCTGTTGGCAATTTAGCCGGATCATTCTTAAAAGCATCAGCCGTTATACCTTTGGACTGGGTAATTATAGGTGTTTTATTATGTGTTATCATTGGTATTTCTTTCGGAACATATCCCGCTTATAAAGCGGCTAATTTAGATCCCATTGATGCATTGAGATATGAATAATTTTTAAAAATCATATAAAGATTCGATCTTTGAGTTCAGTTAAGGCTTACTATATTTTTTTAATATTGCATCTTGATCTTCGAATTTAATATTTTGTTGCCATGAAAATATTCTTTGTAGAATTTCAAGAGATTCTTTTAATAGCCTTAAAAGCAATCCGCGCAAACAAGCTCCGTTCTGTATTAACTACACTTGGAATAATTATCGGCATTGTAGCGGTTACAACAATGTCGACCGCGATTGTTGGCTTGAGGCAGGCGTTCATAAGTTCAATTTCCTCTTGGGGAAGCGATGTTCTTTATGTTGACAAGTATCCCTGGTTTGCCGCCGGAGATTGGAGTCAATTCCGTAATAGAAAAGATATTACCTATGTGCAGTATGAAAAACTTAAATCCGCTCTAAAAAATTATGAGGCTATGGCACCAAGTAAAAGTTCTTTTGGTGCTACTATAAAAAGAAAAGAAAAATCTGTTCAATCTTCTGTAATTTACGGAACAACGGAAGAATATCAGAAAACCGGTAATGTTAATCCGGAAGAGGGAAGATTTCTAAGCGAATTGGATGTACGCTCGGGACGAAACGTTTGTGTTATAGGCAAAGATATTGCCAACGAATTATTCCCTGTTGAAAGTCCTATCAATCAGCATATAAAAATAAATAATATCACAATGCAGGTGATTGGTGTATTAGAAAAACAGGGAAGCGCAATGCTCGGTTTGTTCAGTTTGGATGGTCAAATCATCATGCCCTTAAAAGCATTCGAAACAACTTTCGGTAATATGAGATCGAGAATGAATATAAGCGTGAAGATTGGTGATGTCGCAAACATAGATGATGTGAAAGAAGAAATTATTTCGGCGATGAGAATTATTAGAAAAGTTCCTATTGGTAAACCGGACGACTTTGCGATCAATCAACAAGAAGCGTTGAAACAAATGTATGACAGTTTTGTGGGAGTAATTGCTACTGCAGGCATTGCGATTACTGCGCTCTCATTGTTTGTAGGCGCAATTGGAATTATGAACATCATGTTTGTTTCTGTAACAGAGAGGACAAGAGAGATTGGTGTACGAAAAGCAATAGGCGCAAAAACGTGGTCGATCCTTCTCCAATTTCTGACCGAGTCTGCAATTCTCTGCCTTATGGGCGGAATTATAGGATTAATGATTTCATTTCCTCTAAGTTTGGTAATCAATCAATTTTTACCGACCGCAATGCCGCTCGATGTTGTGTTTTTGGCTTTATTTATATCGGTTTTGGTGGGAATAATTTCCGGTTTCCTGCCGGCATGGAAAGCATCCAAACTAAACCCGGTTGATTCACTTCGATATGAGTAATAATTATGCAGATATTTGAAAGCATTAGACTTGCATTCTCCTCTATTCTCGCAAACAAACTCAGGTCTTTTTTAACTTTGCTTGGAATTGCGGTAGGACTCTTTTCAATAATTATTGTGATGACGTTTATAAGCGCAATACAGGCAAACATCGAAGACATCTTCAGTTCAATCGGTTCAAATAATTTTATAGTCTCAAAATGGCCATCAGGAATTCAGATAGGTCGGCGCGACAGCAAATATCACAACAGAAAAAATTTAGCCGTTGCTGATGCGGAAAAATTGAAAGAGATCACAAAACTTCCTATAGCGGTAGGAGTTAATGTCTCTCGAGGGGGCAGAACAATAAAATTCAATAATATAAAAACAAATCCTAATGTTCCGGTGGTTGGCGTTAATCAAGATCTATTTATTGCCAATGATTTGAAAATTGGCGAAGGAAGAAATCTAACTAAGAGTGATTATGACTTTGCTCGTTATACTTGTGTTATAGGAACAGATATAGTGGACAAGTTATTTAGAAATATTTCTCCGATAGGGCAGGAGATAAAGATCGATAATTTTAATTTTGAAGTCGCGGGTGTTTTCGCCAAGCGCGGCTCGGTCTTCGGTCAATCAAGAGATAATTTCGTTGCCGTTCCGATAAGAACATTTGAAAAATGTTTCGGTTCGGAAAGAAGCGCCTCAATTATAGTGATGTCTCCCGGTAAAGATATGATCGATAAAACTATGGATGAAGTAATAGGCGCTATGAGAAAAATTAGAAAGGTCGAAAGTTGGCAGGAAAATGATTTCGAATTAATCACCAACGATCAACTTTTACAATCATGGAACGATTTAACAAAATATGTAAAGCTCGGTGCCGCTGTAATTGCATTTATAGCTCTACTGGCAGCCGGTATCGGAATCATGAACATAATGCTCGTTAGCGTTACGGAAAGGACAAGAGAAATCGGTATTCGTAAAGCCATTGGAGCCCGTAAGAAAACAATACTAACTCAATTTGTTATCGAGGCTGTCTCACTCAGCTGGTTTGGCGGCATAATCGGAATTGTACTCGGGGTCTTAAGCGGGAATCTTGTAGCGTTAGCTCTCAGCATACCGATCCATATTCCTATAGACTGGATTTTTATAGGACTTCTCGTCACAACTTTTGTTGGAGTTGTATTCGGGGTTTACCCTGCGGTGAAAGCCTCCAATCTTGATCCTATTGAAGCCCTCAGATATGAATAATTTTATTAAGTTGAATTAAAGGGAGTATCGGTTTAGATTTATTTTACAAAATTATTAAAGCGATTTTTTTTGAAAAAAATATTTCTGAACCGAACAAATATACTTCTGTTTCTATTCTTATCTTCTGTACTTTACTCGCAGAGTTATAGAACTAAAACAGTTACTGATACGATTAAAGTCAATCTCAACAACTCTTACAAAATCTCATCACTCACTATTATTCCTTCCTCGGAAAAGATTATTCTAAAAAGGAAAACATTATCAACTCACGACTATTCGTTCAACTTCTCCACGGGATCATTTTCACTTTCTCAAAATCTAAATTACTCCCTACTGGATACACTTTTTGTTACTTATGAAACTGTAATACTAAAATTAAACAGAGAGTATAAACGCAGAAGTCTTGTCTTTCAATACGATGATAAAATATTGGATACTATCCGGGCTTCAAAACGAGTTACCGAACCATTAACGGTTGAATCTATTTTTGGAAAAGATCTACAAAAGAGCGGGTCTATTGTCCGCGGATTTACGATCGGAACTAATAGAGACTTCACACTAAATAGCGGATTGAGGTTACAACTCTCAGGAAAACTTTCTGATGATATCGACATTGTAGCCGCACTTACAGATGAAAATACTCCAATTCAACCGGAGGGTAATACAGAAAAACTTGAAGAACTTGATAAAGTTTTTATCGAACTGAAACATCCAAATGCTGTTGGAACTTTTGGCGATTACGAATTAAATCTTAGGGGAAATGAATTCTCGAGTATTACGAGAAAGCTGCAAGGTCTTAAAGGTGATTTTACCTATGGCGCAACTAAAGGAACGATTGCAATTGCCGGTTCACGTGGAAAATTTAATACAAATCAATTTAACGGATTGGATGGCAATCAAGGTCCCTACCGCTTAACCGGAATTAATAACGAAAGGGCTATAATAATTATTGCGGGGAGTGAGAGAATTTATCTTAACGGAGAAGAATTGAAGAGAGGTGAAAATAAAGATTACATAATTGATTACTCTAATGCTGAGATCACATTCACACCAAAAAGGTTAATAACATCGGTAAGCCGCATTTCAGTAGACTTTGAATATACAGATCAAAGCTTTCGTAGAAACTTTTTCGGTGCTGATTTCTCTACAAAACTATTTGATGACAAATTTAAGATCGGCATCGGCTATTTAAGCGAAGGCGACGATGAAAATAGTCCAATCGAATATTCATTCACTGATAGTGAACTTGCCATTCTGAGATCTGCAGGAAGTGATAGAAATGCGGCTGTAAAATCCGGCATATCATTGGCTCTTCCAGATTCTACGGGAAAAATTCAAGGAGTTTACACCAGAATTGATACACTGATTAATTCACAACAATTTACTTATTACAAGTATCTCCCGGGCGCTGTCACTTCAATCTATAATGTTTCATTCAGCTATACGGGCAGTGGAAACGGAGATTACACAAAAGAAAGTCTCGGCAAATATCGTTTTGTTGGTTTGAAAAACGGCTCCTATTTACCGTTGATTTATTTACCGATGCCGGAATTAAAACAGCTCGGTAATATCTCAATAGCTGCAAACATTCTAGAAGGAATTGATATATCAGCCGAGCTGTCTGGCAGTATGTGGGATAAGAATAAACTCTCAACTATTGACGACGAAAATAATTTTGGATACGCTAGAAGTCTTTTGCTTGAGATGAAACAACGTGAAATTAAAATTAGTAATTCTTCACTTGGCAAAATTGGCTTTACTCTTAAAGACAGATTTGTTGATGGCAGATTTTCTTCTCTTGATAGAATTAATGAAGTAGAATTTAATAGGGGATACAATCTTCCTCTGCTGATTGCAGCAGACCAAACACTAAGAGAATTATCCCTCAATTATTCTCCTGTACAGAACTCGTACTGGAATACTAAATATGGCTACTTAAAACAGGGTGACAATTTCAGCTCCAACCGAATTTTTTCTCAAATAAAATTCGGCGACGCAAATAATTATCAGATTGAGTCTGCTCTCGATTACGTTAGCTCAATTAATATTGCCATAAATTCCGATTGGATTAGAAATAATGGAAAAGCTTTTTACACTGTCGGCTCGTTCAAACCCGGATTCGAATATTTATACGAAGATAAAACTGAAAAGTCATTTAATAGCGTTCTCCTTTTACCAACCAGCTTAAAAATTATTGAAGTTGTACCGTACATTGAGTTCAACCTATCACCTTCATTCGATGCTAAGGCAAGTTTCTCCTTAAGAGATGAATCAATTCCTTTGAATGGGATGATGACAAATCAGTATTCCGCCATCATCCAGCAATTACAACTTAACTTCCGTGGAGTCAAGGAAATTTCAACATCATTAACTATGAGTCTTAGAAATAAAAAATATTCAGAGGAATTCAGGAAGAAGGGTTTTGGAGATAACGAAACTGTGTTATTACTTTCACAAAGCCGATTCAATTTTTGGAATGGCTTTATCACCGGGGATCTCTATTATCAAGCCGCAACAGAGCAATCCTCATTGATGGAAAAAGTATTTCTTAAAGTTCCGAAGGGTTCCGGAAATTATATTTACCTTGGAGATCTTAACTATAATGGCATTTCGGAAGAGAATGAATTTCAAATTACCGCATATGAGGGAGATTTTATTTTATTAACAGTTCCAACAGAAAAACTTTATCCGGTTATAGCGCTTAAATCGAATACGAGATGGAGAATTGATTTTAACAAAATTATAACCGGAGAGGATTTTTGGGTGAATCTCTTGAAACCGATATCAACAGAAACTTCTTTTCGTATTGAAGAGAACAGTAAAGACCCGAAAACAATTAACATCTATATGTTGAGGTTATCAAAATTCTTAAACGATTCAACAACCATAAATGGCTCTCAACTATTTCAACAAGATGTAAACCTTTTCCAGAACAGTAACGAATTATCATTTAGATTCAGGATTACAGAAAGAAAATCGCTCAATCAATTCAGCGGCGGAACCGAAAATGGATACTTTCGAGAGCGTGGTCTACGAATTAAATTTAGAATGATGGAAGAGATAAGCAACCAATCAGAATATATTAATCAAGTTGATAATTTAATATCGCCGGTAACCTCAAACAGGGCACGACTTGTAACGCGCAATAATATCTCAACAGATTTTTCATACCGTCCACAACGCGAAATCGAAATTGGACTTAAAATTGAAGCGGGAAGAAGCGAGGATTTTCATCGCATCTCTCCGAGTGTAATCGATTTAAATTCCATTTCATTTCGGGCGAATATTTCGTTTGAAAATTTGGGACGTTTACGAATCGAAGTAGAAAGAATCGAACTGATCTCTTCCTCCAATTCCGCAAATCTTCCTTTTGAGATGACAAGAGGTAACGCAATTGGAAAAAATTACTTTTGGCGCATATATTTCGATTACCGTGTATCAAGTTTCGTTCAAACATCATTCAGTTACGATGCCCGTGTTCAAGGTGCGAGCCGGGTTATACAAACAATGAGAGCTGAAGCAAGAGCATATTTCTGAAAAGCGCTTAGCATTTAGCTTTTATAATTCTAATCCAACAATAAGCCAAAATAATTTAGTATGTGAGAGAATATGAATGTAACATCGAATCTAATTGAAGCACATATTTTCAGATTGGTTGGAAAAGAAATGGAATTTCTTCTACTCAAACGTTCTGAGAATGAAATTTATCCCGGCTTATGGCAAATGATCACCGGTTCAATTGACGGTAATGAACAAGCATATCAAGCCGCTATAAGAGAAATTAATGAAGAAACCGGATTAACACCGGTAAAGTTTTGGGTTGTTCCCAATGTCAATTCATTTTATTCTCCAACACAAAATGATATTTGCATGGTTCCAGTATTTGCAGCATTAGTCTCCGCTGACAACAATGTAAATATTTCTGAAGAACATTCTGAATATAAATGGATGTGTAAAGATGATGCTATAAAATTGTTGGCTTGGCCCGGGCAGAGAAAATCTGTTGAAATAATCTACGAGTATTTTACGAGCCAGCAAATTATTCTAAAGTTTGTAGAAATAGAATTGTAGAACGAGCAGTTTGCTCGTTCAAAACTGAAAGAAGAGATATTAAGTTCTAATGTATGAGCGAACAGACTATTAACTCTACAATAAAGTAATTTGACAATACGTAGAACGAGTGGTTTGCATAACACAGAGCGAACAGACAGTTCGCTCTACAATTTATAATTATATGAATACAAAAATTTACTACCGTCGTAACTTTCCTCATTATCAACCTATCGGTTACACATTTTTTATCACTTTTCGTTTACACAACTCTTTACCAATTCATGTTATTGAAAAATTAAAGGATGATTACAAAGCTCACATAAAAACAATTTCGGCTTATAAGTCGAAGAAAGAGAAACAGAATACATATTCGGAAGGAAAGTGGGATTATTTTGATAAGTTTGATTCTTATTTAGATAAATATTCAAATAATAATTGGTTAAACGATGAACGCTTAGCAAAACTTGTTTACGATTCAATTCTATACCGTGATAATAAAGAATATGAATTAATTAGTTTTACAATAATGCCCAATCATGTACATATAGTTTTTAGTCTTGTAGAGCGAGCAGGCTGCTCGCTCAGAGCTGAGTAGAATTGAAATTAAACTCAAATACATGAGCGAATAACTATTAACTTTACAATAAAGTAATTAGAGATATATAGAACGAGCGTGTGCCCGTTCAAATAAATTAATTGTACAAACTGATCAAATCTTGTCTGCCGGCAGTCAAGATTTGATCTACAATATTTTTCTTATATTTAATCATTAAAAACAAAAGGAATTTTTAGTTGGGACTTTTAATCGTTGGTTCGATTGGACTCGATGATATCGAGACTCCATTTGATAAAATTAGCAATGCTCTTGGCGGCTCGACTACATTTATAGCTCTTGCCGCAAGTTATTTTTCCGGACCGGTTGAAATTGTGGGTATAGTTGGAGATGATTTTGCCAAAGAACATATGGCAATGTTAGAAGATCACAATATAGATTTGGAAGGATTGGAAATTGTACCGGGTGCAAAAACATTTCGTTACGGATGTAAATATCACTATGATCTAAATGTACGCGATTCCTTATTCACTAATCTAAATGTCTTTGAAAAGTTTAATCCAATTCTTCCCGAAAAAAGTAAGAAGAGCAGTTTTGTTATTCTTGGAAATATTGCACCGCAGTTACAAACAATTGTTCTTGATCAACTTGAAAAACCCAAATTTATAGTTTGTGATACAATGAATTTTTGGATAGAAGGTGCCAAAGAAGATCTACTAAAAGTTTTACCGCGAGTTGATGTTCTAATTATAAACGATTCTGAAGCACGCCTGTTAGCTAATGAACCTAACCTAATCAAAGCAGCACACATTATTTCCAAGTTAGGACCAAAATATTTAATTATAAAAAAAGGTGAACACGGCGCATTGCTGTTTGGAGATGACATGATCTTTTCCGCTCCGGCATATCCGATGGAAAATATTTTTGATCCTACCGGTGCCGGCGATGCCTTTGCTGGTGGTTTTTCAGGCTACCTTCATAAAAATCGAGATTTCTCATTCGACAATTTGAAACGTGCTGTTGTATATGGCAGTGTCATGGCTTCTTTCTGTGTCGAAAAGTTTTCTACCAAAGGATTGGAAAATTTGAGTTATTTAGAAATACATAACCGATTCATAGAATTCCGAGAGCTATCGAGTTTTAGTTAAGATGAAGAACATTCGAGCAGTTGAACTCATAGACGAACAAATCAATATCGTAGATCAAACTAAGCTTCCTCTTGCCATAGAAATTATTTGTACAGATGATTTAGAACGTATTGCTGAAGCTATAGAGCGTTTAGAAGTCCGCGGCGCCCCCGCAATTGGTATTGCGGCGGCTTATGCTCTAGCTATCGCGCTTAAAAATGTTCCAGGTGAAAAACAATCTGAGATTTTCGAAAAATCATACTCTCGATTAGCTTCAACCCGTCCCACTGCAGTTAATTTATTTTTTGCGTTAGGCGAAATCAAAAAAACATTTGAACAGTTCAAGAACGCTGATAATTTGTATAAAAAATTGCTCGATAGAGCTGTTGCAATTCATGACGAAGATAATAGACTATGTGATTCTATAGCAACGAATGGATTGGAATTATTTACGAGGAAATTACGAGTCTTAACGCATTGCAACGCTGGCGCTTTGGCAACTGGCGGTGACGGTACTGCGGTAAACGTAATTCGCAAGGCGTTTGAAAATGGATTGGTGGAACATGTTTATGTAGATGAAACACGTCCGCTGCTACAAGGCTCACGATTGACCGCCTGGGAACTAGATCAATATGGGATTCCTTTTTCTATTAATACTGATTCAACCGCTGCCTATCTTATGCAGCAGGGTAAAGTTGATTTAGTAATTGTTGGTGCGGATCGAATAGCAATCAACGGTGATGCGGCAAATAAAATTGGTACTTATAATTTAGCGGTTCTCTGTAAGTATCATAATATTCCTTTTTACATTGCTGCACCGACCACAACAATCGATAAGAATTGTCCGGGCGGTGAGCAGATAGAAATTGAACTCCGGGATAAAAAAGAATTGACACATTTTTTTGGTAAGCAAATTACCAGCGATAAATTTGGCGCATATTGCCCGGCATTCGACGTTACACCGAATCATCTGATAAGCGCAATAATTACTGAAATAGCAGTTCACCAATCACCATTTGATTTCTCGCATGTCTGAGATAGTTAAAACACAAGCAATCGTACTTCGTAAAATTGATTTCGGTGAGACAAGTAGAATCGCACAATTCTTTACCGAAAATTTCGGGAAAATTTCGGCTATGATTAAGGGGGCGCGTTCTACCAAATCAAAAATAGGCACCTTGGTGGATACCATGAATCTTCTTCAACTTGTGATTTATAAAAAAGAAACACGTGAAGTCCAGTTGGTAAGCCAGGTTGATTTAATCAAACATTACTCAGGTATCCGCGACAACTATGAAAAATACATTTCCGCATCGGCAATAATCGAACTTTTGTCCAATATGACATTAGAGAACGAGCACAGTAAAAAATTATTTGAGGGGACAGTAAGAATTTTTACTTTACTGGATTCAACTGATGGTAATCCAAAGATTCTCTTTACCAAGTATTTTTTATTTTTTTTGAAAGAGATTGGCTACGAGTTTCAGCTTAGGCATTGTAACGTCTGTCATAATGAAATCGGTCTTAATCATTCAGTATCTATTAATTATGAAATTGGATTGATGTGCGATGACTGCCGAAAAGACCATCTCACAAATTTTGATTTCAACGAGGAACTTTTAAATCTTCTTATTTGTCTAAATACCAAACAAAATAACATTCTTTGCAGAGAAGAGGACTTGAATTTGATTATAAAGATGTTGGAAAAATATTTATCGTATCATATTCACGAGTTCAAAGGACTCAAGTCACTAAAATTAAATCAGTATTAATGAATTGTAAATCAAAGTAGGAGAAAAATATATGCGAAAGAAAAATCTTATAGGCACTGCCTCATTAATTTTTATCGGAATTGTTTTCGGCGCAATTCTGGTATCTGGATTCGGCTGGGTTCGCCCGGGTTATGGCGACGTAAGAATTGGGGCATCCAATCCACCCGTTGAAAAATTAAATGCAGATGCGAGCGCATTCAATAATGCTTTTATTGAAGTAGCCGAAAAAGTAACTCCCTCGATAGTGCAAATTACTGTTGTGGCTTCAGTTAAAACAGATATGAGTAATATTCCTTTCCACAATTTTTTCAAACTTCCTTTCGGCAATGAGATGCCGCAAGAACAAGAGGGAGGGGGAAGCGGCATTATAATTTCTGAAGAGGGGTATATTCTTACAAACAATCACGTAGTGAAAGACGCAAAACAAGTAAGAGTTACGCTTCATGATAAAAGAGTAATAGATGCAACTGTTATAGGTACTGATCCTCTGACAGATTTAGGTGTGATCAAAATAGATGCAAAGAATTTACCAGTTGCATACCTCGGCGATTCTGACAAAATAAAAGTCGGTCAATGGGTAATGGCAATTGGAAATCCGCTTTCATTATCATCTACCGTTACTGCCGGAATTATTAGCGCAAGAAGTAGAAGCATAAACATTAATAAAGACAGATACGCCGTGGAAGACTTTATTCAGACTGATGCCGCAATTAATCCCGGTAACAGCGGCGGTGCTCTGGTAGATTTAAACGGTGCAGTCATAGGAATTAACTCTGCCATTGCCACTAACGGAATGACTCAGAGTTACATAGGATATGGATTTGCAATTCCGGTAAATCTTGCTAAGGCAGTTGCAAATGATCTAATTACAAATGGAAAAGTTAGTCGCGGGTATATTGGTGTGAGCATTACTGAAGTTGATGCTTCCACTGCAAAAGCCGTTGGTCTTGGCGATCCACGTGGAATACTTGTACAGAATATTGTTGAAGGCGGCTCAGCTTCTCAAGCAGATATTAAAGAAGGCGACATCATTCTTAAAATTGATGAAAAAATAACAAATCAACCGAATGAATTGCAATCTTATGTTGCTTCAAAAAGAGCAGGTACAGTTGTTAAACTTACATTATTCCGTGACGGTAAAGAGATTGAACGGAATGTAACACTTAAAGCACGAGACGAAAAAGAATCTAAAGAAGTTTTTGTCTCTGATAAACTGCGGAAAGGAAAAGATCTCGATTCAAAAGAGATTACTTTTGAAGCGCTTGGGATGACGGTAAGAAATATGTCGGAAGATGAACGTAGTGAGTATAAAGTAAAATCCGGTGTTCTTATTTCAGATGTCAAGAATTATAGCAAAGCTTTCAATCAAAGATTATTTGCGAATGCTGTAATTATTTCCGCCGATAAGAAAGAAGTTAATTCTGCTTCTGAATTGCAATCAATCTTCGAAAAGAAGAAAGGGCGGGCAGTTCTTCTGAAAGTAGTCGATAGTCAAGGCAATTCCAGACTGGTTGGGTTAGATATTCCTAAATAAAAATATTTATGATTTGCCAAGAAAAGCGTCCAAACATATGGACGCTTTTTTTATATTTACCACAACTAAGTAAAGAAGAAATAATGATCAACTTTGTTACTGCAGGCGAATCGCACGGAAAAGGATTAATATCTGTCGTTTCCGGGTTTCCATCAAACCTATCTATCTCCGAAGCGTATATCAACAACCAATTAAGAAGAAGACAGTCCGGCTACGGTCGCGGTTTTCGTATGAAAATTGAAACCGATTCGGCGGAAATTATTTCGGGAGTTCGTTTCAACAAAACAACAGGTGCACCCATTTCACTTTTTATTAAGAACAAGGATTGGGATAATTGGACATCTAAAATGAGCGTTGATAAAAGTGACGAACTCATTGAGAAAATTACCATCCCTCGTCCTGGTCATGCGGATTTAGTTGGCACTCAAAAATACAATTACGACGACATTAGAAATTCTATTGAAAGATCAAGCGCCCGGGAAACTGCATCCCGCGTGGCTGCATGCTCAATAGCAAGAAAATTTTTAAGTGAATTCGGAATCGAAATAGGAAGTTATGTGGAAAGCATCGGAGGAATATTTTCAAAAGAAAATTTTTCCGAAAAATTATTCATCAATAATATTCCAAAATCTTTCTCCGCTGAAAAGTTGAATAAAATATCTGATAAAAGCTCTGTCCGCGTTCTTGACGATTCCCAGGAGAAAAAGATTGTCAACAAAATTAAACTAGCAAAGAAACGAGGAGATACACTCGGCGGGACCTTCTTCGTTGTCGCCACAGGTGTCCCGGTTGGGCTTGGTAGTTTTGTCGATTACGATTCACGGCTCGATGCTGAATTATCTAAATCAATAATGTCCATTCAAGCAGTTAAAGGAATCGAAATTGGATTGGGATTTGATTCAGCGTATTCTTTCGGATCAAGTGTACATGATGAGATAATTCTTAAAGGAAAAGATTTTACACGCAAATCGAATCGAGCCGGGGGAATAGAGGGAAGTATTTCCACCGGATTGCCGGTTATAATTAGAGGAGCGATGAAGCCGATTTCTACTTTAATGTCACCGCTCGATTCGATTGATCTATCGACCATGAAGAAAATAGAAGCAAGAAGAGAGCGTAGTGACTTTGTTGCTGTACCGGCATGTGCTGTAATAGCTGAATCAATGACGGCTTGGACATTAGCGAAATTCTTTTTACAAAAATTTGGTGGTGATTGCATAGAAGAAACAAAAGAAAATTATAAAAACTATATTCAAACACTGTTCGGACGGACAAAAAACAATTTTTCCAGGAGTTAGATGCTTAAAATTCACCGGTATGTTTTCAGTCCATTTTCAGAAAACACATATGTAATATGGGATGATGAAACAAAAGCAGGAGCAATTATAGACCCCGGTTGCTACAACTCAACGGAGAGGGAAGCGGTCGATGATTTTATTCAAAAGAATTCCATTCTGCTTAATTATCTTATCAATACCCATTGTCATATCGATCATATATTTGGTAATGCATTCATAAAACAGAAGTATAACCCAAAGTTCCTTGCGCCTGAGAAAGATCTGTTCATGCTAGACTTAATGATTGATACGGCCAAAAGCTACGGTGTTGAATTCACACCGTCACCAAAGCCAGATCAATTTATCTCGGAAGATGTAGATTTAGTATTGGGGAAATCTCAAGGAAAATTTCTTTTTACTCCGGGTCATACGCCGGGTGAATTCTGCCTCTATTTTGAAAAGGAGGCAGTTTGCTTTAGCGGTGATGTTTTATTCAAAGGAAGTGTCGGCAGGACAGATCTATGGGGCGGTAATTACGATACACTGATTGAATCAATAAATTCTAAGCTGCTTACTTTACCAAATGGAGTAGTAGTTTATCCCGGGCATGAATCTAGAACGACTATCGGAGATGAAAAAATGTATAATTCTTTTCTGAAAACTTCTTAATTTGATTTACCCGGTTTCTATGGATATATTGACTTAAGAAATCATGAATAAAAATAAATTACTGTTATGACTGTAAAAAATAGCTCTGTGAAAAATAGCGCTGTATTATTTATTACTCTTCTTTTCGTTTACGTTGTTTTATTTGAATTTATTCTTCCCGTCAACAAAATTCTTCCAAAACCAACTCTTATGGCGGAATCGTTTTTTCATGTCTGGCGCGACTATAATCTCGTATATGCCTTTACAATCTCATCCACTGTAATTTATCTAATGTTGTTTCTTGGTTTTATACTAGTTTATTTTTCCATTGTCTGGATTATAAAAGCAATGGTAGAATTAAAACCAACTATACTTTCATTCAGATTATTTAAATATTTGCCCGCATTTTTCTTTGCGGTGGTCTTTAATTTCTGGTTTGCCGATATACTGCTGGGCGAATTTATTTTTGCCTTAACTCTAGTACTATTATTGATTTTTAAAAAATTATTTGAAGAATCGAAAAACATTAAAGATGAATATCTCGTTGTTGCGCGCAATCTAAATATGCCTACCTCCAAGATTTATAAAAATATTTACTGGAAATTTTCACTTCCAGCACTATCCGAATATACGAAGCAGATTCACTATTATTTGTGGGTGCTAGTTTTAGTTTATGAATTTATAGGCAATTCCTTCGGGCTTGGATCTATTTACCGTCAAGCTTTGGCGTACAACGATTTTACCGCTCTATTTACATTGGCGCTTTTGATTGCATTGTTAATCTGGTTTGGCAACTATTTAATTGCTCTTATAACAAAAAACCTTATTCACTGGGGAGCATAACAATGATAGAAATCAAAAATCTTTCGAAGGAATTTCACTCCGAAATTGGGACGAAGAATTTGGTGTTAAAGCAGGCATCATTTGATATCAAAGATGGAAAGATAACTTCTTTAATCGCTGAATCCGGCTCAGGAAAATCTGTGCTGCTCAAAATAATTGCTGGTATAGAAAAGTCTACATCCGGTGAAGTTTTAAATCCATCCGGAAAGAAAATTATTCTGATTCCATCGGCTCCTTCATCGTTTCCTTGGTTAAATGTTTATGAAAACGTCAGGTTTGGTTTAGAAGAATTTAATGAAGCCGAGATCAAGAAATTAATTGCGTTTGTGGGACTTGAGGGTTACGAAACTTTTTATCCAGATAATAAAAGTACCGGCTTTAGATTTCGGATAGCACTCGCTCGGTCATTGGCACATAATCCGTCTGCAATTCTTCTAGATGAGCCGTTCAACCAGATGGAAAGCTTGGTGAAGAATGAAATTTATTCCCTTCTTAGAAAAATAAATAAAATAAAAAACACATCTTTTCTATTGGCAACTTCAAATTTAGAAGAGGCGCTTTTTTTATCCGACAAAATATTATTATTGAAAAAACATCCGGCAGAAGTCTTTGCCGAGTTTAATGTAGATCTTCCTGCCGAGCGTGGTAAATCAATTTATTCGAATGCGAAATTTCTTTCCTTACAGAGAGAAATCGAAGACACTTTTAACCGGGTTAAATCTCAATCTTTGTTCAACTTTTCTATCTAAACCGGAATCTCGAATATGAAAGAAAAAATAGTCAGATTAGAAAAATTAAGAATTGAAGCCCAACTTGGCGGCGGTGCAGAGAGAATTAAATCCCAGCATGAAAAAGGAAAACTTACAGCACGTGAGAGAATTCAACTTCTTGTAGATGAAGGATCTTTTCAAGAAGTGGATATGTTTGTTAAACATCGCTCAACTGACTTCGGATTGGAAAATCAAAAATTTCCGGGCGATGGAGTTGTAACCGGTTTTGCCAAAATTAATGGAAGGCAAATAGCTCTTTTCAGTCAGGATTTTACAGTTTTCGGCGGATCGCTCTCTGAGTCTCACGCCGAAAAAATTTGTAAAATAATGGATATGGCAATGAAAATCGGTATTCCTGTAATTGGTCTAAACGATTCGGGCGGTGCCAGAATTCAAGAGGGGGTAGTTAGTTTAGGAGGTTATGCGGAAATATTTCTGCGCAACACTTTAGCATCCGGAGTAGTACCGCAGATATCGGCTATTCTTGGACCTTGTGCGGGCGGCGCTGTCTACTCTCCCGCAATCACAGATTTTATTTTTATGGTGAAGCTGAGCAGTCATATGTTTGTTACCGGACCAAATGTTGTTAAAACAGTTACACATGAAGAGGTAAGTTTCGAAGATCTTGGCGGCGCTGAAACTCACGCATCAAAAAGCGGAGTGGCTCATTTTGTTTATGAAAGCGAAGTAGAAGTACTTGATAATTTACGTAAACTAATCGGCTATCTTCCGCTTAATTGGAAGGATCTTCCGCCGGAAAAAGAATTTGATTTTACTAAAGATCTTACTGAAATAAAATTAGATTCTGTAATTCCCGATACTCCTAATAAACCCTATGATATGAGAGAAATCATCTCATTGCTGATCGATGATAGTGAATTTCTAGAAGTGCATGAAAATTACGCACAAAATATCATAGTTGGTTTTGGAAGGGTAGGGGGTGTTTCGGTTGGAATAGTTGCAAATCAACCGCAAGTATTAGCAGGCGTTTTGGATATTAATTCATCTGTTAAAGGTGCGCGTTTTATCCGTTTTTGTGATGCATTTAATATTCCACTGCTTGTCTTGGAAGATGTTCCCGGATTTCTACCCGGTACAGAACAAGAGTGGAATGGAATAATTCGGCATGGCTCTAAACTTCTTTTTGCCTTTTGTGAAGCCACTGTTCCTAAAGTAACCGTAATAGTTCGCAAAGCTTATGGCGGAGCTTATGATGTTATGAACTCAAAACATATTAGAGGTGATTTCAACTTTGCATGGCCAAGCGCCGAGATAGCGGTTATGGGACCCAAAGGTGCTGTGGAAATTATTTTCAAGAAAGAAATTGCTGCTGCCGATAATCCCGATGAGAAATTAAACGAGAAATTGTCGGATTACGTCGAAAAATTTACTAATCCCTACATTGCAGCAGAACGCGGCTATATTGATGAGGTAATCATACCAAGAGAGACGAGAATTAAAATTGTACATGCATTCCAACTACTAAAAACTAAAGTGGATATAAATCCGAAAAAGAAGCATTGTAATATTCCTCTTTGATTTTTTATAAACCTAACTTATTTATTTACAAACACTAAACTGGTCTTATATCATAAACTAACTTGACAATCCGTTTATAACGAATTAAATTGAGATCAAAATTTAAGTAAATGGAGCCTATGTGAAAAAACTGCACTTCCTATTCATTGCGATAATACTTATTATCTCAATCACCTCATGCAGTACATATCAATCCTCCACACGGTTTTCTAGTTCAGTCCGCACAGACTCAATTAAAATTGTTAAAACGCCATCAAGAATGAATGAATTGTTGGAAAGTGCCAGAAAAGATTATGTGAACGCACTATACCAACAAAAATTGGGATTTAAAGTTGAGACACTTAACTATTACGAATCCGCATTATCAACTATTATTAAACTTAGTTATTATCCGGAGATAGAAAGTAACACTTCCTATTCCGAACTGGAAAGTTCCATTGTAGAAGACTACCAAAAGTACATTGAAAGCTTAGATGAATTACCGGCAAACGCCTCTATTTATGCATTGGAAGAGTGGATGAACAAAAATGTACCGGATGTTATTCAAGAGGGAGACAGCACTGAAGTAAAGAATTACATAGGCACGACCACCACGGTAGTTGTTGGAGATTTTCCTCTGGAAGTTAACCGCTATGTTGAACAATATATCGAATATTTCACCGGAAGAGGAAGACATCATCTTGAAAGCTGGCTTTCACGCTCGGGAAAGTATTTTCCGCTAATGGCAAAAGTATTTGCCGAAGAAAAAGTTCCTCAGCAATTAATCTACTTAAGCATGGTCGAGAGTGGATTGAATCCACATGCACGCTCTTGGGCTAAAGCAGTTGGTCTTTGGCAGTTTGTTAGAGGAACTGCCCGGCTTTATGACATGAATGTTAGTTTTAATATCGATGAAAGAAAAGATCCCGAAAAAGCTACTTATGCTGCTGCTCGACATTTGAGAGATCTTTATTATTCACTTGGTGATTGGTATCTTGCTTTAGCCTCTTACAATAGTGGTGAAGGAAGAGTAAGAAAAGCTATCAGAAGAGCTGGTTCTAAGGATTTTTGGCAAATTCGTCCATTCTTGCCAAAAGAAACTCGAAATTATATCCCTCAATATATTGCCGTCACAATAATAGCAAGTCGTCCAGAGCAATATGGGTTTACCAATATCCAGTTCGAAAAACCGCACGAATTTACAATTCATAAAATTGATGATGCCATAGATCTAAGTATTCTAGCTAAATGCGCTGGAATAAGCGTGGATCTCCTTCGTGATATGAATCCTGAACTGACACAGAATAGTACCCCTTCTAATTTTGATGGAGGATATCCATTGCGTGTCCCCACAAAGTCTTACGATGCTTTTGTTCAGAATTTAAGCAGTATTCCCGATAATGCGAGAGTGCTTTTTGAGTCCCACACTGTTAAACGTGGTGAAAAATTATCTGAAATTGCTGCAAAATATGATATAAGCATTTCAACTCTGGCAGATGTTAACAGTGTTTCTCCACAATCAAGATTAAAAACAGGCTCGGAGATAAAAATACCTGTTTCAAACTTTAGTCCAGAAGATCTCGCTGTAAACACAGATATACTTCCGGCTCTTGAGGACGAGCTAAAAACTTTGGATCAAAATCCCTCATACAAGCTTGAGTTCACCAACAACACCGACGAAAATAAGTTCTCAAAAATTTATGATAATATGGCTTCCGATTCTATCAGTTTTACAGTGCCCGAAGGTAAATCAGTAATTAAGTATCTAGTTAAAAGTAAAGATAATCTTATAGCAATCGGAGACCTTTTTAACGTACGAGTTTCTGATATTCGCAACTGGAATAATTTACCATACACTTCAACCGTAAGAGTAGGAGAAGAACTTACTATTATAGTTCCGAACGAGAAAGTGGAATATTTCACATCAATCAATAATATGAGTGAGGCTGAAAAGAAAAATCTTCTATTCGTAAATTCCGGGGATACCGGTGTAGAGCATAGAATTTTGAGCGGCGAGACTTTATCGGGTATTGCCAAGAAATATGGAGTTTCCGTTGCGAATTTAAGGAGCTGGAATAATCTTAAAAGTGATCGGTTGGCTAGTGGGAAAAAATTGATGATTTATTCGGCCGAATATAGAAAATCCAGTGGTACGGGTTCGTTAGCGAGCAATAAAACTTCAAAATACAAAGTAAGATCAGGTGATTCTCTCGGGAAAATTGCTCTGAAATATGGCGTTACCACGGCTCAACTAAGAAAATGGAATAAACTTAGCAACGACAAAATCAGAATCGGAAATGTCTTAATTGTTCACGCCAAAGATTATACTACATCCTTAGGCGATAATACGACACCTAAAGATGGAAACATTCTCCATTATACAGTGAAAGATGGGGATACTATTGGCGAAATCGCCGAGATGTTTAAAGTCTCTATTACTGATATTAAAAAGTGGAATAATCTTGGCAGCAATAAAGTTGTTCTTGGAAAAGCTGTTGTAATCTATTCTGATGTTGAACCTTCGGCTAAAAGCTCGAAGACAAAAAATAATTCTGATTTACAAAATATTTCCTCTTCGAGAAGCAAAAATACTGACCAGAAGAATAGTAACGTAGCTATTCATTCTGTTCGAGAGGGTGAGTCTCTCTGGACAATAGCTAAAAATAATAATGTACTTGTCTCCGATCTAATCACCTGGAACAATCTTTCTAATGATCGAGTAAAAGTGGGACAGAAAATAAAAATTCAAAAATAAAATAGTTCTTAACATAATTAAAAAGCTGTTAGGGGTGCATCCCAAAACTGAGCGGATAGCTGAGAATAAACCCTTAAACCTGATCTGGATAATGCCAGCGTAGGAAAACGGTACATGAGTAATCAAGTACAGCCGTTTCCTGAACGGCTTTTTTATTTCTAATCTATAAGGAGAAATGAAATGAAGTACTTGACTGCTTTTTTACTATTAATTGCCTCTCAAATTAATATGAATGCGCAATTCCTGACGGGACATATTTTTGATAAGTCAAATAAAACACCCCTCAATTTTGTAAGTATTGTCGTTGAACGTACCGGAACCGGAACAATATCTGATCAAAATGGATTCTTCGAACTCAGAGATCAATTAAACAATGATGATCTCTTACTCTTCAGTCATGTCGGGTTCATCGCAAAGAAAATATCGGTGAATGATTTCACTACTTCCTCTAAAAATATTTTTCTTGAAAGTAAACTGATAACAAGTCAAACTATACTTGTAAGAGGAAACATTGGCACTGAAGGAATCACACCATTAACATTTTCGAAGATTGACCGCTCATCTATCAAACAGGTATATATAAATCAAGACATTCCGGAAATGTTAAGCTATCAACCCTCGATTACTTTTTATTCCGAGAATGGAAACGGACTAGGTTATAACTATCTAAGCATCCGTGGATTTGATCAAAGAAGAATCTCAGTTTCAATAAATGGAATTCCACAAAATGATCCGGAAGATCACAACGTTTATTGGCTGGATTTTCCGGATCTGCTTGAAAGCACGGAGCTAATTCAGGTGCAACGTGGGGCAGGTTCCGGCATTGTTGGTTATCCGGCGGTTGGAGGTTCAATCAATATAATTACATCTTCATTTTCCGATAAACCCAAAATGAATTTCTCTTCATCATTTGGAAGTTATAATACAAGAAAATATTCGGCGCAATTTTCAAGCGGGCTCGTTTCGAATAAATATTCTTTTTATGCCAAACTCTCGCAAACGTTAAGCAGCGGATACCGGAATTCAAGCTGGATCGATTTTAAATCATTTCATATGAGTGCTATCAGATTTGATGATAATTCAACAACTCAACTAAATATTTTTGGTGGTCCCATTGCTGATGGACTTGCCTATACGGGACTTCCAAAATTTGCTATCTCAAATAAAGAATTGCGGAAAGGCAACTATTCTTACTGGGAAGCCGATAATAAAAAGTATACATACACACTCGAAAGACGCCCGGATGAAATAGAGAATTTTTCTCAACCGCATTTTGAGATATTAAATGAATTGAAGCTTAGTGACAAAGTGACCATAAACAATGCACTATTTTTAGTATTAGGTGATGGTTTCTTCGATTATGATGGATCATGGGCAGATACAAATTATTTCAGAATATCCCGTAAATTTGGCTTCCAACCTTCCAATAATCCGGGCAACGCGCTAATACGTGCCATGGTTAACAATAAACAGTGGGGATGGATACCGCGTTTAAGCATTAAACATTCTGATGGCGAATTGATCCTTGGCGGTGAAATGCGTATACACCGCTCACTCCATTGGGGAAGTTTGAACTTTGGTGAAAATCTTCCGGTTGGTTTGACCAAGAATTACCGCTATTATCAATATGAAGGTGGAAATGATATTGTAAGTTTTTATGCACATGAAAATTATTATTTAAATGAACGGATCAATTTCCTTCTCGAAGGGCAACTGGCTTATCATAATTATAAATTTATGAACGAGAAATATCTTGGGAATGAATTTGAGGTTAGTAATTTATTTTTTAATCCACGATTCGGAATGAATTATAAATTTACGCCGGACTTGAATTTGTATTTTTCATTTGCAAGAGTATCGCGTGAGCCGCGGTTAAAAAATTATTACAATGCCGCTGAATCGAGCGGCGGCGCAACTCCGCAGTTTGAAGTATCTTCTTCAGGTATTTATAATTTCTCCAATCCATTAGTCAAACCGGAAACTATGAACAATTTTGAAGTCGGCACTTCTTTCACCAAAGAGAAAATTAATTTATCGCTCAATTTTTACTATATGCTTTTCAGTGATGAGATTGTTAAAAAAGGACAAGTTGATAGATTTGGTCAGCCGGTTACCGGAAATATGGATCAGACCATTCATTATGGTTTTGAGGCATTAAGTGATTTCAAACTTGGGGACTTTTTGGAAATTGTAATGAACGGTTCGCTTTCGAACAATTATATTAGTGTAGGAAATACTTTTATTAAGTATAAAAACCCTTCATCCGGTAAAAAGGAAATTGCAAAAGTTGATTTATCTGGAAATCGAATTAGCGGTTTCCCAAATATCACTTTTAACACAATTATAAAATTCAATTACGAAAACTTCTTTGCGCAAGTGAACGCAAAATATGTTGGAGACTTTTTCACGGACAATTATGGCACAAAGTTAGGCGAGTTCGCTAAAAAATATCCCGGTATAACCGATTACTCTGATAATAGAGTAGACGCATATTTTGTTACTAATATTTTCGCAGCGTATAATTTGTCCTTAGAACAATTTGCTAAAAATGTGCGAATATTTTTTCAGGTGAATAACTTGTTTGATAACTTATATGCCGCTTATGGAATTGGAAAAGAATATTTTCCGGCTGCAGAGAGGAATTTTATTATTGGAATAAATTTAGGTCTGTGATGAAGAAGTGCATCATACTCGCTAACGGAGAGCCACCGTCAAAAAAAGTATTTAACTTCTTTCAGAGTTTGGATTATAACTCATTAATTTGTGCGGATGGAGGAGCTAACTCTGCTGCAAAACTTGGTTTAATACCGGATTTTATAATTGGCGATTTGGATTCCATTAATCCTGATGTGCTTAGATACTTTAGCGGTAAAAGTAAAATTATTCAGATTAAACGCCAAAACGATACGGACGCTGAAAAATGTTTGAAATATGCAATTAAAAATAGATTTAGTGAGGTGATATTACTTGGTTCAACCGGCGATAGGCTAGATCATTCTTTCTGCAATATTGGAATGGTCTTGAAATATTTCAATCGAGTGAGTATTAAAATCGTACATAAAAAATCTCTTCTTTCAGCCTATTCAGGTAATGTTACACTGAAAACAGTTCAAAGGGAAACAATATCGATTTACGGAATAGATACTAAGACACGCATAACTTCAACTGGACTTAAATATCAACTCAAAAATGTCTCACTACCATTCGGTAAAAAAGAAAGCACGAGCAATGTTGCCTTGCAAAGTAAAGTTTTGCTAAAAATTAAAGGTGGAGTTGTTTTTGTGATCCGCAATTTTGAAACTATGAGAAATTATGGTCTCTTTTAGTCCTTTAGATATATCAATATTAATTTCTTTTTTTGCCATTCTACTCCTAATAGGCTTCCTACCAAAGAAAGAGGTGGAAGGGGATACAACGGGTTTTCTCCTCTCCGGCAGAAAAGTTGGTTTGTTTCTTTTTGTTATGACGAACGTATCCACTTGGTATGGAGGAATTCTCGGTGTTGGAGAGTTCACTTATCGTTATGGATTATTAAGCTGGTTTACCCAAGGACTTCCTTATTATATTTTTGCTATTATTTTCGCAATATTTTTTGCAAAAAAAATTAATAATGCATCGCTTTTTACTATTCCAGATAAACTTGAGCAGACCTATGGCAGGGAAGTAGGGCTAATTTCATCCATTCTAATTTTTATTCTTGTTTCTCCGGCGCCGTATCTATTAATGACGGCGAACCTCTTGAGTCTGATCTTTAAAATAAAATTACTCCCGGCGCTCGTCTTAAGTACTATTATCTCAGGAATTTATTTATTGCGTGGTGGGTACAAAGCGGATTTATATACCGACGTCTTCCAATTCTTTATTATGTTTATTGGCTTTTTTGTGATCGTAATCATATCATTCTACTATGTAGGGGACTACAATTATCTAAGTCAAAATCTTCCCGAAGAACATTTAAGATTAACATCAAACGTGTCGCCTGTATATGTTATTGTGTGGTTTCTTATAGCTCTTTGGACTTTTGCAGACCCGGGATTTCATCAGCGTTGCTACGCCGCAAAGAGCGGCTATGTTGCAAAGTGGGGAATTATTATCTCTGTCTTCTTCATGATATTATTCGATTTTCTTACTACCTCCACCGGATTGTACGCACGCGCAGCCTTACCAAATCTTAAAAACCCCGTTATATCATTTCCTTTATATGCAGAAAAAATCTTGGGAATTGGAACTAAAGGAATATTTTATGCAGCCATGTTTGCAACTATAATTTCAACACTCAATAGTTTCATTTTTTTGAGTGCTTCAACATTTGGCCGGGATTTTGTTTTTAAGTTGGGTAGGGAAATTTCCGAGAACAAAATTCCAACTTATACTCGAATTGGTTTAGTCTTCACTGCACTTATTTCTATTACACTTGCATATTTTGTCCAATCGGTTATCTCTTTATGGTATGTTATAGGCAGCATATGCATTCCAGGTATTATTCTTCTAGTATTTGGTGCGTATTTGGAAAGAATGAAAGTCTCTCGAATATTTGCATTAGTTGAAATACTTGGAGGTGCCTTTGTGAGTCTATTTTGGTTTTTAATTCATGATCAAGTTTCGTCCATTGCTTTAAATCAAATTGAACCAATGATTGTCGGACTATTTTTCGCGGCTTTTGTTCACTTTTGGGGAGTTGTAAAAATTAGAGTAAAATCCAATCCATAATAAATTGCGACTATCAAAACAGAATGGCTTTTTGCTAAAAAGTAAAAAGTTGGGTTTTACTAAATCCTCACATGCAAATCAGAAGCGGTGCAATTCTAACACCGCTTTTAACCAAATTTTGAAAGGAATATCCCTCAATTATGCTATAGTATGATAACTATGGCAATAGAATTCCTACGGAAATTACAGTTGTCCACAAACCTTTTTTATCACCTTGAGCTGACTGAGTAATATTGAAAGAATTAACAATTTTTCCGGACATTTTATAAGACTGTTCACGTTCATTCCATGCTTTTTCAGGATCAAAATCGACACCTAACGTTGTAGCTAGCATTGTAGCTGCAAGATCTTCTGCATATTCCCCAGCAACTCTTTCTGTTTCACCATAGGGATGATGTTCTGAGAGATATCCATACATGTGTTTGTCTGCTGGTATAGCTACACCGATTGAAGAAGCAATAAGTCGGTTCGGTTCGTTTGTAGAATTACGTGCCATCACGCAATGTGTTATTAATCCGGGTTTCAAGAGCTTTAAACCCTGTTCTTTGCTTAATCTTTTACAGCCAACCGGATAAATACTGCTGACAGAAACAAGATTGCAAATTTCAATTCCGGCACCTCGAAGAGCTAATTCGAACGATGCCAAATACTCTTTATGCCGACCCACACCTTTGGTGAAAAAGATTTTTGTTGGAACGTACAATATGGTTACCTCCTTCTAATTACAAATCAATTTAATAAATTTTCTTTTACCAACTTTTAATATTTTTGTGCGATCGAGTTTGATCACTTCTTTGATATCGGCAATTTTCTCTCCATCAAGTGTTACACCTCCTTGTGCCACCAATCTTCTGGCTTCCCCCTTTGAGGGAGCAAAGCCTACCGAGACTATTAAATCTATTATATCTAATTCTTTGAGTGACCCGTCAAAGCTAAACTCTTCAATATCATCCGGTATACCCTTTTTAATAAAAATATTGTCAAATTCGATTTCTGCTTCTATGGCTGCTTCAGTTGAATGATACATCTCCACTAATTTTTTAGCTAAAGATCTTTTTATATCTCTAGGGTTAATCTCTTTATTTGTAAGATTTTTTTGAATTAAGTTAAGTTCTTTGTTTGATGCATCGGTTGCTAAAACATAATATAAATATATGAGATCATCAGGAATTGAAAGCGTCTTACCGTAAATTTCTTTGGCTGTTTCACTGATCCCAATATAATTATCCAGTGATTTACTCATTTTTTCACTACCATCTGTTCCAACCAAAAGAGGCATAGTAAGAATTACTTGAGGAAGCATACCAAATTCACGTTGAATGTCACGCCCAACTAAGAGATTAAATTTTTGATCTGTACCTCCAAGTTCAACATCACTTTGAATTGCCACAGAGTCCATTGCCTGCGCAAGAGGGTAAAGAACCTCATGCATACTTATCGGAATTCCATTCTTAAACCGTTTTGTGAAATCATCTCTTTCAAGCATACGAGCAATAGTGTATTTAGATGATAATTTAATAACATCCTCGAAAGTCATTTTGCCTAACCATTCAGAATTATGTACGATTTTAGTCTTATCTCTATCCAATATTTTTGATGCCTGTTCGAAATATGATTTTCCGTTTTCTCGGGCTTCTTCAAAAGAGAGCGGGGGACGGGAACTATTCCGACCGGAAGGATCACCAATCATCCCTGTAAAATCACCAATAATCAATATTGCTTGATGTCCTAGCTCCTGAAATTGCGCTAATTTTCTTAAGACTACAGAATGACCGAGATGTAAGTCTGGGCGTGTGGGATCACACCCAAGTTTTATGTTAAGAGGTTTACTTTCTTTTATTGATTTTTCAATTTTTTGAACTAACTCTTCTTCAGGAATAATTTCGGAGGTGCCCCTTCTTATCAGATCCAACTGTTCATTCAAAGGGGGAAATGTTTTTTTATTCAATATTTTCTCCAATAAAACTACTTAAATTTACGCAGTAAATCTCTACTTAAATCTCGTTTAGCAATAGCCTCGCGCTTATCATGTTGCTTTTTACCGGTTGCTACGGCTATCTCTACTTTAGCAAGCCCATCCTTAAAATAGATCCTCAATGGAATCAGAGTATTACCCTTTTCCAGAACTGCTTTTTTTAATTTTCTAATCTCACTCTTATTAAAGAGTAATTTTCTTTTTCTTACAGGATCATGGTTATTGATACTCGCCTGGTCGTAAACCGAGATATTGGCATTAACTAACCAAACTTCACCTTCGATCAACATTGCGAAAGAATCTACTAAGTTAGCTTTGTTTTGCCGGAGCGCTTTCACCTCAGAACCAACTAATACAATTCCCGCTTCGTAAGTCTGTAAGATGAAATACTCGTGAGTGGCTTTCCGATTCACAGTTATGTTTTTTTCGGTCGAACTCTCAGCCAATTTTAAGAAAATCCATTCTTTTAAAAAATTGATGGCAAAATTTATTTTTATTGCGACTTAATTGCAAGAGATTATATCTTTTAAGAAAAATAGTTTGCATGCCTATTTATCAGCATTTTTGGCTTGAAGGAAAAGTTTGATTAAATTTTCGTATAACTTATTAAGATTTATAATGCCAGAGAAACATTTCTACGAACAAAAACAGTATACGGATGAATATCTCCTTCCTTACTTTCAAAAACATATTCCAGAATTTCAAAAAAAGAAAATTCTTGAAGTTGGCTGTGCGGAGGGGGGACTACTTAATTCGCTCCAGGCGATTGGAATGGAGGTTTTTGGAATAGAACTGAGTAGAGAACGCGCTAATATCGCTCAACAAAAGGATCACTCTCTAAAAATTCTTGTTGGGGATATTACAGATAGTGAATTGCCCCAAAAGATCAATCAAAAATTTGATATGATAATCATGCGCGAGGTAATTGAACACGTCTCAGATAAAAAAACAGCATTCGAAAATTTAGATAGGCTCTTAAATGATAACGGATATTTGTTCATAAGCTTTCCTCCAAAGAGATCGCCTTTTGCCGGTCATCAGCAAATTGGAATGAGTTTTTTAAAATCAATTCCGTATTTGCATATTCTTCCTACCAAACTATTAAAATTTATGGCCGGATCACTTGGTGAAAAATCAGATTATATCGATGAGATAAAACTCCACTATAGTACGGGGTGTACAATAAACAATTTTGAATTGAACTGTTCTTCCAGAAATTTTATTGCAATAAAAAAGGATCTTTATTTATTCAGACCAATTTATGCTCAACGGTTTGGATTTCCGACTATAAAACTTCCAAACATTCCTCTATTAAGAGAGTATATTTCATTTGGATGTGAGGCATTACTTCAAAAAAAAACATTAATGAAATGTTAGGCCAAAAAAAAATTATGATGAACGTGATGAACATTTTACCCAATATCTGAAGAATATTAGATAGGATTTAAAGAATCGATTGGAATTATTCTATCTTGAAAATCTGCATCTGTTTTTGAAATTCGCATTGCAAGTTTCGTCCCGGCATTAGGGAAAGTTAATAAGAAATAGGAGATTGAATGATGGAATTAAAAATCATAATAGTACTGCTGATTTTCTCTGCGCAATTTATTCAGGCGCAAGTAAAACAAGATAAATTTCAGGTTGATTTCAATGAGATAAAAGGTGAATTATCTAAAAAAGACCAGTTCAAAAAGGATTTTGGACGCTACGATGGTTATGAGATAGAAATATTTGATGGGGAGGCAGTCAATTTCATAGCCTACTCGAACAACTTTCAGCCAAGTTTAGCCTTGGTTGATTCTGAAGGAATTATTTACAAACAAAGTGTTCGTAACAATAAAGGTTACGCAAATATTGCATGTGTCGTTACTTCCGGAGGAAAATACATTCTCTATGTGATCGGGGATGAGAATTCAAGTGGTAGTTACACTTTACAAACTGCCGTTGCTATACCAAATGCACTATCTTTAGAGAGCGATTCCGAATTTTGTACAACATTAGCTTTTATACTCTCGCATGCTACTGCATATTTCTTTCTACTCGATAATTCCGAAATTACAAAGGTACCCTTAATTAAGCTTAACAAGGCAACCGATGCATATATTGATGAAGAATCCGGATCATACAAAGCAATTTACTATAATGAGAATAGTATAACTAACGCTGAAATAATTTTTAAAAATATTTATGATAAAATACGAAATTGTCTTGGAAAAGAGTGGCAATTTACAACTAGTGCTTGGCAAAAAAATGATGATTACAAGAATAAATCGAATACATTAATTGAAAAAGTTAACAATAAACCACGCTTCATTAAGATTGTAATGAATGATTATTCAAATTCAAAAATTAAGTATGATGGTAAATACAGTGTAGAAGTTGAAATTAACCGAAAACAGTAATAAAAAATCAATTACATTTTTTACTCTAAATAAAAAATAATTATGGTTTAAATCATATTCTAATTCTCCGTTCGGAATTAAAGAAATTATCGTGACGGGCGACTCGCTCACATCTATATATTTTGTTGATGACCCTATATCAACTAATCCTTATTTGGATGCCTGTTTAAATCGACTAAAGGAATATTTTATAGTCACACGAAAAGTGATCGATCTAAATCTTCAGATTGAAGGAACATCATTTCAGAAAAAAGTTTGGAGTGAGTTGTCAAAGATTCCTACTGGAAAGACAAAATCATATTTCATGTTAGCAAGGAATTGTCATACGTTAGCAGTCCGTGCTGTGGCGAAAGCGACCGGACAAAATAAAGTGCCCTTATAATTTCTTGTCATAGAGTCATAGATTCCGACAGAAGTTTAACCGGCTATGCGGGTTATCCCTCGAAGAAAAAATGGTTATTAAACCATGAACAAAAGTTTAGCGGCAATGGGGAGCAAATGGATTTATTTAACAGAATGGTATGAAGATTCAAAAAGAAATTATACTTCAACCGAAGCTCTGAGGATTTCGTCTCGTTACTGAAGAGATTCTTAATAGCTTTCCTGAATTAAAGTAATTCTCTGTAGTAATAGCGTATCTCTTTATAAAACATGCATCTGTCTCACTTAAGATAAATGAAATTGCTGATCAGTAGAATTTCACATTAAAAGTCTTCAACAATTTTTAATAGGGAGGATAAATTTAGGTACATGGCAAGGCTTGTATCTGTGTATGAGCAAAGAAATGTAGCGGGATCAAGTCTAATATCAGTATTTTTACTGGATAGTAGACTTATTATCGAATGATTAGACAGACCAAATGAGAAAGGTGAGACACATATAAAAGGTATTTACTTTGCGGGAATAATACTATACATAATATACATTATGTGTGTATCAATCGTATTTAAAAAACCCTATTTTTGCCTTTCTGCCTAGTTTTCCTGCTGCTACCATCTTTTTGAGTAATGGACATGGACGGTACTTTGAATCATTAAATCCTTCTAATAAGACTTCCATTATTGCAAGACAAACATCCAATCCTATAAAATCAGCAAGTGTTAGAGGGCCCATAGGATGATTCATACCAAGTTTCATTACAATATCAATGTCTTCTGCTGATGCCACGCCTTCGTACAAAGCAAAAATAGCTTCATTAATCATGGGCATTAAAATTCTATTGGCTATAAATCCTGGGTAATCAAAAACTTCAACTGGTGTCCTATCCAAATCAAGTGCTAACGCCTTTATGACTTGATAAGTGGAATCACTTGTTGCATAGCCACGAATAATCTCAATAAGCTGCATAACAGGAACTGGATTCATGAAATGCATACCAATGAATCTATCGGCTCTCGATTGTGCAGCTAATTCCGTAATCGAGATTGACGAAGTATTAGAGGCAAATATACAATTTTCATTAACAATTTTATTTAATTGATTATAAAGGGATAATTTAGCAGCTTTGTTTTCAATTATAGCTTCGATAACTAAATCAATATTATTTTCCAAAGATTCGACAGTGTCATAAGTAACAATATTTGCTAAAGCAATCTCTTTTTGCTCTGCTGTAATAATGCCTTTTTTAACTTGTCTATCAAGATTAGTGTTAATTGTTTTTTTTCCCTGGTCTAGTGAGTTTTGATTTGTGTCAACCAAAGAGACTTTATACTGCTTTAATGCAAAGACATGGGCAATTCCACTACCCATTGTTCCTGCTCCGATTACCGCTATATTCTTTATTGCCATTTAAGACCTCAATGTATATAGTTTATATTATTATTGCTCCCTCAAAAGGCTTAAAATGATATTTCTAATCTATTTCAAAAGATAAACAACATTTCAATTTTCCACAGGGTCCACTAAGTTTACCCATACTCGAAAGTAGATTCTGCTCATTGGCTAATTGTGTGGTTATTCTTCTAAATCCGGGAAGAAAAGAGATACAACAGAATTCACGACCACATGTTCCAACCCCACCCACTTTCTTAGCTTCATCCCGAACTCCAATCTGACGAAGTTCAATACGCGTTTTAAACTCTGATGCAAGTTCTTTAGCCAATTCCCGAAAGTCAACCCTATTCTCGGAAGTATAAAAAAAGAATAATTTCTTCCTATCGAACTGATAGTGAATACTTACCAATTTCATATTTAAGTTAAATTTACAACTCGCAGTTCTAAAAATTTTTATAGCTTTTTCTTCATCGTTAAAATTCTTTTTTAAGCATTCCAAATCTTCTGTATTTGCTTTTCTAATTACAAATGGTAAAATCTCTCCCCAAAGATTATATGATTGCCTTTTTAATCTAACGATCTCACCAACTAATTTTACTTGCGCGACCTCAAATGAATCATTCATTTGGACAATAATGAAATCACCAGGAAATAATTCAATTTCTGATTCCTCTTGAATTTGGCAAAAATTGCAATTAAGTAAGCCGTTACATTCGATCTCTACAATTTTCCGCTTGTCAATCGGTGTAATTTGAGGTAAACAAGTAGAACACAGAAAACAGCCGCTAACATTATATCTTATATCTTGAATATTTCGAACTATGAACGATTCAAAAAGATTATTGTGGCCGTTTTTTTCTCTTATGGGATCGACCTCACTATCTTGCTGCTTACCACTAAACGAGGAGAAATTTATATGGTACAAAGTTTATTTCCTTATTGAAAGAGCCGCTATTTCAAATATAAGATTCAGATTGACTACATTCAAGTTTGCATTTTTAATTTGTAATTTTTCTAAATTATCTAAAGAGTAAAAAATACGGTTTATATCGGCTCCGTAAAACTTTGAATTAAATTTAGAGAATGTTTCAATGTAATCAACAAAATAGTAATCGAACATCGAGTGTCGATTTTTCAGCACATCATTCAACCAAGTTTTTATCATTCGCGAAAGCGTTGCAATCGATTGATTATTGCTATTATTGATAAAATCTGCTAATACTTTATAAGCAGAGTGATACTTTTTTGCTAAGGAATAACGAAGTACAGAAATGGTTTTTTCTAAAATGATTTCGAATTGATTATTAATTAATTCCATCCCAACAAGTGGAGACCCTTCGGATAATACCGCAACCTTTTTTGCTAATTCTTTCTCCACAGAGAAATGTTTTATCAATATTTCTGAGACAGAGTGTACCGAAAGTGGTTCAAAGTTTATTTGCCAACACCTCGATTGTATGGTAGGCAGCAATCTCTCTATATCTGAAGTAAGAAAAATAAAAATAATCCCTTCAGGAGGTTCCTCAAGACTTTTAAGGATAGCATTCTGGGCGGTTTCGTTCATCAAATGGGCATCTAGAATCAGAATAATCCGATAATTAATATAATCTGTGGTAGTAGTTATAAACTTGCGGATTTCTCTAATACTATTAATTTTAATTGTGTTAGCATTTTTTAGAGAAATCTTATAATAAGGGTTAATAATTTTATTACGGATTTCGTCCGTGATCGCGTCTATGATATCCTGTGAGAGTTTTTCGGTAGCTGAATCGTCTGCTGACTCCCCTTTCCCGCGCGGTAGAGGGAGAACGAGTTTGATGTAGGGCTCTTGCAGAGAAGCAATTTTATTGTTCGTAAAAGATGTGTTATTTGCATCCGACAAATTATTAATCAATTTAGCAAATTGAAGAGCGGTAAAAAATTTTCCTACTCCTTCGGGTCCAGAAAAAAGAAAGGCGTGTGGAACACGCCTTTCTTCTATCATTCTGGATAAGATATTTTTTACTTTTTTTTGTTCAAATATAGAATCCCATAGATCATTCATTCTCTTTCCTTACATTACGATTTAAATTCATCATCATCGTTGTAAAAGAAATCTTCATCACTCGGGTAGTCAGGCCAAATATCTTCGATCGATTCATAAGGCTCGTCTGAATCTTCTAATTCTAAAAGATTTTCAACAACTTCAAGTGGTGCACCAATACGTTCGGCGTAATCAATTAATTCTTCCTTTGTAGCAGGCCACGGAGCGTCATCAAGATAAGATGCTAATTCGACGGTCCAAATCATTGTCAATTCTCCTGAAATGTTTTCTATTTTTTGACAACTTCAAATATGTTAACATCATCATAGATAAAATTTCTCGGGTCTAAGGCAACTCCATTATTTCTAACTTCATAATGCAAATGGGGACCGGTTGAAAGTTTTCCTGAATTTCCGCTAAGGGCAATAAAATCACCTCTTTGAAGATGCTGTCCTTGTTTAACTTTTATACTTTCTAAATGCGCATATATAGTTTTGTAACCAAAGCCATGTTCAATTTCTAATGTTAAGCCGTAACCGCCACGCCATCCGGCGTAAGAAACTACTCCCGCTCCTGGGGCATAAACTTTTGTTCCGGTATCGGTAATTATATCAACACCATTATGCATCCTCATAATCCTGAAAATGGGGTGCATTCTTATGCCAAAATCATCTGCGATTCTACCTTCACAAGGTCTAAGTGCTGGAAGTGCCTCATATAGCTTTTCATTCTCTTTAAAAGAATTATTTATCTCTTCGTAATTATTTTTTTCAAGTTTTATTTTTAGCGAAATGTTATTAACGTATGAATCAAGTTGATCAATATAGTTTTCATATCCACCAAGGCTGGATATTTTGATCGGTTCGAAAATGTTTCCACCAGAACCGCTAAATTGATTTACATCCAGTGGTTCGAGATTGGCTTTTAATCTAAGATCGTGGCTTTGTAATGAGATTTCAGCAATTCGTTCGTCTAATTTTTTATATTGATTGAGAAGCAGGTCAAATTTATCCCGCAAAATGGCGTTATTCTTTTTTAATGATTTTACTTCTGAGTCCGGGTTGATGAACTCATTAAATACTAGGAATGTCCCAAAGACAAAAAAGGACACTAGTACAGAAAAGAAAAAAACGAGGAATACAAATTTCTTGTAGAAATTACGTATTTCGACGAATTTTAATTTTGATTTTGAAAAGTAGTAAAATTTTTTCATAGTATTTTCGGTTGCGAAGATAGCAAATCATCCCTCTCTAGTCAAGAAATAAAACCAGCAAATATTATTCAAAATCGTGCTCGAAATAATCTACCACTCGATTCAATTCTTCATTTTTTTGACGAATTTTTGAGGTTATTCGATCTTGCAGCACTTTAGCCGCATCATACCCGTAATGCTTAAGGAGATAATTGAGAGCAATGATTTCGGAAACTACAGTTATATTTTTACCGGGAATAATTGGCAATTTAACATACGGTATTTCGACATCCACCAGTGAAGTGGATGAGTCATCTAATCCGGTCCGAGTATACTCTGACTGTTCATTCCAGACTTCAAGCTCTATAATCACTTCGAGACGTTTTTGAAATCTAATTGCTCTCACTCCAAACATGCTTCTCACGTCAATAATACCAATGCCGCGTAATTCCATAAAATGTTTAACAATATCGGTTCCGGCACCCATTAATATCCCTTCTCCCTTCTTAGTTAAAATCACTACATCATCGGCAACTAAGCGATGCCCTCTTTCAACTAAGTCCAATGCAACTTCGCTCTTACCGATACCGGATTTACCGACGAACAACATTCCCACACCGTAGACATCAACAAAAGAACCATGGACCGAGAGCCGCGGCGCAAATTGATCGTCAAGAAAATCTGAAATGAGAAAAATAGCTTTTGTTGAAGAGTAAGCCGATCCAAAAATTGGAATATTATATTTGTTAGCTAAATCTGCCATCTCTGGAGTAGGTTCAGAATTATTAGTAATGACCAGGCAGGGAATATCATAATTAAAAATATTCTCGAGTGCGGTGGTTCTCTCCTCAATGGGGAGATTGAGAAGGTAACGCATCTCAGTGTTTCCAAACACTTGAATACGGTTGTAGGAGAACAATTCTAAGAAACCTGCCAACGGAAGTCCCGGTCTGTGCAGGTTAGGATCTTTAATCAAACGATCAAATCCAACTCGCTCGTTTAAAAGGCGCAGTTTGAACCGTTCGGATGTATTATTATAAAAAAATTCTACTGTTATGCTTCCCTTCCTAGCAATCGAGCTCTCGTTAATTTTCATTTTTTAGGCCTAATGAGACGCTTGGTTTTTAGTTTTCTTAATAGTTTTCTAATTTTTTCGATAGACTGAGTTATAGATTTTTCAAATTCATCACTTTCTGAGGTTACGGTTAATGCCTTTTTGGGAACGGTGAGTATTATCTCAGCGGTTTTAATACTGTCTTTGAGATGAGTAAAACTTAGTATTACATCAACCGAAATGATCTCATCATTGTATTTCTCAAGATCTTTGATCTCCTCACGGATAAAATCTTTAAGAGAGTTTTTTGCTCTAAATTTACGAGAAGTAATTTGAATGTTCATAGTAACTCCTTTATGATTTTGGATGAGCCTTCTTGTATGATTTTTTTAGTCTCTCTATACTCACATGAGTATATATTTGTGTGGTTGATAAATTTTCGTGTCCAAGAATTTCTTTTACTGCTAATAAATCTGCATCCCGATCGAGCATATGAGTAGCCGCGCTATGTCGAAGAATATGAGGACTCTTTTTATCTATATCTGTTACCTTCGTTAAATGTTTTTTTACAATATTATAGACCGTGTAACGCGACATTCGTTTGCCCTCATTATTTGAAAATAACGGTTCATGCATTGATGAGCTGTTAATTGTTTTTAAGTAGTCTTTTATAACTACAGATGATTTTGAGCCGAGCGGAACAATTCTAGTTTTTGATCCTTTACCAATAATTTTCACACTCTTGTTAATGAAATCAATATCGCAAATATTCAAAGAACATAATTCAGAAACCCTTAAAGCGCAGCCGTAGAGCAATTCGAAAATTGCTTTGACCATAATTGAGGAATCGTTCCCCTTTTCATCTAGCAATCTAAAAATTTCCAAAAAAGAGTCAAGATTAATCGTCTCCGGCAGCTTACGATTTACTTTGGGATTTGGAATTTTCGAAATTGGGTTTTTTTCAATTAAATCGTGCCGGAGCCCGAAATTAAACAATCTGCGTAATGAAGAGAGTTTTCTGGAAATTGAGCTCTTTTCCAAATCACTTTCACTTAAATGAATTACAAAGTGACGGATTGTTTTGTCAGTAATTTGGGTGATTAAGTTAATCTGCCGATCTTCACAAAATAAGAGAAATTCATTTAGATCATGGGTGTACGCATTGATAGTATTCTGAGATGCACGGCTAACCCCCGAGAGTTCTGCAAGCATTCGATCTAGTATTTCACGTATATCGAGCTTCGCCATTTAAGTGCCGTTAATGTTGACAACTAATTTTTTAAATATCTTCCCCGGCAGCAAAAGCAGCCTCTTCTTCCTCTTCCTTCGGCTTTGGGATTGTCCAACTGGCAAAATCGCAATCAGGATATTTGTTACAACCATAAAATATCTTGCCTCGTTTTGTTCTGCGCGTTATCACTTCACCTTCGCTGCACTTGGGACATTTCAATCCGAGCGTTACGATTTTTGTGAAATCGCAGTCGGGATATTTTTCGCAACCTATAAACCTGCCAAACTTACCTTCCCTATAAACTGTTTTTGAACCGCACTTAGGACAATCGTCACCGGTGGGTTCGGGAGCGCCACCATTCGGTGCAAATTCTTTTAACGATTTTATATTTTTACACTCGGGATAATTTGTACATGCCAGATATTTTCCAAATCGCCCCATCTTAATATCCATATCCGAACCGCATTTATCGCATTTAATCTTTTCGAGATTAGCCTCTACTTCTTTTAACGTTTTCGAAAAGGGCTCATAAAAATCATTCAATACCTTTAAGTAGCCAATCTCTCCATCAGCAATCGAATCCAACTCCTCTTCCATTTTTGCGGTAAAGTTAACATTGAAAATGTTAGAGAAATTTTTAACAAGGATATTATTCACCTTTCTGCCAAGTTCTGTAGGAATCATTTTGCGTTCAATCTGCTCAACGTATTTTCTGTCAATTATAGTTCCCATAATCATGGCATATGTGCTTGGACGACCAATTCCATTGCTTTCCAATTCTTTTATTAAGGAACTTTCGGTAAACCGCGGCGGCGGTTTGGTGAAATGCTGGTTTGGGGTCAGCTCCTTTAATCCCATTTTCTGATCTTTCTCTAATCCCGCTGGAATCAGTAAGCCATTTCCATTTTGATCATCTTTGTCTTCCAAATCTTCATCGTACAATGTCATATAGCCATCAAATAAAATTGTGGTGCCGGAACTTCTAAATACAAACTCATCCGAAGCGATACTTACGGTAGTTGTTTCCAGTCGTGCAGATTCCATTTGACAAGCGATGAAGCGTTTCCAGATAAGTTCATACAACTTGAATTGAGCCTCATCTAAAAACTCTTTTACAAATTCCGGAGTATATTTTAATGAAGTCGGGCGTACGGCTTCGTGAGCGTCCTGAACATTTTTTTTATTTTTTTGTTCGTAGGTCTTTGGCTTTTCCGGTAAATATTTCTCGCCATATTTTTCATTGATAAAATTTCTTGCTTCGGAAACTACTTCTTCACTCAACCGGGTCGAATCTGTTCTCATGTAAGTTATTAAACCGGTTGTACCTTCTGCACCGAGATCAATACCTTCATAAAGTTGTTGAGCCAGCATCATTGTTCTGCGCGGACGGAATCTAAGTTTACGAGATGACTCAACTTGAAGACTGCTGGTTATAAATGGCGGATAAGGATTCTTTCTGCTCTCTCTTTTTGTGAGATCGGAGATATAGTAATTATTTTTATTACGAAGCGATTCAACAATTTGATTTGCTAACTCAGCTTTTGTTATTGCAAAATTTGATTTTAGGAATTCATCCCAATCTTCATTGGTCATTTGAGGTTTTGGCGGTAACTTGATCTGTTTGCCATTCACCTCGTATAACTTCGCGCGGATTTCTTCACCTTTTTCTGAAGTGAATACTGCAACGATAGACCAATACTCGGTGGGAATAAATTTCTCTATTTCATCCTCGCGTTCGCAAATCAATCTCAAGGCAACAGATTGCACACGACCGGCGGATAAAGAACTTCCGTAGGCTTCAATTACAGCACGCCAGAGGAAAGGACTAACTTGATACCCTATAATTCTATCCATCACACGACGGGCACGTTGAGAAGTAACGAGATGATCATCAATTTTGATTGTGTTCTGCAAAGCTTCATTAACGGCTTTCTTAGTTATTTCATTAAACAGAACTCGTTCTATTCTTTCTCTTTGGGGAACTGTTAAAATATCTACCACATCCTGAGCAATGGCTTCTCCTTCGCGGTCGGGGTCAGTTGCGATATATATTTTATCGGATTTGGCTGCAAGCGATCTAATTTTTTTTATGATGTCGCCTTTGCCTCGGATATTTAATAAAGTCGGTTCAAACCCGTTCTCGATATCAATTCCAAGCTTTGTTTTGGGTAGGTTTCTTATATGTCCAACAGTAGCTTCAACAATATATTTTTTGCCAACATATTTATTAATGGTTTTTGCTTTGGAGGGAGACTCCACAAGAATAAGATCTTTACTCATTAGGATTACCTTTTAGTTGACAGTATCGGAAGAGTAAAGCAACATTCTGCTTCCGGGTAAAACTTCAGAATCAAACTCGACTAATGAGAGGAGAATGACCCAATTGATTTCTCTCCGTGTGACTCTACTTTCTGGAAAGATGGTGATTTGATCTAATATGATTTCCAAATTCTCTATTTCTAGTAAACCAACATTTATAAGATGGAGCAGATAATTATAATTCTCTATCCCAAGCGTATCCTTTTCGGAGTCGGATAAAAATCTAACACTATTTTTCTTTTTGATTTCTTCCCTTTTCGGCTGTACTTTTTTAGAGAGAATTTTATCGTAAATCAAACTGAATGCAATTCCTAAAGTTTGTTTATCAAATTGTTTGTTCTTCATTAATGAACGATTTACCTCTTCAATTGAGGAATTGTTCCCTAATCCTTCCAATATTTTGGCTAAAACTTCTACAATTTTTGATGTCATTTCTATATTACCAAACCTTTTGCGTATTTATTGAAGCTGCTAACCAAATTGTCCTCTACAGATTTCATTTTTCTTCTTTTTGATGAAGTTGAATCATCGTAGCCTAATAGGTGTAAAATACCGTGTGCTATTAATCTCAACAATTCATTATCGACCGAAACCTTATACTTTTTACTGTTTACAACGGCATCATTCAAAGAAATAAAAATTTCGCCATCTAACTTATTTTTTTCACTTGAATAATCAAAGGTTATTATGTCAGTCTCAAAATTATGCTGTAAATATTTATTGTTCACTTCAATCATGGTTGATGAGGATACAAAATTGAATTCAAGAGAATTAACTCGAAGATTCAATTCATCACAAATCAATTTCACAATTTTGTGAACGGAATTTTTATTAATCCTTATTCCCTTCTCACAGGAAACAAACACATTCTTCACAAAATTACCATTTAATTGAATAATTATTCTTTAACAGCGATTCGATCGTAATCTTAGTGTAGTCCAAATAGCGGTAGGCAGATCTTTCAAACTCCGCCAACTCATCTTCGGTTAAATCACGAATTACTTTAGCCGGAACCCCAGCAGCTAATTTACCGGACGGGACTACGAATCCAGGTTTAATAAGTGCACCGGCAGCCACCATAGATTTTTCTTCTATCACGGCGCCGTCAAGAACAGTAGAGTTCATTCCGACCAAACATGAATCATTTAGAATGCATCCGTGCAGTGTTACGCTATGTCCGATAGTTACTTTATTTCCAATGAGTAATGGGAATTTGTCATTTGTAACATGAAGCATCGAACAATCTTGGACGTTCGTCATCGAGCCAATTTTAATATAATTAACATCGCCCCGAAGCACACAATTATACCAGACAGATGATTTTTCACCGATAACAACATCTCCAATAATTTTTGACCCAGATGCGAGAAAGACTGAATTATCAAGTCTTGGGAACAAATTTTTATATGGAAAAAGTTTTGTCTCTTTATTCATCATTATTTTTTTATTTGAATCTATCCACACACTAAATAAATAGTGTAGCTTATTTTGAAAGTCCGTTAAGTTTCTCAGCTTCTCCGAAAAGAGAGATGGCTTTTTTATATTGTCGGTCATATTTCAATAATGTTAAATACCATCCGCTGTTTTTGAAAATATCTCGTGCAACAAACGCCTTAAGGCTGACACGAATTAATTCTTTATCCGTCAAGAATCCCTTTGCATCGTATTTCACTTTTAGAAATTCCGCAAATTTTATAAATTCATGCAACTGCTCATCTCTAAATTGAAATTCTTCAACAAATTTTTCGAGATTATCTCGATATTTTCCCCGAAGCAGATTCCCATTCTTATCCAGATAATTCCTAACAAATTGATAGTAAACATTATTCCTTCTCAATTCTACAGAATAACCAGAAATTAAACTCGCTTCAATAATATAGTCGGGGGTTATTCCACCGCCGCCATATACAATCCGACCTTTCTTAGTCTTAAATTTAGTTTTTGTAGAATCCTGTTCGGTTTTATGTTCAACGTTATCACCGTCTATTTCCTGCCGCGCCATCACTTCTCTATAATAATTAGTCTTGTCTTTATAGTCTCTTTGTATTGGTCTTCCGGAAGGAGTGTAATATTTTGCGATAGTAATTCTAACCGCAGATCCATCCTGAAGCTGGATAGGTCTTTGAACTAATCCTTTACCAAAAGTTGTCTCTCCAACTATTAAACCTCTATCCCAATCCTGAATTGCGCCGGATACAATTTCACTTGCAGAGGCTGAACCCCGGTTAACTAGTATTATCAGCGGAATCTTTTCGAATGGATAAGCTTTATCCGCGCGGAATTCTTCGTCGAATTTATTAAATCTGCCTTTGTTAGATACGATCAATTTATTGTCATCCAGAAATAGATCGGCAACATTAGCCGCTTGAACTTCGTACCCGCCGGGATTGTTTCGCAGATCTAGAACTAATTTCTTCATTCCTCGTGAAGAAAGATCTTGAAGAGCTTTCACCATTTCGGAGGTAGTTGTTTCGGAGAATCGTGTTAGGTTAATGTATCCGGTTACATCATCCGTCATGAATGATGCGTCAACAGAGAATAAATTAATTTTGTCGCGAATAACTTTATAGTTACCCGTTAATTTTGAAGTTGGACGAAAAATGGTTAGCTCTACGCCTACACCTTTTTTCCCGCGCAACTTTTTTATTACATCTTGATTTTTCCAGCCGATACAACTTTTTCCATCGATCTTGATAATTCTATCACCGGACATAATACCAACTGCTTCACTTGGTCCGCCGGAAATTGGGGATACCACAGTAATAGTATCATTTACAATTTGAAACTCAACTCCAATTCCATCAAAGTTACCGCGGAATGTTTCTTCTTCAATTGTTTGTTCTTCTCTAGAGATATAAACCGTATGAGGATCAAGTTCACCGAACATTCCCTTAATTGCGCTCTCCACTAACCTGTCCGAGTTGACCGGGTCAACATAAAAACTCTCGGTATAGTTAAGCACTTCGCTGAATTTATCAACTTGTTCTTTGTTACCGGAGTAGGATAAATAGTTATCCAGTTGAATACCCAGATAAACTCCTATGATCAAAACGAGCATTAGATACGGAAGATTTTTCAAAAAGTTTTTCATTACTGTCCTAATTTTTGAGGACGCATTTGTGGAAACAGAATTACATCTCGAATAGAAGGCTGATTAGTGAATAACATAATCAATCTGTCAATGCCGACACCCAAACCGGCAGTTGGCGGCATGCCATATTCTAATGCTCTAACAAAATCTTCATCAATTTGATGAGCCTCTTCATCTCCTTCTTCTTTCATTTTTGCTTGATCTTCGAAACGGCTGCGCTGATCAATCGGATCGTTCAATTCACTAAAGGCGTTACAAATTTCTCTTCCAAGAACAAATCCTTCAAAGCGTTCAACTAGACCCTCTCTAATTCTGTGCTTCTTTGCAAGGGGCGATAATTCTACGGGATAATCTGTTACAAATGTTGGCTGTATTAGATCACCCTGAACAGTCACTTCGAACAGAAGGTCGATCAATTTTCCTTTGCTCTCTCCCCCTTCCATTTCAACATTTTTGGTTTTCAGGATTTTTATCAACTCCTGGTTTGATGCTGCAAGCACATCAATTCCAACTATATTTTTTAACTCATCTACCATAGAGATTCTCTTCCACGGCGGATTGAAATTAATTTTTGTTCCTTCAATTTCGAATTCGGTTTTCCCAAAAACGTTTTTACAGAGATTGGCAACCATATTCTCAAAAAAATCCATCATCCAGAAATAATCTTTATAGGCTACATACAATTCGAGCATTGTGAATTCCGGATTATGTGTTTTATCCATTCCTTCATTCCGGAAATCCTTTGAAATTTCATATACACCATCGAAGCCTCCAACTATCAAACGTTTGAGATAAAGTTCGTCTGCGATTCTTAAATAAAGATCAATATCCAATGCGTTGTGATGCGTTACAAAAGGACGTGCGGTTGCACCGCCATAAAGAGGTTGAAGAATTGGAGTTTCAACTTCCAATAATCCGTTATCATCTAAATATTTTCGAATCTCCGTAACAACTTTCGATCTTGTTCTGAAAACTTCTTTGACATCAGAATTTAAGATTAGATCTAAATAGCGTTGACGGTATCGCAATTCTTTGTCAGCAAACTGATCATGAATCACTTTGTTACCCAGTTCATCAAGAGACTCTTTTGGAATTGGAATCGGACGCATAGATTTTGAAAGAACAGTCAGTGATTTTCCATGAACCGAAATTTCACCGGTTTTGGTCTTGAATACAAATCCTTCCACTCCAACTATATCGCCAATATCGAGTAGTTTGAAGAGATCGTAATTGTCACCTATATCATCTTTCTTCAAATAGATCTGAATCCTTCCTTCATTATCCTGAATATGGGCAAAACTTGCTTTACCCATTCTTCTAATAGCCATTATTCTTCCGGCAATCTTTACATCTTTATTTTCAAATTGCTCGAAATTATTCTTTATAGTCTTGGAGTAATTATCAATATCGAAATTATATGCGAAGGGTTGAATTCCTTTAGCTATTAGTTCATTCAGCTCAGCATGACGATGTTGCATTAGTAAATTTAAGTCTTGTTCATGCCCGCCCTCTACTGGCTGGGTCTGATTTGAGTTTCCCAAAATTCCTCCAAATTTATCTCTTTAAGAGACGGTTAATTTCTAATAAAATTAATAAGACGATTGCAAACATTATCCTGGATATAATTAGCAAGAGCCGGTGTTGTTAAGTAATTATTTACAATAATAGAGAATACCAACTGCTCGCTGGCGAGAGTTTTAAGGTAACCTGACAATGAAGAGACATTATTATTGTAACCTGCTTTTGCGCGAACATTATTTTCTGCTGCGGTTTTCTTCATCCGGCTGATCAACGTTCCGTCAATACCCGCAATTGGCAATGATTCATAAAACTTCGAGAATTCATCATTCTTATACATGAAAGATAAAAGATTTACAATTTGTTTTGGTGTAACCAGATCAAGCCGCGATAATCCGGAGCCATCAGCCATTACCATATTCTCGTGATTAATGCCCATCGAGTTGAATATTTCTTTGCACGCTTTAACACCGTTCTCGGCGGTTCCATAATTGAATATTTCTAATCCAATTGTTTTCAGTAATTGTTCCGCGTAAAAATTGTTACTGTTCTTATTCAACTCTTTTATAATTTTTTTTAATTGAACAGATCTGTGTGTGTAGAGAGGTGTTATATCATCCGGAAGAAAATTATTTTCTGCGCTGTTCATATTTCCGATGCGACCTTGAATAACAATTCCCTTCCGCTCAAAGACTTCTTTAAGTACCGTTAGAAAAAACATTGTCGGGTCAGATATAGAAACATGTTCTATAATCGGTTTAGAATCTTTAGCGATCATCCCTGTGACAAGTATAAGATTTGTTCCCCTCTGTCTCACTACAGATACTGACGACTCAGTATTCTCCTCCGAAGTAATAACTTTAGAAACTAACGAGGTATATTTGGTGTAAGGTATTGAACTAACTCTTGCAGGAAAATTTACTTCGTTCGGTTCAATTTTAATTTCGACGGTGTTGTCATTAAAACATAAAGCCCCGGAAGGAGCCGCAAACCAGCTTGACTCATAATCCAGTGCCCATCCTTTACCCAGTCCTACATTATCAAAGGAAGAATCATCACCGTAGATATTTCCTTTGATTACCCAAATTCCCTTTGCTTTAAGAGTATCCGCCCAATCTTCAAAAAGTTTGGTTTTATTGCCCTCATAAAATCTGTTTGAAATTGTTGGATCACCGGAGCCTTGAATTATTAGATCCCCTTTCAATACTCCTTTTTCAAGATCGCCGTTCACATAAAAGTTTGTATCATAAACAAAATCCGGTCCTAGCAGCAGAAGCGCAGCTGCACCGGTAAATAATTTCATGTTCGATGCGGGTATAAATAATTTGTCGGCATTTCTCTTGTAAATTATTTCACCGGTTTTTAATGATTTTACTAACACTCCCCAAATTGCATTGCTGAAATTTGGATCGTTGAAATAATCATCAAGTTGATCGCGAAGTTCGAAGAGCGGATTGAAATTTGCTGTGCTCTTCTTTTCGCTTAAAGTATCTTTTTGCTGCGCGAAAGAAAATGACGCGAATACCAGAAGAATAAGAAATAGATTATTTACCGTATGTTTCATATAATTTCTCTATCTCTCGATATGATAGCATTCTATAGCTGCCGATAGGAATTCCTTTGACTTCAAAGCCGCCATAATTGGTTCTCTCTAAACGGTCAACAAAATATCCTAACGCTGCAAACATATTCTTCACAAAATGATTTCTTCCCTCGATTGCAGTCACAAGTACTTTATCGCGCACACCTTTGCCTGTATATTTCACTTCGATGAAACGGCTTTTTCTCTTATCGAGTAAGATGCCTTTTATTAATTTCAGACGGTCTTCCTCCTCAAGATCTTTGTGAAGTTCAACTTTATATTCACGCGGTATTTTATTTGCCGGATGTGTTAAGTAATTTGTAAAATCACCGTCATTGGTTAAAAGCAAAACTCCTGTGGTATCGTAATCCAATCTGCCAACAGGAAATATTTTCTGTTTTGTTTCAATCAAATCAAGAACAGTTTTTCTTCCTTTTTCATCATCGGTGGATGTAATATATCCTTTCGGTTTATTGAGCAAGAAATAAACTTTTTTCTCTGGTTTAATTCTTTCGCCGTCCAGTTGAATAATATCTTTTTCCGGGTCAACAGTAAAAGCAAGATCGATAACTGTTTTTCCGTTGATATCAATTCTGCCGTCCCTTATGAACTCTTCAGATTTTCTACGGGAAGCAATACCGCACTCGGAGAGATATCTATTCAACCGTGTTTTCATTTTCTATCTCATCTTCAGGTTCTAATTCATTAATTAGTTCATGCTCAGATTGTATCTCTTCTTCCTCGGCTTTCTCTTCTATACCGCTCATCATTATTCGTCGCTTCTGTTCAAGAAAATCTTCATCCTTCATTATCTCTTCAATCTCTCGCGGTTTTGGAAGATCTCCGATGACACGCAACCCAAAGTATTTTAAAAACTCATCGGTGGTAACATATAGCAACGGACGCCCAACAGTTTCAGCCCGACCGCTAATAGTAATAAGATTTTTTTCGAGCAACGTGTTCAATGTATAATCGGAATTTACACCGCGTATTGACTCAAGTTCCGGTTTGGTAATCGGTTGTTTGTAAGCAATAATAGCCAATGTTTCAAGTGCCGCCTGGCTCAACCGTCTTCTTGTTTTTTCGGAAGAAAGGTAACCAACATATTTTGCGTGGTCATGTTTTGTGGCGTGAATGAATCCATGGGCTATCTTCAAAATTGTAAACGCATGTCCATTCTGTTCATATTTAACGTTCAATTCATTAACGGCATTCTCAACTTCATCATCCGTTATCTCGGTATCCAAACCATCGAGGGCTTTTATAGCTGTAATGATCTCTGCCGGTGCGATGGGATCGTCCGAAGCAAAAATTAAAGCCTCGATCACTGAATTATAAATATTATCCATTTGCTATTCCATAGATTATAAAGTCGTTTAGATTTATTGACTCTCTTAATCCGATTGTCCCGGCTTTCACCATTTCAAGCATGGCAATAAATGTAACAACTATCCGGATCTTCTCGCGCATCTCAATCATCAGATCAAGAAAACTAACGCTCTTATTATCTTTGATTTTACTATTAATAAAATTTATTTGATCATCGATTGATACATTCCATTTTTTAATTTGATGCACCGGCTCGGCAGGACGATCCAACAGAGCATTTTTAAATGCTTTAATGAGATCATAAATGGTAATGTTTTTTAACAGCACTTCGTAATCATTCGGAGCTTGTTTGGAATCCTCGTCAAAATTCACGCGGTAATTATGTTTCCGCATGCTCGATTCCATAAAACTCATCTCTTCAGACATCTCTTTATATCTCTTATATTCGATAAGAGCTTTTACAAGACCTGCCCGTGGATCTATCTCTTCTCCTTTTTCATCAATTTCTTTTGGAAGCAACATCTTTACTTTTATCTGCATAAGAGTTGCAGCCATCAAGATAAAATCTCCGGCAACCTCAAGATCTAACTTTTCAAGAAGGTGCAGATAATCCATAAATTCTTTAGTGATTTTGGAGATTGGAATATCGTAAATATCCAGTTCATCTCTTTTTAAGAAAAAAAGTAGAAGATCGAGTGGTCCTTCGAATTCATGTAGTCTTATCTTATACACATCAACCCATTAACATTTTTTGATGAACCTGGTCCATCGTTTCTTTAGCAACGATATGCGCCTTTTCTTCACCATCGTGTAAAATTTCTTTCACTCTATCCAAATCATCCGAGAAAGTTTTTCTCTTTTCAAGGATAGGGGCAAGTATTAAGTTAATTTTAGACGCGCAATTCATTTTACAATCCACACATCCAAGAGCACCGCTTCTGCAATTTGTCTCAATTTCAGGTATTTCATTCGGAGTAAATTTTTTATGATAAGTAAAGATAAGACAGACTTCGGGTCTGCCGGGATCATTTTTTCTTAATTTCTGAGGATCTGTAACTGCTTTACGCAGTTTTTGTGTGACTATATCAGGTTCATCCGCAAGAAGAATTGTATTGCCGACGGATTTACTCATTCGCTGTCCGTCAAGCCCGGGCAACCGGGCAAAATTAGTAATTTTACCTTGAGGTTCGGGAAATACCGGATCATCTGGAGAATACAGAGTATTAAATTTCCTAGCAATCTCCCTTGTAATTTCGATATGAGGCAGCTGATCTTCACCTACGGGAACAACTTCTCCCTTATACAACAAAATATCGGCAGCTTGCAAAACTGGATAACCGAGATGCCCATAAATCATATTTTCGATATTCAGATCTCTCACCTGCTCTTTTAATGTAGGATTACGCTCTAAACGCGCCTTCGTAATCAGCATCGAAAAAATTAAGAAAAGTTCTGTATGCTCTTTTATTTGAGATTGGCGGAATATGGGAGATTTTTCCGGGTCCAACCCAGCGGCTAACCAGTCTATTACCATTTCAATTGTGTTAGAATAAACCTCCTCAGTTGACAAATCTGTTGTCAATACATGGTAATCCGCTACAAGGTGATAATTCTGATACTCGTCTTGTAACTTGATCCAATTTTCGAGAGCGCCAACGTAATTGCCTAAATGCAATTTACCTGTAGGACGCATACCGCTGAGTATTCTTTTCTTAACCATAGTCCTAGAATTTTATTGAGTACTAATTACGATGTGCAAAAATAATGAAAAATTAATTGAGATTACGATTGGAATAAATACTGTTTCCAACTCTCATCTAAACGACCAGCGCTATTTTTGATGAACATAATATGACTGGGTGCATAAGGTTTGATCTTCAATTTCAGTTTTGATTCTTCAGGGCTTCTATTTCCTTTGCGATTATTACAAGGAAGACAAGCAGCCACTAGATTTTCCCAGCAGTCATCTCCCCCCTTCGATTTTGGAATTACATGATCAATCGTTAAGGGTAAATCTGCACGCCCGCAATATCCGCACTTATGTCCGTCTCTTTTTAAAATATTTCTCCTTGTAAGAATAATTTTCTTATAAGGAACTTTTATGTAATCATTGAGGCGAACTACACTCGGCCAGGGGAATGATCTCGATACCGAATGAATCTCTTTTCGATCGTTGTTAACAACAAGTTCTGCTTTTCCAAGAATAATAAGTATAACCGCTTTTTTTACGTTGCAGATTGTGAGGGGTTCGTAACTCTGATTAAGAAGTAGTACTCTTGCGTTTAGTGACCCATTTGTTCCAAATTTCTGTTCGAAGACTTGCCTCCGTAAGTGTTTCCACTATTATCGAAATTGGTGTATTAATTCATTCTTTTACCCGCGCAAATATCGCAAATTGGTTACAATGATGAAAGTCCAATTCTTTTATTTCTGAATTATGCCGCCGGCGAGGACGTAACCCTGTTCATCATATAAGACAAGAGACTGACCTGGTGTAATGGCGTTCTTGGGTTCGCTAAATCTAATCTTTATGAGATTTTCATTTGCCTCAATCACTTCTGCCGCGGATGCTTTATCATTATAGCGGATCTTTCCAAATATGATTTCCCCTATTTTCAACAAAGATTTACTAACATAGTTGATCTCATTTGCAACGCAGATGTTTTCAAGCAACTCTTCTTTGTCTCCAATTTCAACAACATTATTTTTTTGATCAATACTTTTTACATAAACAGCTTTCCCAAGTGTAACACCCAGTCCCTTTCGCTGCCCAACGGTATAAAACGGAATACCGCGGTGCTGCCCCACTTTCGAACCATGATATACCAGATCTCCTCCTTGAATTTTTTCAACCACTTCCGGAGCTCTTTCCCTTAAGAACCTTTCGTAATTATCATCCGCTACAAAACAAATTTCCTGGCTATCCGGTTTGTTAGCTGTTTTTAATCCTAAATCAAGAGCAAGCTTGCGAACCTCATCTTTTGTATATCCACCTACAGGAAAGAGAGTTCTACTCAAACTTTCTTGTGTTAATCCCCATAAGGCATATGATTGATCTTTTCTTTGATCGAAAGAATTTTTTAACGAATAGCGATTCAGAATAGAATTATGCTCCACGAGAGCATAATGACCGGTGGCAACAAATTGTGCATCGAGCGTGTCAGCTTTTTTAAGCAGCTCCTCCCATTTAATCTTGCGATTGCATACAACACATGGGTTAGGAGTTCTACCATTGATGTACTCATCAACAAAATTATCGATAACGGCTTTTTCAAATGCTTTTGTGAAGTCAACGGTATAATGTGGTATACCAAACGAATTTGCGACATTCTTCGCATCAAAAATAGCATCAAGTGAACAACAACCCGATTCATGTTTAGGCGCCCCGCCTACTTCCATGAAACCCCATGTTTTCATCGTCACACCTATTACTTCGTACCCTTGCTTCTGCAGCAATACAGCAGCTACGGATGAATCAACTCCTCCGCTCATTGCCATTATAACTCTCTTTTCGTTCAATGATGCCCTTTCAAGTAAAATGTATTCATTCTTATAACGGCGTTGCCGCTAACCGGCAGCCCAGAACAAGAATGCTGATTAACAGCAACTACGATTTTATTTTAGAAAAATTTATTAAACAGAATAAACGTAAACAAGCAATTTGATTTTGAAAACTAACCTAAATAATTAGAACAAAGCCGCTTTGAAAAACAGTTTACCCCGCTTTGCGGGGCTGTCCGTGTTGAGCAGCGGTATATATTGCCTTTAATAATGATATTTGCACTGGATTAAGTCTATTTTATGATCACAGAGAATACAAACAATACGATGCTCTTGCGTAATTCTTCTTGACCATACACTACTTCCCAAATAACGAAGCGGTTCTGGTTTACCAATTCCTTCAAAAGGATTTCGTAATATTGCTTTAACAATATCTAATATTCTCAAAGCAACTTTACGATCATTTTTTACCCAATAAGCTAGGTCTCTCTAAATTCAGAGTGAAAAATACTTAGACGTTCCTTAGGAATTTTACTTTTCAAGACCGAATTCCCGTTTAAGTCCCTCGAGTGTTTGTGTGGTTTCGTTATCCTCTTGGACTTTCAAATAATCTTTGTGCGTTTTTAGGTGAACGAAGTAGACGAGCAGTCTCAAGAATGCTAGACAACTCACTTTCTGAAACTAATGCAACATTCTCAGCATTCTTACGATTAATAATTACGACTTCTTTGTTAAATGAAACTTCGTCTAATAGTTTTGCAAGATTGGCGCGCGCTTGAGTATATGTTAAACTTATTGACATTTTACATCCTTTCTTTGTTGTACAGTTACAATGTACATATATATAACATTTTCCAACATGTTATATTTCGATCATACAGCAAAATAATAACTAATATAAAGAAATAGTTTTGATCTGTGGAAATCTCTGATGAGTTATAGTTCCGCTCTAAAGGAATTATCCATCTCAATCAAAAACTATATGAATGCGGGCGGCAACCTTTAGAGTATCCGCTATTTGAATTATTTCTTAAAGATACCGAACAATTTGTCCATTGCTCCTTTTTCGAGTTTTGCAATGGATTCGAATTCTCCGGCATCTAACCATATCCCATCACAACTGAAACATTTGTCGATTTTGATATTTTTGTAATCTATCTCGCTAATTTCCATCCCACACTTTGGGCAACGCATGTAGTGGAGTTCCTTAAGATGTTTTTTTTCCTCCTCTGCAACCCTCCTAAATTTCTCATCCTCGACCTTTTTCCTTCTTTCAAGTTCAAGTCTCACAAAGTATTCTTCTTCTTTTTCACTCGGCTTAATCGGCATGGCTCGTTTCCCTCTTTTGTTGATATTTGTACTCTATTGTTTTCAGTAGTTTTTTAATACACAGAGATCTAAAGCAACGTAGTGCTTGTCTTCCCGTTCGATTACACTGGAATTCTGTTTAATGGTGCACATTGTTAAATCCTTAGCTTAACTTTCTCTATATAACATTTTCTAACAGCAAATATATAGAAATAGTTTAGTTTTTTTATACAGAGACGACCCGCAGGGTAATCTCTGCAATAACAATCCAAGCTTATTCACTCTTTCGCACTCTTTTTTGAAAATCATCAACAGCAAATTCATTTAATAGGATTACTTGTTTATAAATTGCTTTGTGAAATGTTTTGGTTGGAAGGTCTAATATTTTATCTAGACTAAAATTCAACTCCATTTTTTCCTCATCCAGCATATTTTACTAACTGAAGTTACGCAGAATTGACCTTTTGTCATATTGAGAGGAGCGAAACATCTAAAAAAGCTTGAAATTGAAATTCAAGATTCTTCTCCAAAGGAGTCCTTCGGACACTTCGTCCAGAATGACTGTCTTGCGTAACTTCAGTTACTCATAACTTATTTACTCTGGATAATAAAATAAATGGTTTATCACTATGAACTAACATTTGAAAGAATTGCGACACAGGTAACGTAGTTTTCGGAATGACTCATAGAAATTTTTAATTGCTTGCCATCGTTCAAATAATCTTTTAACTGACCATAAAATTTTACTTTTGGTAATCCGTTCACCTCATTGTAAATTTCAACATCTTGCCAACTGTACACTGTATCGGTATCGTTAGAGAGTGCTTTGTAGATCGCCTCTTTAGCTGCGAATCTGGCTGCCAGATGTTGAAATTTGTTGGGTCTTGTTAGTGAATAACAGATTTCTGTTTGAGTATATATTTTTTTTAAGAAGGCATCACCAAATTCGTCAATACTTTTTTTAATTCGTTCAATTTCTATTATATCAATTCCGATTCCTATAACCATATTACCATCCCGCCGCCTTACCATACCCTCTTGGATCGGTAGCTCCTTCAAATGTTAGAGTATCGGAATCAATCACTATTCCTTCGAGCAGTCCGAGCGATTTTACTTCATTCAATTTGTAACCGAGCGCCATCAATTTATTTTTTAATTCCTCAGGTAAAGTAGAACTTTCATAATCTATCTGATCCGGTAACCATTGATGATGTATCTTTGGAGCGGAAATCGCATCAAAAATATTCATACGGAAATCAATTACATTTAATATCGATTGAAGCACAGAAGTAATAATAGTTGATCCGCCCGGAGATCCAATTACCATGAACGGTTTATGATTATTTAATACAATCGTTGGCGTCATAGAACTCAACATTCTCTTCTTTGGCTGAATAGAATTAGCTTTACTTCCGGTCAATCCAAATTGATTAGGAACTTCCGGCTTTGCGCTAAAATCGTCCATCTCATTATTTAAGAGAAAACCAAGTCCATCAACGATTATTTTGTTGCCGTACGAACCGTTGAGAGTATATGTTGTACTAACGGCATTTCCATACTCATCGGCTATGGAAAAATGAGTTGTCTCTTCCTTCTCAGGTTGCTGAGGAATTCTTGCCGCACCAATTTTGTAAGACGGAGTTACAGTATCAGCAATTTCTTTTTTTATCTCTTCAGTACGCTGCTTCGATAAAAGAAAACCAACCGGCACATCATAAAAATCCGGGTCACCGATATGCTCAGCCCTATCAGCATAAATACGTTTCATTACCTCAACAAGAGTATTAATATATTCGGCACTATTAAAACTCTCCTTAGCAAATGAAAAATTTTCCAACACATTTAGAGCTTCGATCAAACAAATTCCTCCCGAGGATGGAGGAGGCATTGAGATAATTTTATATCCCCTGTAAATTCCTTCGACAGGGATACGTTCTATAACTTTATATACTTCAAAATCTTTTAACGAGAATAAGCCGTCATGTTTTTTGGATTCTTCAACAAACTTTTTTGCTATCTCGCCTTTATAAAATACATCTTCCCCTTTATCGCGAATAAGTCTAAGTGTATTTGCCAACTCTCTCTGTATCAGAGTATCACCGTCCGCAAATTTTCTGCCATGGTGGGTTAAAATCTTTTTGGTGGATTCGATATTTAAAAAATCTTTGTAATAATAATTTAGAGATTCAACCATCTTGGCGCTTAGGACAAATCCATTTTCGGCTAGGTCAATCGCTGGTTGCATGAGATCAGCCAGTTTCATTGACCCGTATTTTTTTAGAGCATATAGAAGACCCGCTACTGTGCCCGGTACACCGGCAGATTTCCATCCAGTCTTGCTTAAAGCCGGAATAAAATTGCCGAGACTATCTAGAAACATTTTTTCGTGAGCGGCTTGCGGTGCAATCTCGCGGAAATCTATACTTGTATTCTTTCCATTTGCGAGATGTAAAACCATAAAACCACCGCCGCCTATATTACCGGCACTCGGAAATGTTACCGCGAGAGCGAATCCAACCGCAACCGATGCGTCAACTGCGTTGCCTCCTCTCTTCAGAATTGAAACGCCTACATCAGTAGCTAGATTGCTTGCTGTAACAACCATGCCGTGTTTGGAGTGTACCGGTCTGTCGTACACCGCGTAAGTAGCAGTGGAAAAAATCAGAAGCAAAAATAAAGGAAGTTTACACTTAGAAAATGTGAGCATTTACCTCGACACCCTTTGATTTCAATTGTTCAACAAGAATTTTTGTTAACTCTTTAGTTTGCTGAATTGTTGTTTTGAGATCTTTCATCAGATCGGAATCGTTCAGCATTATTCCAAGATTATTTTGCCCTTTGTCCGTCTTATTCATAAAATCATTTACTTTCACCAACAGTTCTTTCGAAACTTGAAGAACAGAATTGATTGAAGATATTGTCACGGAGATTGAATCGCGGTTCGTCTTTAAAAAATCATTTGCATTTTTGGTCAACTCAACACCTGATTTCAGAAGCTTATTAATTTCCTCTTTATTATTGAGAACCAATTTGTTAAGATTTTCAGTGAGAGTTGTAAGATTTGAAACTGATCTTTTAATGCCGGAGTTAAATTCTTTATCAGTCAACGTTCTATTAAGAGTAGTAAGAGATATTTTTACTTCTTTGATTACATCAACAAGATCGTTCTGAACTGTGCCAAGCATTGCCATGGCGGTAGCAATATCTCCATCAAAAATACCTTGATGCGGGCGAGAAATATCTAACTCCCTAGTGGAATTCCCCGGATTGATTTCCACTTTTTTCCCACCCATGAGATCTAACATCATTACAGAAAATTTAGCATCCTCTTTTAAATTAACTTCTGATGGTAAACTCAACAAAGTATTAACCTTATTTCCCTGAATTTTAATTTCATCCACATAACCCTCTCTGACACCGTTGATAGTAACGGGATCACCAACTTCAAGTCCTGAAACCGAAAGAAACACTACCTGAACTACCTTTCTATCAGCGTTTAAGGTCCAGTTTTTTGCCCATCCCAAAACCCAAAGAAATATGAGTATTCCGAAAAGAACCGTTACTCCAACTTTAATTTCAGTTTTTCTCTGATCTTTCATAGCGTGAGATATATTTTTTAAAATTGTTAAAATCGAGGGAATCTATTTTTCCGTCGTGAGAAATATGCCTTGCTTCATCTATAACATTTTGTACCCGTTTCATAGCAGAATCGAAAGGGACATGCTCATTTCGTTTAAAGAAATTGTGAATTTCACTTCGCAGAGAGTCTTTATAGTTCGATTCCCGGACTTCAGCAAGTTTCTTATCAAATTCGGAAACCACCAAATCCATAATTTTACCCTTCGAAAACTCTTTCAAAAATTCTTTTTTATACTTCACAATATAAACTATTATACCAACTATGAGCGTAAAAAGAACAACCGAAGTTAAGAAACAGCCTTTCTTCATTTATAATCTTAGCCGGATATTTTTTCTACAAGCACTTTATTGATTCGTTTGTTAACTACTTCTTTAACAGTAAATTTATAGTTGTTGTGTGTGAAATGAAAACCTTGTTGAGGAATACTTCCGGCTTGATTAAATATAAATCCGCCGACGGTATCATAGTCATCATTCTCGGATGAATAATCATGATCAAGCAACTCGTTCAATTCATCAATCGAGACTTTTCCGAGAATTATATAACTTGTCTCACTCAGTTTTGAAATTTCTATCTCTTCTTTATCGTATTCATCGCGAATTTCACCTACAATTTCCTCTAGTATATCTTCCAGAGAAATTAAACCGGCGGTACCGCCATACTCATCAACCACAATTCCTAAATGCATATTTTTATCTTGAAACTCATGCAATAATTGGTTGATTAGTTTTGTACCCGGTACGAACAAAGCCTCTCGTGCTATACTCCTTAACGAGAGTGTTTTTCTTGATTCCGAGTTTTTAAGGAATGGGAGAAGATCTTTTGCGTAGATAATCCCAATGATTTTATCCAGACTGTTTTCGTAGAGTGGAATTCTGCTATGTCCGGATTCGTTAATTATATTCATCAGTTCATCAAATGTATTGTCCACCGACACCGAAGTTATATCAACTCGCGGTGTCATAATCTCGCGCGCGGTAACAGTCTTGAATGAAACTATTCCGTGAATCAGTTCATGCTCTCCCTCTTCGATTGTTCCTTTTTCGATACTAAAATCAGCAAGGTCAGTAATATCCCCTCCTTGAAGTACGGATTTCGATTTGTCGAAGGTAATTTTTGAACTCAAAAATTTTAGAAGATCTGTCAATATTTTGGAGATTGGATAGAGTATGATACTGATCCAGTACAATGGTATTGCAGCAAATCTCGCTACGAGCGCAGGATATTTTTGAGCCCAAAGTTTAGGGGTAGTCTCGCAAAAGAGAAGAATCAAAATTGTAACCAGAGCGATTTGAACAACTAGAACAATTTCCTCTGAAATGTTGAAGTTCTTTGCGATCTGAAAAGCAATCACGACAGATACTATTGATGCCGCCACATTTACGACTGTGTTTGCCAGAAGGATTGTTACAAGCAGTCTTTTAGGATTTTCTAAAAGCAGCTGAATATATAATCCGCTTATTCTATGTGCTTTTTTGAACTCACGTATTTTCTTTTTATCGAAAGAAAACAGAGCTACTTCGGAGCCGGCGAAAAAAGCTGAAAACAGTAAACAGATTAGTAAGAGTAGAAATTTTGAAAATAGGCTATAGTCCAACTAATAATTTATCCTAACTTGTTCAACATTCGGATTAAAACGGAAGATCGTCATCTTGACTATTGGCTGCTGTATCGGGTTCGGGAGCCGAGAAACTTCCCGCCCTTTCGTTGTTACTATATCCTTCACTGGTGCCTTCTCTGCCTTCGAGCGGAATGAGTTTCTCCGAAATTACCTCTGTAACATATCTTTTGACTCCTTCCTTATCTGTGTAATCTCTTTTTTGTATGCGTCCTTCTACATAAAACTTCTTCCCTTTTTTGAGAGCGTCTTTGTAGAAATCCGGAATGTTAAAAGAAACTACATTATGCCATGTTGTTTCATTCACCCAATTACCGTCTTTACCTTTATAGCTGTTAGAGGTAGCAATAGAGAAAGATGTGACGGACAAATTATTTGTGGTGAAGCGAGTCTCCGCGTCATTTCCAAGATTACCGATCAGCATAACTTTGTTTAGTGAAAATGCCAAGTTAACCACCTTTGTTTGTTTGAGTTGTTTTCCACTCTAAATTTATCATTATTCATTGAAATTACAAATACATAATTGGCAGTCTTCTACAAACGCTTAGATAGCACCATTTGAGCAGATAAATACTGTTCCCATTACATTCATCACCAAAGTAAAGATGCCCGCGCAACAACTCGCGCCAGTCTCCGGTTCGAGTCATAGTTTTAACTGCCTGTTCATCGGTTCTTGCGATAAACCCTTTTAGAAGTAGAAGGACTGCCCTGAGAAGCGCCGGAATAATATTTAACTATTTAGTTCCAATAACCAGCATCATATAAGGGTCGGAAGATTAATCAGAAACCGGCTGCGATGTGTACAATTTTTCTTGAGAGACCCTGAGAAAATCCTTTTTTAACGGCGAAGTTCATTATACCAACTACGCTGAACACATATGTCAACCCGAATATTAAAACCAAATATTTTCTACCACTGCGGTCATTTTTTAATCGGGATTAATGATAAATGCGTCTTTGAATTCGGGGATCTGCCAAATATTATTTCTGACTTTTTCGGCATCTTCTCTTGAATCGAACGGATGCAAACGCACAACGAAAAGCTTATCTGCCTCACGTATCGAAACATTTAATAAGTAGGCAATCTTGGACTGATTTTCCTTCACAAAAGACCGAGCACGATCCATAGAAGTAAATACTCCAACTTGAACTATAAATTTTTTAAGAGTGGGAGCAGGTGTTCCTTTTATTTCGGGTACAGCTTTTTCTATTACTTTCGGCTGTTCAGTTTTAGAATCGGATTTTGTTGGAGTTTCAGTTTTAATTGAATCAGTTTTATTAACATCATCAAAGACATAAATTTCCGGCTCTTTTTGTTTTTCATCTACCATTGTTTGCTGTGAAGTTGAACACGCAAAAAATAAAAACCCACTTAGAATTGAGAAAATAAAATAATTGCTTGATTTCATATTTAACTCAAATTTGGTATTAAACGAATTGAATATCTGCCTTAATATAGTAATTCTACACGTTATGGGAAATTATCTCTTTGAGATAACAAGCGAAGAAATCACTTTGGGACAGTTCTAAAAATTATCGAATGGAAATATTTAATCCCGCCAAAGGCGGGACAGAGAAAACGCAAAGTTCGCAGAGAATATTGATATTTTTAAAACCGCTATTTGATTAAAAATAAAAAACCCGCTAACCAATTTTCTGGCAGCGGGCAATAAGACTACTACATTAAAAACATGCTTAAAAACTAAATCCTAAATTGATGCCGAAAAGATTGGTGGAATTCTTATATGTTCCGTTAAATGGAATTGCTGAATCTTTAACGACATTTTCAAAAGAGATGTATTGATAAGCTGCATCAACACGCAAGTTCTTGGAGATCTGATATCCGAGTCCGGCTGTAAATTCATTACGATCAGCACCGGGAAGTGAAGGATCCATATACTTAGTTGGAATTGGTGATCCGTCATAAACGTATCCAGCTCTGAATGCAAATTCATTCATGCGGTACTCACCGCCGAGTCTAAAAGTAACTGTATTTTCCCAATTCTTAATTGATTTTAAATCGGGCCACGCAGAAGTGTTTTTTTGAAAATCGGCAGCTAATTCTTTATAACTGGACCAGCCTGTAAATTGAAGATCTGCGTTAAGCGTCAAATCTTCTGTAGCATTATAAGAGGCGCCAAATCTTAAATCATAAGGCATTGTTAATTTTGCTACGCCTGGACCTGATGGGAAAAGATCGGAATGTCCAACCGGAAAACCTGTAGGTTTTGCATTTAAGCCTGTGAATGCTAGATCACCATTGAAAGTAATTTCTGCAGAATGACGATAGGAAGCACCTAACGAGAGGTCTTTAGTTGGTTTGAAGAGTAATCCAACATTAAATGTATATGCTGCATCGCCATTTCCTTCTAAATTTACTCCAACATTCTTGGCTCCTGGAAGATTTACACCCGGTGCCAACGGAATAGTTGGAATATCAATTACTTGATAGAACTGTACGTTTGAGATAATGTAATTAAATCCAACACCAATTGAGAGATTATCTGTTACCTGGTAAGCGATTGTTGGATTTATGTAAAAGGTTCTCAGTTCTGTTTTTACGGCTAATGATTTCCCAACCCAGGTCGATGACCATTCTGATCCAAGACCATAAGGATTGAAAACACCAATACCAAAAGATAATCCATTGTCCATTCCATAAACTCCGTAGAAATTAATCGGAGTAAATGTTCTTGCAACGGTTGTTGTGGTGGTGGTTAGTGGAGCCGGACCGGTGAAATCTACTGTAGGCATAATGAACGTAGAACCAAGTAAAAACTTAGTTCCTTTTAGATTCGTTAAACCTGCAGGATTAAAATAGATAGCGGATGCATCGGCCGCCATTCCTACAAATGCATGCCCCATACCCATTGCCCGAGCATTCTGGGTACCCGTGAGAAAACCGCCAGCAAAAGTATTGCTAACGAGTAAAGCACAAACAACTATTAATGTAACGACTTTCTTCACACAACCTCCTATTGTTTAGTGAAATATCGCAGAGAAAATAACTAATTGTATCTTAAAAGCAAATAAGATTTCTTATTCTATTGTTAGAATTACAGAATCCTTTTCGACCGACTGCCCCTCCTTGTAGAATATTTTTTTGACTATACCACTTGCCGGCGAGCGTAATTCATTCTCCATTTTCATCGCTTCTAAAATGAATAACGATTCACCCAAACTTACTTCGTCTCCAATATTCTTTTTTAATTTCAGTAGAAGACCGGGCATGGGTGCTTTCACATCTGAGTGATGTTTCAGTTTGCTTTTGTTTTTTTGAAATTCGTTTGCACTCTCCTGCAATTGGGTTCGGACTGTCGCATCAAAATAGGAGGCGTCTATAATAATTCCGAATCTATCCGTGCTAAGTTTATTGGAGGTAATTTCATAAACACTATTCCCGGTCCTAATTACAAATGCATTATTGGTTATTTTAGATATTTCCGCGTTAACTTCTCTACCACCGACTTGCACTTTACCGTCACCGAGAATTTTGACTATGTATTTATGGTTATTTATTGTGACAATAAATTCATTCATAAAGTTGCGACCGCCACGCATTGTTTTCGGCAACACTATTATCGGAAAGTGTGGTTTCCAATTCTTTCTGTTTAAGAATTGCGCCAAAAATCGCCGCTATTTCTTCATACTCATTTGACGGCTCGTTTTTCCATTTACCGGGCACTAACGGCAAAAAATCGTTGTCGAGAAAATTGATGTCAAATTCTCCTTCAAGAAATTTTTTTTGTTTTAGAATCCAATTGAACACCGGAATATTTGTAATGACTCCGCTGATTTGATATTCTCCGAGCGCCCGTTTCATTCTTGCCAATGCTTCTTCCCTATCTATTCCCCATGCAATCACTTTAGAGAGTAGCGGATCATAATAAATCGGGATTTCACTCATAATGTCTATTCCGCGGTCAATTCGAATTCCGGGACCGGATGTAAGACGGTGATGAATTATTTTTCCGATCGAAGGCGCAAAATTATTATCTACATCCTCTGCATAAACTCTGCACTCTACCGCATGCCCATGAATTCTTAGATTGTCTTGTTTAATTGTTAGTTTCTCTCCGGAGGCAATTTTAATCTGCTGTTTGACTAAATCGATCCCGGTAATCATTTCCGTCACCGGATGTTCAACCTGCAGTCGTGTATTCATCTCAAGGAAATAAAAATCCTTATTCTTATCCATCAAGAACTCGATTGTGCCTGCGTTGTAATAATTGCACGCCTTAGCAGCCTTAATAGCAGCTTGAGTAATTTTATGCCGGGTTATTTCATCAACAGCAATTGAAGGGGCTTCTTCAATTACTTTCTGATGGCGCCTCTGCACGGAACATTCACGTTCAAAAAGATGAAGATAATTTCCAAACTTATCGGCTAGAATTTGTACTTCGATATGCTTAGGATGTTCAATAAATTTTTCAAGATAAACGTCATCATTAGAAAAAGCTTTGAGGGCTTCGTTTTTTGCTCTGTTGTATGATTCTTCAAATTCATTTTCAGAAGCGATTTTTCGCATCCCTTTGCCGCCTCCGCCAGCAGCAGCTTTAAGCATAACAGGATAACCAATTTCCCCCGCTATTTTTTTCCCTTCGGCTATGGATTGAATTGGTTCTGTCGTTCCCGGAACGATTGGAACATTGTGCTGCCTCATCAATCTACGCGCAGATGTTTTTTCCCCCATCATCAATACAGATTTTGAAGAGGGTCCGATAAAAATAATTCCCGATTCTTCAACCATCTTGATGAATTCAGGATTTTCGGATACAAATCCATAACCGGGATGAATAGCATCGGCGCCGATCTCTTTTGCCAGCTTAATTATTTTTTCTTTGTTAAGATATGATTCACTTGCGGGAGAAGGACCGATAAGATATGCTTCATCTGCCCGTCGAACATGAAGAGCATTCTTATCTACTTCGGAGTAAATTGCTACAGAAATAATTCCCAGCTCACGACATGCTTTGATAATTCTGTGAGCAATTTCTCCACGATTTGCGATAACTATTTTTTTAATCATTAGACCTACTTTAATTCAACGATTGTTATACCTTCACCCCCATACTCAATATTTGCAAAATAGTAATTTTTTATCAAACCATTGTTCCTAAGTAACCCATGCACAAGCTGCTTAAGCGCGCCGGTACCTTTTCCGTGTAAAATTTCTACCCGGTCTACACCGCTCATGTATGCACTATCTAAAAATTTAATAATCGCAAATTCGGCTTCATCGGCTCTCTTTCCGCGTAGATCCAGACGGTAGCTTATTTCGTTCTGATCAACACTAAATAATTTTGATGAAGATTTTGCGATTTCTGATTTTTTCGACGGCACCAGTTCGGAGTATTTTGTTTTCATCTTTATTGAGCCCACGCTCAATACCGCCTTATTTTTCTCCTTGTCAATCGAATTTATCACACCAACGGAATCAGTCTCCTTAATCCGAACATAATCGCCAACTTTCAATTCAACTTTCTCTTCCGCAATTATTTTCTCTTTTTTGAAAACAATCTGACTTTCTTTCTTAATCTCCTCAATTTTTTTCTTCTCTACTTTAATCACATCTTTATTTGCTTGAGACTCACGAATATTTTTTATGGCGCTTTCAACTTTCTTGTTTACTTCGCTCAGATATAGATCCGCTTTCTCTTTGGCACCGGAAAGAATTTCTTTTTTCTGATGTTCGAGCTGTTCAATTTTGCCCTGATACAAATTCGTTAATCCTTTGAGCCGGGAATTTTCTCTTTCCAAAGTATTTAGTTGTTCTCTTAAATGTTGAGATTTTTTTTCAAGAGAGACTAGAAAATCTTCAATCTTTGTTTTGTCCCTATCCAAATACTCTTTAGCAAGAGAAATGAATTGATCGTCAAATCCTATTCTGTTAGCGACCTCGAATGCGTAACTCGATCCGGGAATTCCTTGTTTAAATTTATATGTTGGCAGCAGATGTTCTGTATCAAATTCCATAGAAGCATTCTGGAATTTATCAAGTTGATTAGCTACAACTTTTAATCCACCGTGATGCGTTGTGGCAAGAACTTTAGCACCTTTTTCTCGTAGTGTAATTAACATTCCGGTTGCTATTGCAGCGCCCTCTGCCGGATCAGTACCAGTTCCTATTTCATCGAGAACAACGAGCGTTTTATCATCTGCTTCTTCAATAATCTCTTTTATATTTTTTAGATGTGAACTGAACGTACTTAGATCATCTTCTATCGATTGAGCATCTCCGATATCAACCAGAACTTTTTCGAATAAAATAAAATTAGAATCCGGATGCGCCGGAATTGGTATGCCCGCAAGTGCAAGGCAGATTAGCAATCCGGTTGTTTTCAAGGTAACCGTTTTACCACCGGCATTTGGTCCGGTAATTAAAACCACGTTAACGTTTTCCAACTTCAGATCCATTGGAACCGTGTTAGAATGCCCAACCCTTTTGAGAAGTAACGGATGACGCGCCTCTATCATCGAGAATGGTTTAGATTGGTCATACACCGGATGTGAGCCCATTATTTCAATAGAATATTTAGCGCGCGCGAAGATAGAATCAATTTCTGCTATAGCCGTCAAAGAAGTTTTTAATTCAACATTTACCTGACCAATCCGCTCGGTTAATCCTTTTAGAATTTTTTCGATTTCACGTTTCTCGGCAAAACCGAGGGATAGAATTTCATTGTTTAGTTCTAATGTTTCTTCCGGTTCGATATAGACTGTCTGCCCGGTAGATGATTCTGAATGAACAAATCCTCTTACGTGGCGTTTGTGTTCAGATTTAACAGGCAGAACAATTCTGCCGTCACGTTGAGTTACGTACTCCTCCTGAACCAGATATGACTCGCTCAGCTGCTTCAAAAGTTTTTGTACTTGTTTTCGAAGAGAGGCTTCCCTTTCTCTTATTTCTATTCTTATTTCTTTCAGCTTTGTACTTGCATCGTCCCGTACTTCACCATTCTCTGTAAATACTCTTCCGATAAAATGTTCAAACACCTTGTCGACAAATAATTTTTGAGCCAGTTCATGCAGAATTGAAAAACTGCCGTCTCTCGGTTTTAGAAATTGAAATAATTTGCGCGAAGTTTCGGCTAGCTTAAGAATATCTATTATTTGTCTTATCTTAAGTATTGTTCCTTCAATCTTACTCCGCGAAAGGGCTTCATTAAGGTCGGGTAAATACTCTAATGGAGGAAAATCATTCTTAATCAAGATCTCTTTGGCTTGGTGAACTTGTCTGCCGATCTTCTCAATCAAATCGAGATTATTAAGCGGCAAAATATTTTGAACAACAATTTTACCATTGTCTGTAATGCAATATTTGAGTATCTGGGCAATGACTTTTTGGTATTCTAATTTTTCAAGAACTTTTTGAGTGATCATTTTTTAATCTGGGATGAGTCAATTTGTGAATTTGGATCGGAATCTTTTTTCTCGATATACTTTATTAAATATTCAGAGGCTTTCGCATTGTTGCCAATGATAAAGTCGATTGACTTTGGGATTAAATCTAAGACAAAGTTATAACTAAACGAATTATTTCTTTGATTGAGATTTGGAAAGCTGAAAATATTAAGGAACAAAAATACCGCACTTAGAAAAAATGCAATTTGAACGGCGCCGATTATACCTCCTACAAATTGATTTATGAACCGGTTTACTTTATCGAAAGGATGAACCACACGTTTAATCAAAGAAGCGATTAAGATTACGAGAAGAAAAATAGTAATACCGGCAAGAACGTTCGAGAGATATTCATCATTATTAAAAAATATTGTTAAGTATTTCCCGACTTTATTGGAGAATTGGAAAGCAAGAATAACACCGAGTATAAGACCGATTAAACCAATTATTTTTCTTACGAACCCATCCTTGAAGCCAAGTAAAAAGCCGATAATAATGACAACTATGATAATATAATCTAGATAATTCAAGTAGTGCTCAAAACTTTTTCAACAATTTCTTTCACAACTTTTCCGTCCGCTTTTCCCTTCAATGCTTTTGCTGCCACCGGCATTAGCTTCGGAAAATCTTCTTTAGTTTTAGCTCCAACTTCCAGCGCTATCTTTTTTACCTCTAATAGAATATCATCTAGCGAAAGTTGTTTCGGTAAATACTCCTCAATGATTTTTAATTCTGCTTCCTCTTTTTCTGCTAATTCAATTCTTCCGCCGTTTCTAAATTGTTCAATTGATTCCTTTCGTTTTTTTGCCGCGGTAGATAACATTCTTATCTCTTCTTCGGCAGTTAATTCTTTGCCAGTACCGCTTTTTTCGAATTCTAGAATCAAAGCTCGTATAGAACGGATTGTCTCAAGGCGAATTTTTTCACCCGATTTCATAGCATCTTTTAAGTCCAGATTTATCTTTTCTGTTAAACTCATAATTACTCCGGTATTAATTCTTTGTTTTATATTGGACAAAATAACTAATTAGGATGAAATAATTTTATCAAAGAGGTTTTGGTAATGCAATTATTTGCCCAGATGCAGTCTTGTCTTCATAGAAAGATTGCGCAGACTTGCAAATATCCTCCGGGGTTACAAGTTTTGAAATATCTTTAATCCACTCCCTGTTGGCATCTGAATCGATTGCAAAAGGAGCTACCGCGTTGGCTCTTAAATTAATTCTTCCTCCTTCAAGCGCAAGTGTTTGAACTAAATAATTCAAAGCATTTTTCGAAATATTATAAGCAGCTTTGTTTGCCTCCGGTTTGAAACTTGAGAGAGCACTTGTAAAGCAAATTGAACCGCCTTTTGAATGTCCAACTAATTTTGCAAAGTGTTTTGCAATGAGAAATGAGGAGCCGAGATTTAATTCAATCATTTTTTTAAAATCGGCATATTCCGTTGAAGAGATTAATTGACCGCCGATATAACCGCCAACAGTACTGAACAGAAAATAGAGTGCGTCATTTTCTAATTCAACCTTTTCGAAAGCCGCAGCTACAAATTTCTCATTGGTCAAATCCGGAACAAAGATTATCGTCTTATTTTTTGCATCAACCGGAAAATTAAGTTCACTTCGTGTAAAAAAATAATAATGGTCATACTTTCGACCTATAAAATAATTTACCGCGGCTTTTCCCAAAACTCCGGTTGATCCAAACAATAAAAATATTTTTCTGCAATTCATTTTTTGCCTTTAAAAATAAATTTAGCTCCTACAGGAAAGTGATCGCTGTATCCGCCTATATATTTAGTTCCTTCGTATGTTGGAATGGTTCCCCCTTTTCTTCTTCCTTCTTGGAACACTATAAATTCCGGTTTAATAATGCTGAATGAATCGCATTCATATTCAAATCTTTTTCCATCTAAAAACGAGGATGAAACGATTATCTGGTCGAGCATATTGAATTTTTTGCCATAGAGATATGATCCTTCTCCACTTTTATATTTTTTGTATGCAAGATTAAGGAGGATTCTTTTTGATTGTTTTACGCACTGAAAATCTTGTGCATCTAAAACTTTCTCTATCGATTCATTTCCGGGTTCATCATTGAAATCACCGAGTATTATTACATTGCAGCCGGGTGAGCGCTTCTCGATAGCGTATAGGCTGTTTTTCAACACATTTGCTGCTGTAATCCGATTAATATTTGACTTCTCTTCTCCGCCAATTCTTGAAGGCCAATGATTAACAAAAAGGTAAACTTTTTCTTTAGTTTTTTTATGAATTAAAACTGTTAGAAGTATATCACGGGTCGGTTTCCCGTTTGGAAGTTCAACATGAATTGCGGCAACGCTATCTATATCAAAAACTTTTCGATCGTAAATCAGAGCAACATCAATTCCACGTTCATCAGGTGAATTGCGATGAACAACAATGTAATCCCGGTCTCTCATTTTGTAGATCAACCTTTTGACAACGTTAATGTTTTCAATCTCTTGAAGTGCTAAAACGTCAGGCCCGCAACCGTTATTCATGTAATTGATAACTTTAGTCAAGTTGTTAAGTTTATCTTCATATCTTGCATCATTCCACTTTTTGCCAGATTCTGGCAGAAATTCTTCATCATTTTTTTCCGGATCATTAACAATGTCGAACAAATTTTCAACATTCCAGTTAGCAATATAAAATGAGTCTTTTTTGACGTTTTGAGATAATAGGCTAAGAGGAAGAAACATAACGATGGTAAACATTAACCGACAAATAATAGACATAAGAACTCACTCCTACTTTGTAGTTGTTATAAGAAACTAATTATATTCTCCTCTGAAAATATAAATAAAATAATCAATCGAGATAAAATGAATCCTCAGGGAAAAAGAGCTAAAAAATTCGTTATTATAGACGCGATGGCACTCGCATACAAAGGCTACTACGCATTTATATCACGCCCCCTTACTACGGCATCGGGTGAACCAACCTCAGCCGTTTTCGGATTTCTCAGTCAGCTTTTTAAAATCATTGAAGATACAAAGCCAGATTACCTCGCAGTCGGTTTTGATTCGAAAGAAAAAACTTTTAGGCATGAGCGCTACGAAAATTATAAATCATCAAGACAGGCTATGCCGGAAGACATGATTCCTCAAATCCAACGGATCAAAGAAATCATAGAGGCATTTAATATTCCCCTCTACATTTTACCCGGATTCGAAGCTGATGATTTAATTGGCACTGCTGTTAAAGAAGCCGAACTGCAGGGTTTTGATTGTTACGCAATTACTCCCGATAAAGATTACATACAGCTCGTCTCACCAAACATTAGAATTGTTAAACCGGGAAAATCAGCAGAAGAAATTGTAATTCTTGATGAAGATCGAGTCCGTGAAGAAATGGGTTTTGAACCAATCCAGATGATCGATTATTTGGCTCTCGTTGGCGATGCAAGCGATGATATACCCGGTGTAGCCGGAATCGGTCCAAAAACGGCATTACCCCTAATCCAAAAATTCAAGACGATTGAGAATATTTATAAAAATCTTGATCAAATAGAAAAAGCCAGTATTGTTAATAAGCTTACCGATAATAAAGAGAATGCGTTTCTTTCTAAAGAATTAGCTACCATCAAAACCGATTCTCCTTTCCATATGAATTTTGAAGAGGCAAAATTCCACAATCCCGATTTAGAAAAACTATTTAAGATATTTGCCGAGCTCGAGTTTAGATCTTTCGCGAACAAGCTTAAAAAACTTTTTGTTGATAAAGAAACTGATATTCCTCAAACAATCGCCGTAGAGGCAATCAAGAGCGAATTCCCTAAAGAATTAATGAATGAGAAGAGTGTATTTGACAAAAGTAAAGTTAAGTATAAGCTAATCGTTTCATATAAAGAGGCTAAAGAACTTGCAGGCAAACTATCTGAATCAAATCTTTTTGTTTTTGATACTGAGACTGATGGGTTAGATACACTCAATGTAAATCTAGCCGGGTGTGCTTTTTCTGTGAAACCGAAAGAAGCATTTTTTATTGCCACCGATCCGGCAACTCAGTCTACTTCCCTCTTTTCTGCCGATATGAGCGACCGTTTGCCGGTAGATGATTTTGTAAAATTGTTCAAACCTATTTTTGAAAATGATAAAATCAAGAAAGTCTGTCAGAATGGTAAATATGATATAGGCGTGTTGCGTCATTACGGAATTAGCGTAAAGAATTTTTATTTCGACACGATGCTTGCCAGCTATGTAATAGACGCCGATGAAAAACATGGAATGGATGAGCTTTCAAAAAAATATTTGGATTACACTCCCATTCCGCTTGTAGATCTCATCGGCTCGAAAAAAGCACCCGAAAAAATTTTTGATGTTGACCCTAACCTTCTTTCCGATTATTCATGTGAAGATGCCGATATTACTTTCCGACTTTACGAACTAATGAGAGTAGCGCTAAAGAAGGACTCACTCGATAAAATTGCTTATGAAATTGAATTCCCTCTTGTTCCGGTACTTGAGGATATGGAAAGAACCGGAATTAAAATAGATAAAAACAGCTTGAAGTCATTCAGTGATGATTTGCAAAAACTTCTCGACAAATATTCAGAAGAGATTATTGGACATGCCGGAGAAAATTTCAATATAAACTCTACACAGCAGTTACAAAAAATTCTATACGAAAAATTGAAGCTTACGCCAACAACTAAAACTAAAACGGGATATTCAACCGACGCCAAAGCTTTGGAATCGCTTAAAGGGACGCATCCGATTGTTGATGTAATTTCGGATTACAGACAGGTATCAAAATTAAAATCAACTTATGCCGATGCACTGCCTCTATTAATTCATCCATCCACCGGAAGATTGCATACATCCTACAATCAAGCGGCAGTTTCAACCGGGCGTCTTTCGAGCAACGATCCGAATCTTCAAAATATTCCAATCCGCACCGATTTGGGAAAGGAGATACGCAAAGCGTTCGTTCCGAGGGATAAAGATCATTTAATTCTATCGGCAGATTATAGCCAAATCGAATTGCGGATAATGGCAAGCATTTGCGGTGATGACACTTTGACCAAAGCATTTAAGGACGGCGAAGACATTCATAGAAGAACGGCGGCGCTTGTGTTCAAAGTCGATCCGAAAGATGTAACACCCGACATGCGCCGTAAGGCAAAAGAGGTAAACTTTGGAATTTTATACGGGCTTGGTCCATTCGGTCTGAAATCCCGCTTGGGGATAACTCAAACGGAGGCGAAGAAAATTATTGATGATTACTTTTCGTCATTCAAAAATGTAAGAAAGTTTATGGATGATTGTGTCTCGATCGCAAAGAAAAGGGAATATGCAGAGACGCTCTATGGAAGAAGAAGATATCTAAAAAATATTAACAGCAAAAACAGAATTATGCAGCAGTTTGAAGCGCGGGTTGCAATCAACATGCCTATACAAGGTACTGCCGCCGATATGATTAAGATTGCGATGATAAGAATCCATGATGAACTTGATAGGAGAAAAGCCAAAACAAAAATGGTTCTTCAGGTTCACGATGAATTGGTTTTCGATGCTCACAAAGATGAAGTTGACGAACTCCGTCCGATGATAATTGAGCTGATGGAGACTGCTCTACCGCTTGAAGTTCCGGTTGTTGCCGAAACCGGAGTTGGTGATAATTGGTTGGATGCACATTAATAAATCAATCGGTTAGAAACTTGTAAATCAAATACCCAAAATTTATTTGAAGAAGACCAAAAGAGATTCCGCTGTACAGATCGAGGCGGTTAACTTCATTGAGTAAAGATTCATTCTTCGAACGAAGGTAATCATCATATTTTTTATCGGCTTGAATTTTATAATAAGCGGCAATTCCTCCCAGAACAACCGCACTTCCGAGTAATATTTTGAATGTGCCCAAACTAAAGAAACTTTCACCTCTATTACTGTAGCCACCTTCAAATAGAATTTCTTTACTTAACGATAAACCCGTATTTTTCAATTCATATGTGAAGATATAATTTTTATTACAATCGTCAATCTTTAGTGAATCTTTGAGAGGTGATTGACCCCACTTTGTCAAACTTTCTCTTATTAAAAGTGAATGATTACTCTTCGTTAATTCCAGATTAACCTTTCCTTTCCCGACAAGTATGCTATCTATAAAGATAACCGCGTTATCATTATTTGTCAGGATTTCTACATTGGCTTTACAATCCTGCGCTAATAATGCACTTCCAATTTGAGGCTGAGTGAGTATTAGAAGAATCGTAAAAACAAAATCAATATTTCGTAATTGTTTTATATGCATTTATTATTCCTTTGTCAGATCCTAAATATAAAATGCCGTCGTAAAGAACCGGAGAAAGTTTTACCCTTTTCTCAAATTCGTATTTTTTTTTGATCTCTCCGGTCTGAGTATCAATGAAAAGAATCTTTTTATTTAGATCCGGCTGAATTAAATAATTTATCAGAAGTAAGGGAGTAGTATTGATGACTCCATCAGATTTTGTTTCCCAGATCAGTTTGCCATCGGCTTTATTGACACAGAAAATGTCACCGGCAAGATTTCCAACAAATATTTTTGATTCATCATAAACGGGTGAAACAAGAATTTTATTCTTAGTATTAAACCGCCAATTAATAATACCCTCTGCTACAGTTACCGAAAATAGATTACCGTTATTATCGCCGAAATAAGCGTTTGCGCCGTCGATACAAATATCCCCCTCAATGCCGTCACTTAATTTTTTCCGATAGTTAATTTTTCCATCTGCAGCTGAAATAGAAATGAGTTCTCCATTCTCATTAACGACAAGTATTACCTTTGCGTCCGAAGACGGTGAAGATTTTGAATTCACTTTTGTAGAAACAGACCACTCCATAGTTCCAATTAAATTATATTTTATTAATTCACCGTTATCGCTTAACACAATAATTCCCTCATTTAATTTCAACAACTCATTCTGCACGCTTCCTGCTATTTTCGATTCGCTTAAAATTTTTCCGCCAACCAGATCGTAATATTTAAGTGTAGAATATTTTTCATTTATGTTGTTCACTACCAGAAACATACGCAGACCACTAATTACCGGAGCCACCGGAATCGAGCCTAAATGCTTTTCATATCCATAAGATTTACCGGTAACCCGGTCGAATCCGTAAATTCTTCCCGATAGATCGGTGACAAACAGAATGTCTTTATAGATGACTATTGAAGAATTGCTTTGAGCCGCATTAGTTACAACGGTAAAGATAGGCTGAAGATTTTCATCAATCGAAGTTTTTTCATAAAAATCCCTCGATGGGTTTTTCCCGAACATGTAATAACCATTTTCGTTTGAAGACATATATTTGAAGACAAGGGGTTGCGTACAGTTAATCAAAATGAGGGGTAATAGATAAAATATAAATGAGCTCGAAGATAATTTCTGGAAGAATATAAAAAGACTGTTATAATATTTCTGAGAAGCATTCATCAAAAGTCCCACCCGAAGAAAAATTGAAAGAACAACCCAGGCTGAAATTGAGTAAAATCTTTTTCGATTTTTTTTCCTATATCGTAGCGCAACGCCAGCGCATTAAAAAGATTGATACGAATTCCGGCTCCGATACTTCCGAGCGTTTCTTTATAATTATTATCCCACGCAGATCCCGCATCAAAAAAGAAAGCTCCTCTAATTTGCGATAATGATAAACCCAGAAACGGAAAATTGATTGAGAGCCGGTCAACAAGAGGAAAACGCAGTTCAACAGAAGTAAGCCACATTTTTTCACCTCTAATAGACCAGCGGTTCCAACCCCTCAAGTCCCAGCTGCCCCCCGCAAAGTATCTTCGCGCTTCTTTTCCATTGTTAATGAAAATTGCCGCTCTTGTTGCGAGGCTGCTGCGAAGACCAAGCCGAAAATACTTCCGGTAATCCGCTATGAAAGAATAGTAGTTCACATTACTATATTTTATATCGCTTGTGTACCCGAGAAGAACTCTAAATCGAGAACCGTCGATTGGTCCGGTGAATGCCCAGAGAGAATTATCATGGACATATGAAAGAGTGTTGGTAACCAAAAGAGATTTACGTTTTAAGATGACACTTTCAAGCTCCTTATCTGAGTTTGCAATGTCGAGTTCAGCTTCCAGTCTATCGAATGTTGAGAAGGGATAGAAGAGAGAAATATATCCGCCGAAGACCCGCTCATAGAAAAATTCATCTGACTCGCGGATATCATAACGTCTACCTGAGTAGTTGAACACACCATAACCGTAATTGGATCTTTCTTTAAGACTCACACGCGAAACCGCTACGTTGAAGTTTTGCAAAATTTCACTTTGTACTTCGGCGGTATTGTATATATAAAATATGTATCTATCATCACCCAGCATATCGCTAAGAGTTACCAAAGCCCCTCCGCGTGTGCCATAAACCGGATCTGTAATAAGCTGGCTTACAGCGTAATCGAGTGTGTATTCGTTATCATATTTCAATCTGTCAACTTCCGAGTTAAGACGAATTCTATCTACAGTCCATTTCGTCCCGATGTCGTCGAACGTGAAAGTTACATATTTCTCTCCTACCGTTTTTGTTAGGTCCAGCATATAAAACTGGAAAGAAAAATTTTCAAAAGCCGATGTAACAAGTGTATGAGAATCTACAAAAGAGAAATCATAAACACTCGTAATAAAATTAGTTACTTGCGTCATTCCCCCGGTTTTAGTTTCATCATACGGAATTTTCCAAATATTATAAACGCCGCTGTAGTCACAACTAAAATAAAGCTCTTTATAATCCGGCGAAAAATGAGGAGTAGAAATGTTAGCTCCAACATTTGTTATGTATGAAATCTCTTTCGAAGTTATATCATACTCAAAAAGATTATACTTCTGTTTGAAAAGACCGTCTGTCCTATCGGAAGAAAATATTATTTTAGTTGCATCTTTATTAAAGATCGGATCAATGTCTTCATAGTAATCTTTTGTAAGTCTTAACAGCTCATTTGTTTGAAGATTATAAACATAGAGGTCGCTGAATCCTTTCAGATCAGTTGCGGAAAAAACAATCTTTTGACCATCAGCAGAAAAACCGGGCGCTTTAATTCTTATTAAGCCGTCAAAACGAAGTGTATTTATAACCTCATCTTCCTTTATTGAGTAAAGATGCAGAACATCAGTGGCTTGATTTTTTGTGATGAATGCTATTAAACCTGTGTTAGAGAGAGCAATAGTATTTTCCAAAAGATGAAATGCTTCAAACAGCGCATCCTTTTCTCCCTCTATAACGATTTGGGGTACTGCATACTCACTACTATCAGGATAATAATCAATCTTCATTAAGGATGTATAACCATTCTGGTTACCTATAAAATAGATCTGTTTTTTATTCCCAAGCTGGTAATACTTCGGTCCAAAATTAAAACCCGAATCAGTAATTTTTTTGGACTTAATGAAGTGAGGGTAATTGTCTCTATAAAGCGGAAAATATTTCTGCCGCGTTTCGTAAATCCATTTATTATCGATTTCAGAAATTTTCTCTCCGAGCGAAAATTCAATTACATCTGAGAATTTGTTAAAGCGCCAAATATTTTCCATCATTGAAAGAATTTTATCTTCTCCATAATTCTTACTTATGAACCGGAAAAAATCCTGCCCTTCTTTATAAACTAAATATCCTCCCAGATAATCAAGATCTGCTAAAGAGACAAAATTTCCGTTAAGGACAACATCGCGCATTACCATCTCGCCTTGAGTATCCCATTCTGTGGACCAATATTCGGCAAGTCCTTCAATAAACCAGAGAGGAGGCGTTCTTTCTGTGCTTACGCCATGATCATTCAGAATGTTATAAATTTTATTCATCATAAAAACATGAACCAGTTCATGCCGGATTACATGTTTGAACTGCGCTAAATTTCCAAGATAAGGAATTACAACCCGCCCTTTTATAAATTCAAAAAAACCGCCGATGCCTTCCGGCAAAAATCCGGAAATTGTATTCGTCTGCTGGAAATGAGTATGTGTGTTGTAAAAAATGAGTGGAATTTTATTTGTAACGAAATGGCTGAATTTTATTTTGTGTTCGTTAAAAGCTTCTTCGGCAAAATTGGCGCCGATTTCTGCAAGCTCTGTGAAATCATCGTAGTAGTAGATATTGAAATGTTCGGTCTTGAGAATTTTCCAGTTGAATTTTTCGTATTGGACTTTATTGCGACCAAAGAAATAAAATTGGGCGGAAACTAATTGAGGCAGAAGAATGAATACCCAAATATATTTCCGCCAATTTTTTATCAAAGATGTGCCTTTAAATAGTTAATGCTATCTATTGTTGTTGGGTCAAATCCTCGCATGAGCGAATAATAATATGTAGCCCAATCTCCAAGGTATATTAAATCTACAAGACGCAATTTCGAATCGGCTTCTTCACTAATTACATCAATAATTTCGGCGCCGGCTTTTCTAACCATCTCGGAAGTCAATTCATATCTCTTCTTCACTTGCTGATGGTAATCGTTATCAATAATATTAATCAGTTTAAAATTCATTGCCGGTTTATAACCTTCCCAGCCTAAAATTTCGTTATGGTCAAGCTCCGGTAAATAACCAAAGAACGCATGCTGCTTTGAGTTCTCGTTAAACTGACCTTTCCAGCGGGTGCCCACTGCAGAAGTGTAATCACTAACCGCATAAATCAACGGAACGTAGCCTAATAATTTTTCGGCAATTTCTACCGCTTTATTTGTTGGTTTTGAATACTCAATTCCCTTTCGCTTTAACAATTCAATTGCTTGTTCAACATTAATAGTTTGGCTGGGAACCAATTTCAATGAATGAAGTGTTTTTAGCAATGTAAAAAAATTTATCCAAAGTGCGAACCTTGGTTGATACCCCGATAAAAGCTTTCCGAACGGAATATTATTTTCCTTGGCTATCTGCTCAATCTTTCCTCCGGTTGATACACAAACAATCTGACATTTGTTTTTAATAGCTTGATTCAAAGCAGAGATTGTTTCCTCAGTATTACCCGAATATGAAGAAGCTATTACGAGGGTTTCTTCATTTGCATAAAGAGGCAATTCATAATTTCTATTTACCGCATACGGAAAATTGAGTTCTGTTCTAAGATAATTTTGTATTAGTTCTCCGCCAATTGCTGAACCGCCAAGTCCAGTTAGAATAATGTTTTTTATCTTAGATGTATTAATTGACGATACGTCAAAATTGTTCTTCCATGCGTATTCAACTTGTTGATATGAATCGGACAGTACCTTAAATTGATTTGCGGGGTCCAGCTTAGTAATCATTTCTTGCAAATTCATTTTTACCTCAGTATAAGTTTTTAATATGATTTTTTTCTTTTTCGTTGAAGAACCGGTGCATCTGTTGATTAATTTCTTTTTCCGTTTTGAAGGTGAGACATTCTTTGGCTAATGATTGAACCTCTTCAAGTGTGAGATTTCTTATTATCTTCTTTATAAATGGAATAATCGACGCCGAGGCACTTATTGAATCTAATCCAAGTCCGATTAAAAGCGGAACCGCAAAAGGATCCGCCGCCATTTCACCGCACATACTTACTAGTTTTCCGGTCTTCTTGGCTTCAGTGATTATATGATGTAGAGTTCTTACAACCGCCGGGTGAAATTCTTGATAAATGTTAGAGACAATTTCATTTCCTCTATCAACGGCAAGTAAATATTGAATAAGATCATTTGTACCGATACTTACAAAATCCACTTCTTCCGCAAAATCCTTTATTAACACTGCGGCTGAAGGAATCTCAATCATAATTCCAACACTTAAGTGTCTATCAAAAATTTTCCCTTCCTTTTTTAATTCGTTTTTACATTCATTAACGAGTTCTTTCGAATGCTTAATTTCGAGCATCGATGCAATCATGGGCAGCATCAACTTAACATTTTTATGTGAGCTTGCTCTTAAAACCGCACGAACTTGCGTCTTAAAAAGCTTCGGATTGTCTAATAGAAGCCGTATTCCTCTCCAGCCTAGAAATGGATTAGGTTCTTTCAAATCCACCGGCAATACTTTATCTCCCCCTATATCAAATGTCCGTATAATTACTGTCTCCGGATAAATTCTCTCTGCGATAATTTTGTAAACTTGATATTGTTCTTCCTCATCAGGGAATGCCTCATATTCTTCGAACAATTGCTCTGTCCTGACAAGACCAATTCCCTTTGCGCCACTATGCGAGATAATTTCTAATTCATCAATCAATTCGAGATTTGCCAGCAGTTGAATTTCTTTGCCATCAAGTGTTACCGCCGGAAGTTCGAGAAGTTTACTTAGTTCTGTACATTGCTTTTGAAGACGATTTATTTTTTTCTGATAATCGTTTAATTGTTTTTCATCCGGGTTAATAATCACTTCACCTTTATACCCGTCAATTATAAGCAGATCGCCTTCATGAATGCGATTTGTAGCATCATGTAAACCGACAACGGCAGGAATATTAAGGGAACGCGCAACTATAGCAGCATGCGAAGTTAATCCTCCAAAATCGGTTACATAGCCTTTTACGTTTACTCGTGAAAATAAAACCGTATCCGAGGGTGTAACCGAAGAAGTTACAACAACCACATCGCTCGTTATCTTCGATTTCCACTTTTTCTTTTTAAGATTTCTAATGATTCTATGCTTGATGTCCTCAATATCATGCGACCTTTCTTTCATATATGGTTCATGGGAGAGGTTCATCAGATCTATGTACTTAGAGATTTCATCATTAACAATATATTCGGGAACGCGCATTTCTTTTTCAATACGCCCTTTGAGTGTAGAGATTAATATTGGATCGTCAAGAATCATAATTTGAGCGTCAAAGATTGCAGCTCTCTTTTCCCCAAGTTTATCAACGGCTAATGAAAATATTTTGCGTAATTCTTTCCTTGATTTTTCAAGTGCAGTATCAAGACTTACTTTTGCTTCGTCAATATCGGTTATGGACTCGTTGGTAATCTCTTCCTTCTCTTTTTTATAGAGAAAAGCTTTGGAAATACTAATACCGGGTGCGGCTCCAATTCCTTTAAGAATATTTTCACTTTCTGATTTCATATTATAACTCGTCAAATCCTCTATTGAAATAATCCACGATTTCTTTATGAGCAAGGTCTTCGTCAACGCCGTCAAAAGTCAGAATAATTTCCGATCCTTTCTCGGCAGCGAGAGTCATTACACCAATTATGCTTTTTCCATTAATGTGTAAACCGTCTTTGTTCAGAAAAAAATCGCATTTATATTTAGATGCTAATTTTACTATAGTAGCCGCAGGACGAGTGTGTAAACCCGCATTGTTAATTATTCTTATTTTATCTTCTATCATTTTCTTCTGCTAATTAAATTATTTGCCAACCAGTTCATCATTGCCTTCCCATTTTCGTCTGGCAAAGAGGATATATTTTTCAGAGCTAATTTAGTGTATTTAATTATCTCCCGCTCTGCATCTTTTAACACACCGAGTTTTATGTAGAGATTCTTGTATTTCTCAATTTCCCTCCAATCAACTCCTTTCCGTTTAATAACTTTCAATAACTCTGCTCTATCATTACCCTTAGCTTTTTCAAGCGCTCTCAAAAACAGATAGTTTTTTTTACCTTCAACAAGATCACTGCCTACGGCTTTTCCAAACTCATTTTCTTCAGCGGTAATATCAAGAAGATCATCTTGAATTTGAAACGCCATTCCTAAATGCTTTCCATAATTTGATACTTTTTTAACATGCTCGCCGCTTGCACCGCAGAGCTGCGCTCCAATTGAACAACACATCTCGGCAAGAGCGGCTGTTTTTTTATAAATCATAGTTTTGTACTCTTTGAGAGAGACTGTCTTACGAGATTCAAATTCCTTATCTAAACTTTGCCCTTCGCATATTTCAATAATGCTGTGAGTAAATGTCGAAATAACATCTATCGAGAGATGATTCGAATCTTTAAGTAAATTTTCATAAGCAAGAGCTATTAAATTATCACCGGCAAGTATGGCAGTGTTAATATCATATTTGATGTGTAGTGTAGGTTTACCCCGTCTTTTACTTGAGTTATCCATTATGTCATCATGAACAAGAGTAAAATTATGCAGTACTTCAACAGCAACTGCTGCATTATAAACATCCTTAAATTGTCCACCAACAGCTTTAGCTGAAATCATTACCAGAAATGGACGTAAGTGTTTTCCACCGCTATCCAGAATGTAAGAGCATGGTAAATAAAGTGATTCCGGTTTTCTCCGATTCAGAAGAAATTTTAACCGTCTTGCAATCTTTGCATTTTCTTTAGTATAAATATTTTTAGATTTTTTTTGATTCACCTCAATACAATTCCTCTTTTCTTATCAGTTGAGTTTTTTGGAGTTTGCTTACCGTATCAGATCCGGTCAAGTACATAATTTTCTTAACAATTTGGAACCAATTCTTTATCAAATTTACAACGCCTTCAATGTCGTTTTTCTGTAATTCTTTTAGAACTATTCTCGCAGCCGCGGTTAGATCTGCTCCCAGAGCTATGGACTTGGCGATATCAACCCCATTCTCTATTCCACCAGATGAGATCAAAGTAAATTTATTATCTTTCTTTAGTTCATGAACCGTTCTTAAGCAAAATGAGGTTGGTAAACCCCATTCCTGAAATGCGGAATCATACAAATTATTCCTCTTCATTTCAACTTTTGCCCAGCTTGTTCCGCCGGAACCGGCGACATCAATCCCCCTAACCCCAGCTTCTAAAAGTCGCTTAGCTGCAATTTTTGAGATACCGGAGCCAACTTCTTTAACTATTATTGGAACTGAGATTTTAGAGCAGATCATTTGAAGATTTTTCAATAATCCCTTAAAAGCAGGTTCTCCTTCTTTTTGGATTAGTTCCTGAAGCGGATTAGCATGAATAACCATCGCATCTGCATTAACTAAATCTATAAGAAATTTTATTTCGTCAACCGGCTTTTTCGATTTAGCTACCTCAACTGCTCCAATATTTCCGAGAATAGGAACATCATCGGCTTTTTCCCGGATTACTCTATATGTGTAGTGATAGTTTTTATTCTCTAAAGCTTGTCTTTGACTCCCAACGCCGATAGGAATTTTAAGAAGACTGGCAACGATAGCCAATTTTTCATTAATACGTCTGGAAGAATTCGTACCGCCTGTCATGCAAGAAATCAAAAAAGGAAAATTGATTTTCTTACCAAAAAAATTTGTAGTGAGAGAAATCTTATCAAACTCTATCTCTGTGATAGCGTAATGCATAAACTCATAATTCTCTAAACCATTGGTTTTGATTTTGTAACCAACATCGTCATTTAGACAGAACCGAATATGATCTTTCTTGCGCTGAGATGTTTTGCTGTTGGGCATAGTTTTTACTCTAGTCTCTTTCAAACAAAATATATAATTTCTTTTATCTTAATATACATTTTGTCCTACATAATTATAGAAAAATGGCTCTTTTAATCTTTCATGTTCTCGAAATTATAAGATTGGTTTATAGTCAACACTTCTCACCGAAAAATAATAATTCATTTACATCTGCGATCCTTTAGACCGGCAGAAAAATAATGACTTTCTATAGATTTCTTATTTGAGGTTGAAAAATGTTTTGCTCCCCTGATCGAATAGTAATTTAGATTCTTAGCTCAGATTCGGTCGAAATAAATAAATTGTAGAGAAAAAATCAACGTTATTTCTGAAGGCGGCTGTCAATTTTCAGCCCGACTGATTTTAGTAATTATGAAAATGCAAATTCATTTGTGCAATTTCAAAGCCAGTCGTAATTCTCCCTCTAATTTATTCTCATTCCAGCTATTCAGGCTTATCCATTTCTAAAAAAAATTATGTTATAGAATAAATCAACTACTGCTATGCAACTTATTGTACAATCACGCATTAGCTCATCCATCTAAAAAATTAATAGCTCTATTTTTTCGGTCATGTTACTCTCGGCAATTTTAATCGTGGAACAGTCTTACTTTAGTTTGAAAATTTCAGTGATATTAGCCGGTTCATCAATGACCGCAAACGGTTACACATTTATCAGTCTCAAAGGATCATAAAATTAGAAAATCAACTGAAAAGTGACTTTAATACATCTAACAATTTTTCCCTTAAGAGAGGTTTAGAGACAAAATCGGAGAAACCTGCAGCAATAAAATTGTTGCGTGCACCCGGTTGAACATATGCAGTCGAAGCAATAATTGGGACATCCTTGAAGCCTGGCATTTTTTGTATTATCCGCAGTGCATCAAGTCCATTATACTCCCCCTGAAGATTAATATCCATAACAATAAAATCGAACTTTTTTGTTTTGAGTAGAGGAAGTGCACTTTCAAAACTTGGCGCGAATTCAATACTCTTCAGATCTTTTAGCTGCACTTTTAAAAGCATCTGTGAATCTACTTGATCTTCAAGATATAGACATGAAAGTTGTGTTATATCGAAAGGCTTAGATTCAACCGGTAGAATTTTATCAGACTGTTCCTTTTCGTCGAGAGATTTTGAGGCGGCTTTCGGTCGAGTTTTAATCTCTTGTTTTTTCGGAAGCTGGCTTGTTGCAAATTCAACTTCCATGGTGGCTTTATCGCCCATTACAAACTTTAAAGGAAATATCAGTGCAATTTCTTGTGGCTCACCTTCTTTCATTATAATTTCTTTACGAACGGAAAGTAGATCAATTAATTTCCTCGCCAGCTTTACTGAAAATCTGGAGAAGCCATAATTTCTTCTGCTCAGATTTTCATCGTCAGAAAGAATCTCGCTAAGAGCTTTCATTAAATAGTGTGTTATTAAAGTTCGGGTATCCTTTATTTTAATGGCACAATAATTTTCGTCGTAGATCGAAGCAGAAAGATAGATCGAATGTTCTTTAGTAATTTGTATTGCAAATTTTACCAACAAACTTAGCAAGGAAACAAATTTCTGTTTATCAGTTTCTAACGAGAGGGAAGAAGAAATTTTTCCGTAAACCATCTCTATTTTCTTATCTTCTGCGGCTTTCCGTGTATTCTCTTTTAACTCATCAAGTATATCTACAAAATTAAACTCTTCTGGTCTGAACTTGATTACCTTTTGCTCTAATGTTGAATACTCAACCGCATTATCCATAATTTGTAAGAGCAGTTTCTGATTTTCCTTAATAATATCAAAAGCTTCTTTTTGGTCATCATTAGGATCCTTAATGCTTTCACCTATTTCTTGCGTAAATCCTAATATTACATTAATTGGGGTAAGTATCTCATGAAAAATATTTGATAAAAACGGCGGATCAATTTTGGGGATCGATTCAACTTGAGTATGATCTAAGTCTTTGGTTGAAGCAACAGGTTCAATAATTTTAATTATTAAACAGAATGATTCGATATCACCATTGTAATTCTTGATCGGTGTCGCTATCAAGGTCGTATTTTGAAAATTACCGGATGGCTTTTTAAAGTTAACTTCTAACGAAATGGTCTTTAGGAGTCCGGAGTGAAAAATATTTTTATTTACTTTTGCCCGGTCATCATCCGATACAAGAGTAATAAAAGGACGGGTTTGCATATCTTGCCTAGAATAGCCTAAGCGTTTGGAGACGAGATCATTAATTTCAGTAATGAAGCCATCTTTGTCTGTATTAATAATAGGATCGCTTGAGAATTCAAATACAGTCTCAAGAATTTGCATTCTCTTTTTTAATTCAGCCTGCTCGGAAACATTACGAACAATATTAAGATGGGATTTTTTTTCTTTGAAATCGATCAACGTCCGGTTGAGTTCAACTAAAACTGAAGAACCATCACTTTTTTTATGCCTCCATGGGCCGCTATATCTGCCCGGAACAGATTTGCTTTCACCAGACTCTATGATTGTCTGAATATCTTCTGGTGCATATAGATCAGTGAGATCCATATTCAAAAAATCTGTTTTTTTGTAACCATAAAGTTTCAGTGCTTCATCATTCACTTCTAAGAACTTAAGATTCTCTATATCGTAGATAAACATGGCTTCGGGTGTGTAATGAATTATCGCATCATACATTTTCGCTTTAGCATCAAGCTCTGAATTCGGTTGAATGATTTCTTTCAGAAATACTTGAGTTCCATAATATTCTCCACTTTCGGAGAATATTTTTTTCAATACTACTTCGGTGTTCAGCTGATTTTTTTCAATGAAAACGTAATTAAACTTACGTTCGTTTGAGAGATCTTTATCTTTTAAGTAACTTTCGATATTTGCAAGAAGTCCTTTCTCAAAAACTTTAGATATCTCTCTGCCAATTAATTCAGCAACAGGACCAATTTTTAGAAATTTTGAAAATTCGTTACTGCAAGCAGTAAGTTCAAATTCTTTATCAAATACAGCCAATGCAAGCGGTATCTCTTTTATAAAATTAAACTCTGTTTTATCCGGTTCAAGAATTTGAGTCTTACTTTTTTGTGAAAAGCCAATAATAGCAACCACGTTGTTATCTAGATCGCAGAGTGGAAATTGAACGATTGAAAAGTCCCGCTCGGTTCCGCTAGTTTTGGAAGATGTAATATTCTCTATAATTACCGAATTAGATGATTCTATAACATAGGTACCTACCATTTTATAAAGATTAGTCAAATACTTAGGCAGAAGTTCCTCTTCGTGCTTATTTTCTACTTGGGTTACTTTAAAACCGAGAGATACCGCATATCTATTGTTTACAAGAAGATATTTATCGGAAGTATCTTTAATCCAAAAATATCCATCATATTCATTAATAAGTTTTTGAATTTTTGCTTTCTCAATAAATGTGAATGGGAAAGTCAACTTTATCTTGTTGACAATTGAAACAATCAATTTATCCTCAACAACTTTTTCGAGTTCTGAAGAGGCTATCCAAAATTTTTGAGTCTCCGAGGAATTTACGTCTTGAATGTGAGATTGGAAATTTACAATGTAGTAAGTGTTGTTCTCACTTCGCATGGGAGAAATGACTACGTTATAACTTAATAAGCCAAATTCACTTTCCATTTGAAGCGTATCTTTTGCGATGGCGTCATGTTTTCTAACGTCAATGAAAATTCGTTGAAGCGTAAGAAGTTTCTCTTCATCGAATAATTCAAAGAAACTAGCCTGAGCATTAGATTTAGGAAGAAGAGTCTTGAACTCATGGTTAAATGCAATAATCTTGCCCCCTTTATCAATTATAACAGAGGGAATTCCGCCTAAATTGATGCCGGGTGTTTTTGTTCTAGTTTGATCTGCCATAACCGCTATAAAATAATCTTTAGAATCTCGGAGTAAGGAGTGTAATTCTTAGTTCCTAATATTTGTCGTACTCTATAGTAAGAAACTCCGTTCACTGGATTAGAATCGATAAAAGAATTTTGACTTACACCAACACTTCCGATCTCAACAAATTCATTGCCTTCTATCTTTCGCTCTATAATAGTTCCCTTCGATAAGGAATTGCTATTATCCTTCCATGTTAATTGTACTCCAGCAGCTACTAAACTGGCACTTAGCCCTGTAGGAGGGAAAACATCTGTGTGGAACGTTGTTAATGTAACTGTGTTGGAATAACCACTCATCGCCGTTTGAGTGAAATAAGCAACACGATAACTATAAGATGTGCTGGGAGATACCGAATTGTCATAGTATTCAGTTATATCTGGTCCTTCGGTTATTTTAATTATCTTAAATTCACTTGATAATGGATCTGTGCGTTCAATTTGAAAAGCGATTTCATTGATAGCTATATCTACCCACTTCAAATGAACCATACCAGCACCAATTGCCTCTGCCTGTAAATTCCATGGTCCTCCAGGCAAAGAACTTGTGCTAACAATATTGCTTGCTGATGAACCAGATTCATTATATGCTGATATGTAATAAGAATATTCCTGATATTGGGATATATTTCCGTCAGTGTAGCTTATTTTATTGGTTGACAGATTCTGTATAACTCTAAACGGAATTATCGTACCGTTTATGACGTCTTTTCGCCATAACTCCAACCCTTTCGCATTACTAGGCTTGTACGGATCCCATTTTAGAATTACAGAATTATTCCCTAATCGTGATAGTACCAAATTTGTTGGCGCAAGAGGAGCTTTATCCTTAACATAAATATTTTCTTGCAGCTTGCTTTCTTTATATTTTCCTATTTTGTTATAAACCCTAAGTGAGTAACTTATTTTTGAATAAATAAGAGTTGAATCTACTTCGAGGTACAATACAGGATTTGAACCATCGGTATTCTGAACATATCTTTTGGTAAAAATTTTGTTCACATACAATTCATAAAATGATATTCCTCCTCCATCAGTCGCATCTGAGGATTGATAATTAATCAAATTCTTACCAACCTTTACCGAATCGTTTGTTTTAGGGCTGAAAATTTCTATTGTTGGAGTCGTGGATGTTTGAGTATCCGAAATTGACTCAACACAACCATACAATGATCCAAGGAAGATCATAATCGGAGCAAAGTAGCGGTAAATTATCTCTTTTAGTCTAAGCATTTGATTAATTAGCTTCAATATTTGGGTTGTAATTTACTAAATGAGAATCAGTTTTAATAATATTTAATAAATTTCTTTTAGAGGATGATTTTATGTCAGATATTATTTTGAAATCTATATCATAATTAGAAATATGAATGTACGACTTTGGTAATTTATTAGCGGGTGGTATTTTATAAACGTCGAGATTCATCTGGACATATGTTATGATTCCATTGAAGAAAAAATAAGTACGCCTCAACTATCAATATTTTCATAATCAACAAGGAGAGAACGAGTTTCGTGTGCCTCCATTTTGTCAAGAAAGAAATAGATCGTCTGTCCATCATCAGCTAATTTATACCGCGGAATTTTAGTGTTTATAATATCGGAAGTTATTTCAACGTTTTTAACTTTCTTATTAAGATTTACTTGTACTACCAGTTCACTAACTTTCTCGTCCCGTGGATTAGTAAATTCAACTGCAATTCTACGTTTACTTCTTGTTTCGTATCTAACTTCAACACCTTGTCTTTTCACCCACCAACTTTGCAGGTCATTCAAAGAAGCAATCCACATTTTTTTACTTGCGGCGTATCTCAAAACGTCACGAACTACCGAGGAATACTGAGGTTGCAGCTGATACTCCGTATGAACTTTAAAAACATAAAGCCCGCCTTCGAACAAAATACGATCAACATCCTCCTCATATGTGTACCGTTGAAAATCTGTATTTACTAAACCGTAGTTGCGAATAATTTCATAATCATCTCGAGCGGTTTTTGTAATAATCATTATCGGTTTATTATTTCGGATTCTCACCTCGGGCACCGATCTATCGGTTAAAGAATCTGTAACCAAGAATTCAAAATTTTGAGACGCCATTGCCTGCAGAGTGTTATCATCATAATAACCGTTAAGAGGCATAATGGCTTTAATCCTTTTCCCCGAAAGTTTACTCAATGTATCAGATGCAAGCTTAAAAGTTGAGAATTGTACCTCTTTGCTGAATAATTTGTTTATTGTGTCTTGCGGCGACTCAATAAAACCCAAATCAAGAATAGCACCAAGGGAACCTTTCTTTGCCAAAGATTTTACTAATCCAGCATTTCTTTTAGCAACATTTTCATCCAAGAAAAAAGTAATTGGAACTTTTGTAGAATTAAGAATATTGTTAATATTCCACGGTTGCTCTTTTACAGTTGGAATTAAAATTAACGCGGCTTCAAACTCTGACGGCCAATCTTTAATAAATGCTGTCGGTTGATATAACAACCAATTAACTGAATTGTTAAATAATTTTTCAAAATAAATGTAGTCTTTCTGAACGCCTATTACTGAATTAATTTCGAAACCGTACCATACAAATCTTCCCTTACCATAACTGCCATAAGAAATTCCTGCGCTCTTTTTAATTTCTTCACGTACCAATCCTGCTTCCCTACGGAAGTCATACCAAAAACTAACTTGAGTTGTTCTTGGTTCTAATACCTCTGCATAGATCGGTCTGTCCCAGGTTGCGATCTTCAATGCATATCCGGTAGGTATTTGAGCAGTGATAGGTAAATTACCACGTAGTGTATGTACTTTATATGATTCTTCGGGCTTGATCTCGCGATTGAAATTCATTCCAAAAACTTCTTTAAAAAAATCCCAACCTCTCCACTTTCCTTCATCGGAAAAAGTAGCCGGACCTCCGGTTACAAATAAACTACCTCCGTTTTCAACATATCGTTTGAGCTGCATTATCTCTTTGTCGCTTAAGGATTTTGAACCGGGAAGAACAATTAATTTATAATCGAAATGCTCACCTAGTTCAATAGTCTGATCAGAGATTATATCATAATTTAATTTTGCGCCTCTTATAAACTCTTTCCATTTATCAACGTTATCTCTTAACCAAGTACTGCCAGGGTCTAACATATTTTCTGTATATCTCGAATAAAGTATGGCAGCCTTTCCCTTTTTCTCATTGGAAAGGATTCTCAAATTTTCCTTAGTGGGTAAAATTTCACTTATCTCATAATTTCCATAAATGTTCTTTACAATGAGTAAAAAAACAAGAAGAGCAGAGACCAGCAAAACCAGACCGCTAAGAAAAATAATTGAATAATTTACTTTAAGCCCTTTGGCTTCTTTTACCGCCACCTTAAATTATCCTCTTGTTTACGTTCGGGCTGAGATGGTTCAACATAACCTTCATTAGTGTAACGCATAAATTTTTTCTTAGGAGGAGTACGCTCTCCCTCATAAGTTTTAGGAGTTTCTCCTGTAGGTTTTTGATATCTCTCACCATAAGTTGGAGGAGAAGTCCCAACAAACGTTGGTCTTAATTCGGGACCACGAGCCTGTTCTTCATGCGGAGAATATGAGGGCTGACGTGAATACTCATAGCCAAATTCTTGTTGTGGAACATCAAACGATCTTCGATCTGGAGTCATTCTCTGTTCTGTTAACAGAGGAGCCGGAGCTACCAATTCAGCAGGCAAAGCGGATGGTTGAGCCGCTGCTGCGGTAACTCCCTTACGTTCTCTAACCTTGTAGAGTATGTAGGCACCTACCGCGAGAACAAAGGTTGAAATAGTCGCAACCAAAATGATAAGAGAAAGTATTGGAATTAATTCCATATTAACCTCAAATTAAAATCTTATTTATCTCGGACCAGCAGAGTTAGGAACTACATTCGAGGGTACTCCCTTCATAGTCCCGAGACCAGTCCTTTCAAGTTTTCCCCACGTCATACGCACACCAAGAAATTCTTCTAGAGTTGCCATTGCTTTGGTTACATCTATTAACAGAATAAATACAACCCGGTAAACAATTGCATAGGGCACCAATCTGAATTCCTCTTTCTCCGCCGCAATACAATATATTGCCGACATTAAATCTAAAACCGCGATCCCTACCCACCAAAGAAAAATGAAACTCGAAAGTCCGTAGAAAATTGCGACTATAATAAAATAGAGATTAACAAATATATTCATTGCCGGCCAAACCAGCGCCTCATAAAACATAGACCACAGAATCAAACTATTATTAAAATTAACTGTCGGGTTAAATAAGTAACGTTTATGTTTTCTGATTGCCTGGAGAATTCCTCTCGTCCATCTGTACCGCTGTTTCAGCAATTGATAAATAGTTACAGGCGCTTCAGTATAAGCAATTGCATTGGGTTCATAAATAATTCTCCAACCGCTTGATAAAATTTTAAGTGTAACATCGGCGTCTTCTGCAAATGTATCACTTGAATAAAAACCTGCTTCTCTTAACGCTGTTTTCCTAAATAATCCGATGGGACCGGGAATAATATTCACCATTTTAATAAAACCTTGTGCACTACGTGCCATATTCAAGCCTTCCAAATACTCAAGCGCCTGAAGATCGGTCAATATTTTTTTTCTGTTCTGAACTTTAACATTTCCCGCTACAGCTCCAACAGCGGGATCGATAAAATGCCTGACCGCCATTCTTAATGTATTAGGAGATAATTGAGAATCTCCATCCATACAGAGGACAAATTGCGCTTCAGAGTATTGAATTCCGGCATTAAGCGCTTTGGCTTTGCCGCCATTTGGTTTGTTAATAAGGGAAATTTTTATTATTCCATTTCTGCCTCTTTGATTGCCAACTAATGACTCGCCAACAAGTGAAGTATTATCGGTTGATCCGTCATTAACAATAATAATTTCATAATTGGGGTAATCGATCTCCAATAGTGATTCAATTGAATGTCTTAATACAATGCCTTCATTGAAAACAGGGACAATGATGGAGATGAAAGGATAATACCCTTCTTTGTTTTCCAAAGTGTATCTTGTGTTATAAAAATATGCCATGAATAGTATAGCAAAATAACGGATGAGTAGAATAAACAAAAATATAACTAAGGAAACAATTGAAGAATATACAAATAATCCGCTCCAGGTAAGGACGGTGAGAGGTAAAGTGAAAACTATTGTTAGGATTAAAACTATAGAAATAAATGCCGAAATGAAGATTATTCTTAATTTTTCGGCGCCGAGATTTCTGCTGGGGGGTTTTACTTCCCTGTTATCCAGCGCAATTTGATATTTTTGATTATTTGTATTCACAAATATTCTTTAAATAGGTTTTATTCAAATCATTGCACAAGCATAGTGCCAAAATACTCTTTGAATATTCCAGAAATTCAACTGTTTTTAAAGTAGAGTTTGTTTCAAGACAGTATTCCTTACCCATTTGACTCATTAAGAAACAACTTTCAAATAAATATAACTTTTTAATTAACTTGTTGCAAGAGAATACGTTAAAAGTAACTCTTAAAGAAAGGGTAAAGAATAACCTTATAAATCGTTTTTTTAATACAATGTGCCGTTTGAATTTTATATAAGCGTCAATAATGGCATTAAAAAGAAGTTCTTCTACCCTTTCCCCTCTCCGGTAAGTAAAATGTGAATAATTTCTAAAGACTTGGGGCGGCGAATCAATACATGAGTGAATTGCTACACCACAGAAATATGTGAATGTAAACGGTGCTTTACTGACTATATATTTTTGTTTCATTTTTTAAGCAAGCGTTAATTTTAAGAGGAATTATTTTTTTAAATATACTAAAAATATTGGGAGGATTTAACGAAGCGTTCTTGAGAACAAATTAGAGAAATTCAACTTTCTTGCTAAGCTTTTAGAATATTCCCCAATAAGCTGTTATGGAGGCAAAATAATTTTTATAACTTGAATCATATCTGAAACTGTTACCGTAACTTAATCTTCCTGAAAGGTATAAATTTGCGATCGGATTATAAGTTGCCTCTCCAAATATCTCACTGACTATAAAATCGACTGATGGTACGAATCCAATCTTTCCGCTCACTTTAAAAAGAATTTTCTTATACGTTAAGTTCCACTCCGTCCACAAACTATGAGATACAAAATTTTGAGGCGTGTAATAAAATGGAGAAATGAATGCGAAATCGGAGAAGAAATATTCATACCCGAACCAACCATTTTCTAAAAATTTCCTTCCGAGGCTAAACTGTAAATCATTACCTTTATTGTTGTCTCCTAAATTAAAATATGTATAATAACCTGAAGCTTTCACAAAATTTGGTGAATTATAAGTTCCCAGAAAACGGTAATAATTGGCGTTGATTCGGGACGGTATTAGAGTACCTGAGTATAGAATCATTCGTGCATCATTGTTCTCATAAGAGAAAAGTAGTGATAACTCATCAGGCAGTTCATATTTTAATAAGATGTCACCAATTCTTCTATCTGGTTCTCCATAGTTATTAAGATTTCCATAACCACCACTGAGTGAAATATATTTCAAAAAGTAAATTCCGGCTAAGAATTTAAACTGTGTAAAGTCGCGCTGCATGACTGAACTTTTAAGATTTGTTCGCGACCAGGATGCGCCCAGTGAAAGAAATCCTATAAACCGTGCATTAAAACGAGCTCCATAATTCCATTGCTGAAAATTTTGATTATCTCTGTAGAAAGAAGAAAAGGGCGCCAAGGTTCCATTGTTTGGAAAAAATAATTTCATAAGAGATTCTACTCTACTCAATCCGCGGCTAAGTCCGTAAGGAGGCAGCCAGCTTAATCTTTCGCGGACAATTCTTACATCCGCTGAATCCACGGATTCATTTAAAATATCACGATAAATACCTTCAGCTGCGCCATATCTTTCCTCTATTGCGTAAACATCACCAAGAAATAGTCTTCTGTAATTCAATTCTCTTTTTAGTTCTTCATTTTTGTTCTTTTTATTCAGAAGATTAAGAAGTTCCGCCGCGGAATCAACTTTTTTATCCTGAATAAGTGCATAACTCATATCAATTTGTTTTAAAAAAACAATTTTATTTAACTCTGAGTCTTCAGTCTCTTCTTGTATTTCGTTGTATAGTGAAGTAGCTTTTTCATAATTTTTATTTTTGACATAATAATCACCAAGATTTGCTAACCTCATCAATAATAGATTACTAGTTTTTTCATCCTTTGATGATAACAACAAATTACGATATATATCTTCTGCTTGAAGTAATTGGTTGGAAATAACATATGTATCAGCTAAAAGTACTCTAGTTTCATCATTCTGCGGATCATTTCTAATTAATTCCTCTAATATTCTTCGAGAATTAACAGCCTCTTCGTTTAAATAGTAATTCTGTGCGAGCTTAAAGGATAGATTAGAGTTGAATTCTTGATCAAGTAATTTTTTATATACAATTATTGCTTCATTATATTTTTTTGCTTCGGTGCATACCTCAGCATATTCGATGGACTCATCTCTATTTAATATCCCTCCTTCATTATTATACTCTTTATACTTTAAATAAGATTTATCATAATTACTTGCTAACGCTAATCGCCTGGCTTCGCTTTTCATAAAGTCGAGCGTTTTATTCTTTTCAAAATCATCCAATCTTATTTGATAATTAATAAAAGCTGCTTTTGTAATTCGATTGTCAGGTTCGAGAGAAAGGGCTAAGTCTAGAAATTTTTTTGATTCCTGGAAGTTCGATTTCAACGAATATAATGTGCCAAGAGCAACCAGGGCATGTAAATTCTGTGGATTACTATTAATAACTTTTAACAAATATTTTTCCGAAATATCTAATTCGGCGGATGTCCATACCCCAATCTGTCCACGCAAGAGCTGGTAATCCAAATTATTGGGGTCAAGTTCCAGCAATTTATCCAGTTGAGTGATGGCTTTTTCCCATTCATAATTCCATGAGCAATATTGAGAATATTTAAAGCGTGCATCTAAATCTTGATCTTCATGGATGTCCTGCAGGTACTCGCTTAAAACTTCTATTGCGCTATCATAATAATAAAGATTTCCATAAGCGGCAGCTAATTTTAGAACTGCTTCTTTGTCCGACGGATTATTTTTCAAAATCTCTGTAAAATGATTAACATCTCTATTGAAAGTGCTATCTCGATAAGAAGTGACAAGAGCATATTGTGTCTTAAACTTTTCATCATCTTGAAGCTTTGGTGATAGATATTGTAATTGATGGTATGCTTCTTCGTAACGGTTTGCTTTGATGAGTTCGTTAATTAAATCGAATCGTGTTTGATCGTTTTCAGGTTTATGATTGAGCAGCCGGTAATAACGATCGATAGGATACTCGGTACTTTCAAAATCTCCTCCTTGATAAAGTGTTAAGTACCCTTGCCGTTTCGCCATGTCGAGCCCATCTGCGGCTTCCTTAAAAAAAGGTTTAAAACTAAGAGACATCTTAAAAGCATCCTGCGCTATATTATTTTTCCCTAGCCAGAGTGTAAAATATCCATAGCGACTCCAGATTCGCCAATCGTCCGGGTAGCGCAAAGTATATTTTTTAAGAACTCTCTCTCCTTTTGAGATCGAACCTGTCTTGGCAAGAATTTCTGAGTATCTAATTATTTCATCCGGTGAGGCATTTTCATCGCGCTTGAGATATTGATCGTACCACTTTTCTGCTTCATTCCACTCTACAAGCCAACGATAAGTTTTTCCAATTTCGAGATAGCTAAAAGCATTATTTGGGTTGATTGCGATATCACGTGTATGCCCATCAATTTTTTGGTAGAGCAATCTATGCCAAACAGCAATTACTCTATCTAAATCTTGTTTGATTTCATTATTGGCGGGGTCTAATCTTCTTGCACGTCTCAGATCTAATACTGAATATTGATATTGAATTCTTTTCTCGTAGCAGAGACCGCGCAGATGATAGCCTTCTGCTAATCTGGGATTAGCGGCAATATATTTATTGAATTGATCAACAGCTTCTTCGTATCGCCCCTCACTCATCAAAAATAATCCTTGACGCTTTAACCCGTCAAGCCGATTTTGCCCTTGGAGTACTGATGGGATAAATATGAATGATACCAGTATAATATTTAATAATACTTTCATTACCCAATAAATTTATTGAGCGGCTGATAACTGTGCATCGAGTCTACATCTGAATTCACAACTAGCTCCATCATTGAGTCGGCGTTTTCTACGCGGTCATCAACCTCAATATTATATATGGAAATAAAATCTAAAATAGCACTTATATAATTCTGATCGTGGCTTGGTAAATTATTTTGCATATTAGACATGAGATCAATAGCACTCTTCAAACTTCCCCTAACCAGAAGAACAATAATCTTATTATCAACGACGCAAATTTTATCTTTCTTACTGGTGGAAATACGAATTGCGTTTTGCAATTGATGTACAGTCAATAGTCCTCTCAGCTGAGCTGCAGGGTCAAGTCTGAATGAAATCAAATTGAAACTTTGGCCTGTGCTTTTATATAATGCAATCTGATTATTGAGTATCAAAAGAAAATCATTGTAATTATATACATTAGAAAAAGCATATGGCTCATTCGGAACTTCAATTCTTGTAGGCTTACTGAAACTACGCCCCTTTGGCATTGCGGGAAGTTCCTCTATAGTTTTTGTTGGAGGAGAGAATTCAGTTGTTACACCTTTGTACGGTTCAATCTTATAATTCTCTATGAATTGACCTTCGTTGTGCCCTACGTTTGGAGTTATTATAACCTTTCCTCCTTGAAATCTTTCCTCCTTAGTCTCCCCCTCTTTTTTTAACTCGATGGTGCCGGTAACGTATTGAGTAAGACCTTCAACAATCGATTGAGCCTTTTTTGTTGCGGGTTCACTAATAATAAATAAACTGGTTATATTTTTTTCTTCAATTGTTTCCAAAGTATGAACAAAAGCGTCTTGTAAATAATTCAGGTTCTTGAAGCCAACAAATGGTGTTAGTTCATCAAAAATAATTCTGGCAGGGTGATATTGATCGACTACGGTTATAATATCATTAAAATATTCGACAAGATAATCATCATAATTGTACATGTCATAAATTCCATTGGGAGGAGCCACACGCACAACAATTATAAGATTCTGATTCATATATGATTGTATGTCAAAATTCAATGATGCAGCCTGGATCATTAAATCTTTGGGCCTCATTAAGGTGAAGTATAAACACACCTCTGAGGCTTTAGCTGCCTCCAGAGCAAATTGCAGTCCAATTAGAGTTCTGCCTGATTTGCGCGGACCAACAACCATGTAGCTTCCCCCTCGATAAATTCCTCCCCAATTTTTATCTATGAGGGAAAAGCCAGATGGAATACGCTGTATAGCTCCAGTCATATCATTAATCCAATATTTTTGACATTTCTCTAACCCAACAATAATGCCAGTAAAAATTACTTTTTAGCGTAATTATGAGCCTATTAAGTGAAATAATGATCTAAAAGTGAGAATAGCGACTAATCTGGATCAAAATAGAACATGGGTAGATCTCACTTTACAGCTGAATAATTTCCAAAAACAAATATTGCAGTAGCATTTCCAGTAATAGTAGGTTCATTGGTTACGTAATCAGCTTTATCATCTCTATAGTAATCTTCATTCGTCTGGAATATAGAATACCTATCCGGTTTATCATAAACAATATTCATCTTCTCTATAAATTCTTTTTTTGCCGGTCCTGCAGCAAATCCGCCGGGTAATCTCCCCTTCAAATGAGCAATTTGATGATGAAAAGATTTAGCCGAATTTTTACCTGCGTTAGAGATAAAACTTATACCCCAGGAATTTCTGCCGAGAATAAAATCTCTTTGCAATACTGCAAGGGAATCATAGCTGGTATCGTAAGTTAATTTCTTGTAGAGAATATTTTGCAATGTAATGCCAAGAAGTGTAACATTCGTCCCCCAGCTTAAATCCGTTCCTTTTCCAAATAGATTATTGTTCTTATTTCTATTGAACAGCTCAAGATTATTTTTTATGTAGCCGGTAAACCTGGGAATAAATTTTGCAAGTCGATAATGAGCGAGCGAATTAATATTCCCCCAACTCCACCAGTAATCGGAATCTGCTGAATCTGCTAGAACTGCAGCATCATTTAAGTAGGATGATTTATAGGTCGCCATGTACAATTCCATAGCACCAAGAGCGAGTTTACCTTCATAATTTTTATCGAGGTATTGACCGCTTCCGCTACTGTCAACATCGGCGGTTTTATTCCTAATGGAGTAAATATTTTCCGCAGTAGAAAGACACTTATTTGAAAATTCCGGATAGTGTAATTTATCTTTCCAAATTCTTGACGCGAGAGCCATAGTTGCGGAGAAGATACCAATAAGGTTTTTCCCCATTCCCGCAAATGCTGGACGGTCAAATCCAAGTTGATCATCTTCCGGCATACGCCAGCCAACATCATGATCTCTCAGATCCTGAACTTGTGTAATTAATTTGTTCTTATCGTAGTAGCAACGCAGCATCCAATCTAGACCAATTTTTGCTTCTTCTAAAATATCGGGTGTTCCGTTTTTATTATTATCGAAACCAAATTTTACAGAATCGAAATCATAAGAGAAGAGCAACATATAAGTGGAAAATGCGGTTGTGTTGAGAAATTTAACATAATCTCCTGCATCATGCCATCCTCCGGTTACATCAATTGCCTTAGTCTCTATACGGCTTCCTTCAATTACACTTGTCGCATCAGATATATGACAGACGTTATGCAAGAAGGGATCTGTGTAGCCGCACCGTTGTACTCTGAAAAATTGAAGCAAAGAATCTGCTAAGCCGTTATAAACATTCGCACTAATTTTAAATGAATAGCTTTTTTGTTGAGCGTATTGTAAATAATATTCTCCGCTATTCTTAATAACACTAAAATCTATTGAATAAGTGAATGGAAATTTTCCGTAAGCTCCAAGATTTTTGTTAATGGTTGTGGAAAATATTTTATCTCTATTCTGTGCATTGATGACGGAAATCGATCTCCCCTCCAAGTTGTTGTTTGAAAGTACAATTGCAGTTTTCAAATCGTCCACATTAAAACCAAGTTGATTGAACCTCATATAGATTTCCGGTTCAGCTTTCAATCCCAACGTGCAGCTTGAAACAAGTATTAAACTTAGTACGTGAATGATTATTTTAATAGGGTTAGGCATTTGTTATATCCATAGTTGTACTTCTTTTAATTTTGGTTGCAGAAATATAATCCCAATTCCTACTTTCCTTCAGCCTCAAAAACTTGCGATCTCTCATTTACTGGGAAGGTAGTCCTAAAAACATGATCCCACAATGGTTGACTAACACCATAACCTAAATTCGAATTTTGGTAATGATGTTTTGAATGATGATTTTTTATTAAGAGCCAAAAATTATTATGCATGTTAAAATGGTGAATGGCATAATGAGTTATGTCATAAAATAAATATCCAATCAAAAACCCGGCGAAGAAAGGTGATATATATGTATTTCCGATTAACGACTTAAAAAAGAAAAAGAATGATGCGGACAAAGGAACGCTTACCATCGGCGGCATTACAAGTCTCTTGGAATCTTTGGGATAATCGTGATGAACACCGTGAATCAGAAAATGGATCCGTTTCCCCCAATTACTTTTAGGCTGATAATGAAAAACGAATCTGTGTAATGTATATTCTGTGAAAGTCCAGACGATCATTCCATAAAGGATAAGCAACAACGACTCTGAAAGCGGAATTGATATAATTTTAATTGATCTATATAGGAACAAAAGTATCAACGGTATAAAAACAATTAAAGGTACAGTCCAATGAACACGTGAGAGTGATTCCAAAAAATCATTTTTAAACAAACGAACAGTTTCGTCCTTATTGGAGATATAATTCTTTGCCATCAAAAAATCTCTTTCAAAAATTTAACAAATTGAATATAGTCAAATGGGTAAAAAAACTAAATACGAATAAAATTTGATTTTAATAAAAAAAAGTCATCCCAATTTCTTGAGATGACCCTTTTAGAATTATCTATTATGCTTTAAGTTATTTTGATCTATACAAAATATGCCTGGTGACATGCGTAAAGTGCAAGACCAATAACGCCTAAGATGATCAACACAAAGATTGACGCGCTTATCTTTCTCATTTTATTCCCTCTCTTTTTCGAGTTATCATTTTTCTTAGTTACTTAAGAAGAACCATTTTCTTGGTCGAAATAAAGCCTTGTCCTGAGCCTGACGAAGGATTGCCTGCGGATATTCTATATATGTATGCGCCGCTTGCTACTTTATTTCCAGAATTATCTACTCCATTCCATTCAATTGAATGATTGCCTGCCAACATTTCATTATTTACTAATGATTTTACTTCCCTTCCAAGCATATCGTAAACTTTAATGTTTACAAAAGCGTTCTGAGGAAGAGCATATGAAATCTTAGTTGTTGGGTTGAATGGGTTTGGATAATTCTGTGATAACTCAAATTGAGTTGGGATAACTACTTTCTCTTCTACTGCTGTTATTGAACTGTTAACCTTAAACTGTCCGGTACCGGAATAATAAGATGTATTTCCAGATTCATCTTTTGAACGCACTTTCCAGAAATAACTCTTACCACCGCTTAAGCCGTTTACTACCATATTTGGTTTAGAAGATGTGAATGTTTTTGTCTGTACACCTGAAAAGTTCGGATTCTCAGCCATCTGAACTTCATACGTCGAATTGGGGGAAGCTTTTGATGGTAGCACCCATGATAACATCGGCGATGCTGTGCTAACTGTAACATTATTAGGACCGCCTACTAAAGGTTGAACAATTGAAGGAGAACCTGTATTTACTGTAAACGAAAATGTTGATGACCAAGCAGTAGAAGGGTCAACTGCATAATTACCTTTAACTCTCCAATAATATGTTGCACCGTTTGTTAAGCCGCTTAGAGCTTTGCTGGTTGCTGTTCCTACTGGTGTTTCGTCAAGAAAAGTTGGGCTCGTCGTCCACTCATCTGATTGAGATACTTGAATTGTATAGCTTGTTATACCGGCACTTGAACCGTTTACATACCAATTAAGTGTTGCAGATGTACTATATACAGTTGAAGCATCTGATGGTGTTGATAGTGTTATAGTAGTTGCACCTGTTCCGCCAACTACTGTAAACGAACCTACGCCAAGGGAATTAAAAGATGTAGTACCGGTTGCATAGACTGCCCAATAGTATGTTGCACCATATGTTAATGGCACTGTTATTTGTTTTGTAAATAACGCATTACTTAGTCCGGTGTATTGACCTTCATTTGCATTTGGGCCACCAGGACTGAAAGCAACCCAGTTTAATCCTTGATCTACTTTGCTATATTTTACTATATAGCTCGCTATGCCTAAACTGCTGCCTTCTAAATACCAATACAGTGTTGGTTGATTTGTATAAACTGTCGGGTTACCAATTGGATAACTTGCAACTGCGTAACTTGCTGTTGTACCGCCGGCAACGACAAAAGTTACTGTTGAAGAATAATTTGAATAGTTAGTTCCATTATACGAACGAACTCTCCATCCAATAGTATTTCCTGGTGTTAAACCTGTAATTTGATAACTAGTTGGTGTAAGTGTATTCGCAGATTGGGAATGACCGCCACCTGCTGTTGAATCTACCCAATCTACTTGGTATGTTAATCCTGTAACTGCTGTATTAAAGTACCAATATACGGTTGGCGATGTTGTGTAAACTGTAACCCCGCCTGTTGGATATGAAGGAATTGGTACTTGAAGTGTTCCGCTGCCATTTGTTGTAAAGCTTTCCGGTGTTGTCCATGCTGAGTAAACATTGGCATCAGAATAATAAGCTCTAACCTGCCAATGATATGTTGTACCTGGAGCTAATGTAACAGGTGTCATATATAAATTACTGGAACCACTTGATCCATATGTAGGGTATCTCGTTCCAGAACTTAACGAATCACCAACTACAGTAGGAGAAGTACTTACTTTAATTTGATATTTAAGACCTGTTGCAAATTGATCTAGATACCAATAAAAAGTTGGTGCATTTGTATAAACTGTTGCACCGCCTATAGGCCATGACGGATACACTGTCACTGAAGAACCGCCAGCAGTTGTAAATGTGTTATAAACATTTGCCATTGGATAGTAAACATATTCACTGTTTGAAGTTCTTTGAACAAGAACTCTCCAATAATAATTTTTACCAAATAAAACCGCTCCCGTTATTGATAAGCTAGTTGTAGATGATAAAGTTGTTAGAGCACCGCCGCTCCAAAAAGCTTCATCTTCTGCATTCGCTGGAGTAGAAGCAGAATATTTGTACTGAACAATAAATTTAAGTCCCGAAGTTGATCCACTTGAATACCAGGAAAAAGTAGCAGGTGTTGAATATATAGTTCCTGATGGTTGAGATAATGTAATTGATGGATCCGGTGTTGTTGTGAAATGATAAATTGAAGAAGATGTACCTTCACCACTTGCATTAACGCCGGCCACTTTCCAATAATACAATGTTCCATTTGATAATGGAAAATTAGTAACCGTTGCATCAAAAGCTTTAATTGTTGCAGAGATTGTATTATCGTCAAAAATTAAAGGATTTGAAAAAGTATTTTCAGTGTCAACATATAATCTATAAGCCGCTGCACCTGTAACAGCACCCCATGTTACAGTTGGCAATACTGATACTCCTGTTAAACCATTTACCGGTGCTGTTAACGTTGGCGCCCCCGTTAATGTAATTGTTGTTATTTCATTTGAATTGGCACTTGTTCCACCGGCATTTACTGCTCTAACTTTATAATAATATGTTGTGCCAGGTGTTAGTGCAGTTACTGAATATGTAGTAACCAATCCAAGAACAAAATCATTTTTAATATCAGTACCGCCAGGTGTTGTACCTACATCTATGCGATAACTAGCAGCACCTGTAACTGAAACCCAATTTGCTGAAAAAGAAGTCGTGGTCATTCCTGTTGCTACTGTTGCTACTGGTGCACTTGTTATAGTTATTTGTGAAATTTCATTTGAATTGGCACTTGTTCCACCGGCATTTACTGCTCTAACTTTATAATAGTATGTTGTACCGGCTGTTAGACTAGTTACTGAATAAGTTGTAACCGCTCCAACATTTAGATTACTTAAAATTTGAGTGCCACCAGGAGAAGTTCCAACATCAAGCCTATAACTTGTGGCTCCACCATTGACGTGTGCTGTCCAATTAGCAGAAAAACTTGTTGTTGTAATTGTAGAAGCAGCAGTTGCAGTTGGTGGACCAAGAATTGTTGTGAATGTAAAAGTACCATAAAGAACAGACCCGATATTTGTAACTGGATCTATTTCTCCATCAGTCCACACACCCCAATTATAAGTTGTATTATTATCCGGCAGTGGGCCGCCAAGTGCTACTACAGCACCGCCAGCACCATTGGTAGTAAACCCAACAGTACTTATTACGGAAGCTAAACCAGAATCAAGAACATAAAGTTCGTAATCCGTGGTAGCTGTTAAAGAACCATCCGGGACTGTGTAGTTAGTTGAAAGAGAAACGCCGGTTGCACCCCCGACTGGAACTTGAGCATAATTTACACTAAATGCAAACAGTGTAAGCAATGCTAAAAAAGTTAATTTATTTTTCATAAACACCCTCTTGTGTAAATTAGAAATACGTTACTCGGCTGTATTTGTTTCTTGCTCGGCTGGTAAAAATTATATTAAGACACAGTATGTAATATTCTTTCGATTTTAAATGACAATATATCCTTTTTTGTCGGATAGTCAAGGATATATTATCTTTTTATAAAAAATATTTTCCCTATAAATTTGATATTTTGAATTTTTCGGGCTTTAATGAAAATATTTGTGACCCATATCAACTATTTTATACGGGCATGAGGTATGTTCGAAATTTTACTGAAGTAGTTTTTAAAATAAAAAAAAGTCATCCCAATTTCTTGAGATGACCCTTTTAGAATTATCTATTATGCTTTAAGTTATTTTGATCTATACAAAATATGCCTGGTGACATGCGTAAAGTGCAAGACCAATAACAGCCAGGATTACAAACACAAAGATTGATGCACTTATCTTCTTCATTTTATTACCTCTCTTCTTTGAGTTATCATTTTCTTAATTAGTTACTTAAGAAGTACCATTTTCTTGGTCGAAATAAAGCCCTGTCCTGAGCCTGACGAAGGATTGCCGGCGGCTATTCTATATATGTATGCGCCGCTTGCTACTTTATTTCCAGAATTATCTAATCCGTTCCATTCAATTGAATGATTGCCCGCAAGCATTTCATTATTTACTAATGATTTTACTTCCCTTCCAAGCATGTCGTAAACCTTAATGTTTACAAAAGCGTTTTGAGGAAGAGCATATGAAATCTTAGTTGTTGGGTTGAATGGATTTGGATAATTCTGTGATAACTCAAATTGAGTTGGTATATTTTCACTTTCTTCTACTGCTGTCACCGCGCTTGTACTGAATGATGCCGGCTGTGAATAACTTGAAACTGTGCCGAAAGAATTTTTTGACAGTACCCGCCAGTAATATGTCGATTTTGATTCTAATCCCGAAATTTGTGTAACCTTTTCGTTTACATTCGTAATTACTGTAGGATTTTGAAAAGCCTTGTCCTTGGAATATTGAACGTCATATGTTAAATATGAACTACTTTTTGTTGGTAGACTCCAAGTCAATACTGCAGTCGTGTTATTTATCGGCTGATTATTGTTTGGTACTATTGCCAAAGGTACAATGGCGGCAGAAGCTCCGGCGGCGGTTACAAAACTAACTACATAAGACCATGATGATACCGTTGTAGGAGTTGAACGTAATTTAGATCTGACCTGCCAGTAATATGGTGCACCCGCAACCAATGTGATTGGTATATCACTAACAGCTATTGATGTTGAACCAACAATATCATTCTTTGTCACAACGGTTGGATGACTCAATACTCCAGAAGTCACATCATTGTAAGGTGATATTTTAACATCGTAATCTAGATCTGAAGTAGAATTAGCGTACCAGTTTAATGTTACTCCTGATAACGGCGAATCCACAGTTATACCGCCTACAGGGTTTGTTGGTATTGGCTGCGGCGCTCCGCCCGCTGCAGATGCAGCTATTGTGAAACTTACTGGTGAGGAGTAAGCAGATTCGGAACCTGAACTAACCACTTTTGATTTAACATGCCAATAATGTTGCACGCCAGGTGTTAGTGTTGAAGGTAAAGTATAATAAAGATCATCTATCCAACCAGAGTTACCTAAAGGTGAACTCATGTCAGAATTAATGCTCCATTCAACTTTAAATTTTAAGCCTGTTGCATAACTGCTAATATACCAAGATAGCATTGGAGGATTAAAGTATACAGTGGCATTACCTGTTGGCCATGATGGGGTAGGAACGGGCGGTGTTGTTGGTGTTGAATTATAAACAACAAAAGTTTTTGTATCTGAAAATGTACTGAGATGAGTGCCTCCATCATTTGTTGTTGCAACTTTCCAATTATAAGTTGCCCCAGCAGTTAAATCTGCCGTTAAAGTTGTAAATGTAGCATCTGAACCGGTATCGAAATAACCACTCGCAGCAGTTTGACCAGTTGGTAGCGTTGGTACTGCCTCTCCGTCTCTCCAATATTTAACTATATATGTATATGATGCATCGTATGTGCTAGTATACCAACTGAGAGTTGGAGGATTACTATACGTTGTAGCTCCATTAATGGGCCAGGATAATGTTGGTTTAGGAAGAGCCGCCGGATTAATTGGTGCGCTTACCGCTGAGAAAGAAATTATTACACTGCCAGTAGAATTCTTGGCTACAACTTGAACGTAATAAGTACTACCTTGAGCTAAAGGTAAAGTAAAATAAGTATCTGTACCACATGCTTCCGTATTGTAACCACTCATGTTTGAACTAGTTGACCATAATAAATCATATGTTAATCCTGAAGAATATGGCTGAGGATACCATGAAATATAAGCTGATGTAGCACCCGGAGTTATTGGGTTAAGTTTTGGTTTCGCTTCAGTGACGGTTTTAAATTCACCATTAGCCCAGGCACTAGTTCCGGCTGGAGTTGTTTGTTGGACTCTCCAGTAATAGGTAGTTCCATTAGTAAGAATTGTACTACTTGTTGTCTCATATGTAAAAGTATGGGAAGTTGCTGGAGTTGCATAAGAGGGACTAATTGTAATAGATGAAAAAGGAGAATTACTAGTAGAAATCTCCAATTGATAAGCTGTTGCATCAACAACGCCTGTCCAAGATAAGGTTGGAAGAACAGAAACTCCTACCTGATAGAGCGTTGGAGCTGTAAGTGTTGGCGCGGATAAGGCGATAGTACTAAACGATACATCTGAACCATAAGCTGTACCCCCAGCATTCGTTGCATAAGCACGTACATAGTAGGTAGTACTAGCAGTCAAACCTGTAATATTACTAGTAAAAACACCTGCACCACTTCCATTTGAAGTAGGATTAATTGTTGGACTAGGTGTAGTAGCCCAAACTACACCACGTGCTGTAACACTTGCACCACCAGAAGTAACATTACCACCACTTGTAGCAACCGTTGTACCTATAGCGGATATCGCAGTTGTAGTTACTGTAGCAAGTGTAGTAAAGCTTATTTCATTTCCATAAGCCGTACCTGTACCATTTGTTGCATAAGATCGAACATAATATGTCGTACCTGGAAGTAAAGGTGTTATGCTACTTACAAATACTCCTGCACCACTACCATCCGTTGTTTTAGGATCTGCTGTTGTTGGACTTCCACCTGTATTCCAACATACTCCGCGTGTAGTTACTCCTCCGCCACCGCCAGCATCTGTAACAGTTCCACCACTGGAGACTGTTGTTGCTGTAATTGAACTTATCGCTGTAGTTGTTACTGTAGCAAGTGTAGTGAAACTCAATTCAGGTCCATAACCAGTGCCGTTCCCATTTGTTGCATAGGCGCGGACATAGTAAGTAGTTCCGGCAGTTAGACCAGTTATGCTACTGGTAAAATCTGCTGTACCAGAACCATCATTAGTGTTGCTCTCTGTAACAAGTGGCGTTCCAGTTGTATTCCAACAAACTCCCTTAGCAGTAATTGCACTACCTTGATCATCTAATCCACTACCGCCACTTGCAGCTGAAATTGCGGTAATAGAACTAATGGCAGTTGTTGTAGTAATTGTAGGTACCTGTGCAAAATTAATACTTGCAAAAGCGAAGAATAATAATACTAGAACAGTTAATTTGTTTTTCATAAGCACCCTCTTATGTAATTAAAAAAATATTTTTACTCGGCTGTTTTATACAACTGTAATTGGCTGGTAATCATTTAAGAAAATATACATAGAAAAAAACTTTTCCATTTTATTCTCAATAAATAAAATAGAATAAGAATAGTTCGGCTGGAAACTGATATCAACTTATGATTCTGAATTTAAATAGTCAATAAAAACTTTACGAAAAGATTGGTTAATAGCATATGCTGTCTGAATTTACACCATATAAAATTTTATTTGCGATTGACTTCTGTTTATTCAATATTTGCACAAATTTTTAATGGCCTGCTTTCTGTTGGGCAACTTCATAAATTCATATCG
>CAMTXU010000002.1:0-165299 GCA_947085815.1 uncultured Ignavibacteriota bacterium | reverse complement strand
TGTAAAGATGATCGATCCTTCCGGTATTGAATGAACTGCTTCTTCTTATAATTCCATGAACCTCATAACCTTTTTCCAGCAGAATTTCACTTAAGTAACTTCCATCCTGTCCGGTAATTCCGGTGATTAGTGCTTTTTTCATAACCTATTTTTCCTGCTTAGAAATATTAACAATATTCTTCAACTAATGGTGAAGCAGTATACCGAATTTGATTATTGAAAATTAACAAAAATCCGGCATTTGTTCTCCGATTGAATGATTTATTTTACTTCCCGGGCAAATACCTTTCTATCTCTGCAGCCTGAAAATAAAAAAGCCGCATTGAAATGCGGCTTTTAATAATTTTGCTCAATGGTTCCACAATATGGACTTCAACAATTCATATTATTTTTTTCTTATTTGCTTCTTGCTTTCTTGAAAAAGATATTTATAAATATTTTATAAAAATACTTTATATCAGTAATGACCGGATTTTTTTCATATAGTTCCAGATACCTGTTCTCAGAGTCCATTATTTCTTGAAGGGTTTTGGGAAGATCGACATAGAATGGGGGGAAAAGACCGGGTTTCGTCTTTCTTCTCCGCATTCTTAATTCTTCATTATATAGGGAAAGATAATGTTCGCTTAGTGGTCTTACACCGACTAATTTCAGGTCCCCTTTCACCCAGTTGATTAACATAGGAAGTTCGTCAATCCAAAATTTCCTAAATATCTTGCCCCATTCAGTTACTCTAAAATCGTCGTTCAGTTTTCCCCCTTCCTGTAATTTATTTCTCTCAAAGACAAATTTCTGCAGATATTCAGAGTAAGGATGCATCGTTCTCACTTTATATACATAAATTATTTTCCCATTCAAACCAACCCTTTTCATTTTAAATAATGGACCATAAGAGGGATCTTTATCCAGTAAAGGTTCCTTATTTTTTTTTGCAACGATGTATACCAGATCATTAACCTCTCTAGTTGCAATGACTTCATAGCCGCAGTAATACAATCTTCCTAATGCCTCTGAGAGGGAGAGTTCCCGATTAGAACCCCGAGTTAGCACAAAATAGACACGTTTAATGAAAGGAATTTTCGGACAAATTCTTTTCCAGATGAAATCCATAATAAAAATAAGATACCCGATAAAATAATTGTAATGTTTTAATATGCGGGTCTTTCTGAGATAAAGCGGCTCAACGGGGATAATAAAAATTCCACCCTGAATGAGCTTCGAATTTACTTGTATAAAATATTCATTTATCCTCCGGATGTCGTTCATCTGGTGAAGATTCATATATATTTCAAGATACTTTTCCGGAAGGACTTCAACGTTATATGTATCTGCCGATCTTATTATTACGCAGCGCCGTGAATCGAACTTTGCCAAATCAAGCACTGAATCGATAAAATCGAAAACCTTTGGAAATTTTTGAAGATAGACATCAGCAAGCATTGAGCTGAGGTATTGGTTCTCAATATTCTTATTAACAAAATATCTTGTTCTTTCCTCCTGCCCCTCCTCAGCTGCAAGAGCCGTATCTGTATAGTCAGCTAATTCCTTGATTCTATAATTTACTTCGTCAGTAGAGCTTTCTTTGCTGATTATAAATTTGAGTAAGACATAGAATACTGTTCCGAAAGAATAGATTAATGATATTATTATAAAATATTTGATATGAGGCATAACGTTAAGGAATGTAAAAACCAGCAGTGAAGTAAACGCCCAAAGTACAACACCTGAGTTTAATTTTAATCCCAGAAGTTTCCAAAACCTAAGCTTCTTCTGCAGCGGAACAAACTGCGAATTAAACAATCCGGAGAGGGTCCAGATTCCCAGAAACGATAAACCAATCCAGTACTGTTCTGTATTTTCAAACCATTTGCCGAGAAAAAGATAATAGTATACCGCAACAATTGAGATGAAAAATGAGAGATGTATTATTAACGGGAGGGGCGAGAACTCAATTTTCAGTTTTAAAGTTTGATTTAATTTTATTTTATAGAGAAAGGATGAGAGAATAAAATCGATAAATGGAATCAGAAGCAATGTACCGGTTATTATAAAACGGGAGGTGCTAATTCTTTTGTAAAGAAGAATTATGCTTATAGCCATTAGGATAGTCAAAACGAGAAGGTAAGCTGGGTACCTTACAGGACTCAATCTCCTCTCAACAAGAATGTATCTCCTGATCGGCATCGAACATATTACCTGTGAGAATAATATTATTAAATAAACCGTAAGGAGCTGTCCCCCTAAGTTCAATTTGGTCTGATGTACTCCAACAATAAAAAGAAAACTTAACGAAGTGGAGATAAAAGAGATTAGTATTGATAATAAATAGAACATTATATTTGATTTATTAGATGTGTCATAATATGCCGCAACTATACTTTTAAGTCAGCTCCTCAGCGGAGCTTCCGGGAACATTAATATTGCGCCGGATGAAGCAATCTAAAAAACATCCATCCAGAGATTACTCCGTCTTACAAAAAACGTAAGTCTCGTAATGACGATTATTCATTCCATCTTAGCGGAACGCGGCAATATCAGAGCTGTACTATAATTGCTGAACCAAGCGATAACGCGTCCATCCCCTCAAATCCGGCGAGAATAGCAAAATGATTAAATAGAAGAATCTTCACCGCAGCATTGGATCTTAATGCCGTGTTCTCAATTATGAATGAGGCTGACATCCAGTTAAGAGGATTAATTATAATTTCCGCCCCGCCGAAAAATCCGATAAACTCATGATCGGCTGATTTTATCCAATCGAATCCCCTGCCGATTGTAAAACTACCGCTAAAAACGGATGAAAATTGAACTGACTTAGAAATTACAAAGTAAGTCGAGTTAAAATGATTCGCGGATTCAAGTGTGCTGTATGGGTTTTGAAGACCAACAGAAAATGCTGGTATATATCCTCGCTCTTCAAAGATTAATAATTTGCCACTAAACATTCGATCTACAGTATGGTCAGAGCGGCCTGCGTTAAATCTTCTAGTAATTCGTAGCGAGAGTTCAAATTGTGGGATATATCCAAGAGTTATGAATACAGCCCCAACATGTTCTTTATAGCCAGAATAATACTGATATTTTTTATTGAAAATCGTATAACCTATCAATAACTTACCGTCATCACTTAAAAAAGCGTTTGGAGTTTTAAAATATCCGCTCAAACCATTTAATGACTGCGCATTTATGAAACTGCTTAAAAACAATATAAAAAGGAAAGCGACAAATCCCGTTATTCTATTCTTCGCGAGGCTTTTCAATCTATACTTCCTTCCTTCTTTGCTTATTTTCTATCTTTTTCTCTTCTCAATATCAAATTATTCCGAGACAACAATCATTCTGAAAACTATCTCCTTCCCACTTCTATTAATATATTGGAATGAATTCAAAAGTGATATTCTGCCTTTATTTTTAAGCCGCTTTCTTAAATACGCTTTGTTAATAATAGTATATTTTCTAATTACAGTCTATTACTCGGTAAATCCGCAATTCGGTTTAACAAAACTGTACATAATGTTAATTAGTTATATCCCCCTAATAGCCCTTGCGTATATTGTATTCAAACCGGATCAGCGGAGAGATATATTTATAAATTTATTAATCGTTTTAGCATGTATAGGGTCTGTCTTAGCGATTATAATCTCTCCCTTCGCTTATGAAACAGCTTATTCATTTTCTTTTTTTAGATGGAGCCATGTAGTCTTCAGCCGTTTTATCGGTCTCGCAATACTATTTAATCTTTACTTAATGCTAGGTTCAGAAAAAAGAGGCATGGGGCAAAGAGCGGGAGAGGATAGAGTAAAAGCGCAAAGACAAATTAAAGAATTTTTCAGAGTCTTTTCTTACCATCACCCCAAAAGGCGTGAACTAATTCTAAACTTTTCATTCATAGTTTTGTTATTAGGACTTCTCTTCTCCGGTGCCAGGGGAGCAATAGTTTGTACTTTTATTTGTATAATAATATCACTTCTCTTCTATAGATCGATATTTCTAGAAAAGTTGAAGATCGTTTTCTTAATTGGGGCGGCTCTAATCCTTTTCTATACCTTTACCTCTTCCTCCTCCCACACCCGCCTGCTGCAAACTGCTCAACTTGCCCTTGGAAGCGGAGAGTCCGACGGAAGCCTTAACAGCCGGGTTCTTGCTTTTGAGATATCTATTGAAAGATGGGGACAAAATCCAATTTTTGGACTGGGACTTGGAGGATTTAATACATTCTATAAAACAGATTTACCCCGGAAGATCTTATATCCCCATAACATTTTCTTAGAAACTCTCGTTGAACTTGGTATCTTAGGTACTCTTCTCATTCTCACGTATATCGTTTCACTTTTCACGGCTCTTTACAAAATCAAACCCGAACTCATCATTCTTTTTCTCTACGCGTTGGGACTGGCAATGTTCTCAAAAGATATGGCTTCGAATCCTTTGCTTTTCAGTTTTATTGCAATATATTTTGGTTTTATTATTATTGAATCTCAAAACTAAAATACTTTTTATAAACAGTATCCGGAACGATGCCAACCTTATTGCCCCAAGTAATCGGTTTTTTAAGTGATTTAACAAGAGAATAATAAGATTTATAATCCATAAAAGATTTTGGAGGGTCCTTCATTATTCGATCAAAATCATCATAAGAAAGGTCAAGTTTCTTGAGGCAATAATCCAAGTCCTCAATTCCTCCATTATAAGGATCTTTTTCAATCACTTTTAATGCTTCATCCCGCGAGAGCTGACCATTACGGACTTTTGCTGAATAGTGAAGTTTCCTCTTATCGATATTAAATTTTCTTGTAAGAATATATGCCTGAAAGAACGCAGTATATTTTGATTCATGGTGTTTATCTCCGTAATTACTCCATTCCAGCTTTTCTTCTAGGATCTTCAACACCTCGTTCTCATTATATGGGATATAGTATAAAATTCTAATCTGCTGTATTTTTTTTATAAGTGAATAATAAAGATATTTTGTAAGTGACATATTCGGGAAACTTTTCAAATTAAGTCTACCAAAACATTTCTGAACATCTTTAACATATTTACCATCCATATATGTCCAGGTCAAAGGAGTAGTGCCCTCAGTTCGGAAAGAGTGCCCGTGAATAATATATTTAACATTATTAAGTGCAGCTTCATTGAAAAGCACCGAAAATATTATCCAATCAGTTGGCACTTCCGCATCGGGTACCGAAGCAAATAAAAATGACCTCTGCAAATCTTTAAATTCTTCCCAGTCAGCAACATGTGTATGGAGATCAACACCTAATAGCTCAGTTGCCCGTTTTATATTTTGTACTGCTATCTCTGAATTCCAACCATTATCAAAATGAACAGCTAAGGGTCTCAAGCCAAGTTTAACTACGTTGTATAATGTATAAGTACTGTCGCGACCCCCGCTTACACCAACAATACAGTCATATTCTTTCCCTTTACCTTCCTTTTTAATTTTATCCGCCAATAATTTTAACTTTTTTGGAGTTTCATCGTTAAATGGAAATTTTCGTTCGAGTTCATCATGAATTCTGCAAAATGAGCATTCCCCAATTTCGTCAAATGGCATTCCTTTAACAGTGTCATCCATTAGACATCTTGAACATACTCTATTTACTTTATATTGATATGGGATTAGGTCCATTATTACCTAAAATTGTATTGATAATCAGGATTTTCTTTCATAATACGAAAACTATTGGAGTAGTTTTCAACGAACCAGACCATAAAATCCGTAACATTAATTTTATCTTTAAGCATTATTTCTTTTTTATATGAATATTCCTCAGATAAGTTTTCATTACTGATAAGATTTTTAATGAATTCAATAGCTTTTGAGTCATTTTTAAGATGAAAACATAAATTATATTTTTCATCCTGTTCTTTGCAGTATCCTACTGTTAGTGAATTGATATATACATTTGGAATACCTAACACCGAGCATTCCGATGCGGTCGTAGATCCTTCGCCAATGTATAAATAAGCACCTGCCAACACTGAGTGCAAATCGGAGGGAGCAATCTTTAACTCATATTGCTTTAAATCCTGAGGTAAACCTGCCTCAGAGGAAATAAATAATTTATAATCATTCTTCAACAAATTAATAATCTTCATCTTGGTTTCAGTTTTAAGACCATAATGACCGATATCATGATTTGCACCCCAAGAGACAAATCTAATTACAATATATTTATCAGTTTCATGCAGCTCCAACTTGGTTCGTATGGATTTTTCAGGAGTAAAATAATTTTTATGCAAATAGCATAATTCCATATATCCGTCAAAATAGATCTGCTTTTTACCAAGGGCTTTAAAAAAACATGAGGGCGTTAGGATTGCGTCAGTAAACGGGGCATACATCAAATGTTCAATTTTAGAATGTTCTGTATCATCAAAGGCAATATGAGGTTTTCCAATTAGTTTGGAAACTTGAGCGGCATATGCTGAGCCAAAACTTAAGAAAAGATCCGGTTTGAATGATCTGGCATATTTGAATAGTATAAAGTTTGCCTTGAAAAGATATAGGAACTTCCCCCATATACCTGCTCCACCCTTACCTCGTGATGAATACTTAATTTTGTAGTAATTCAATAAATCATGAGTGACTTCTTTATCTCTTGCAGTAATAAAAAAATGATGCCCTTTACCTTCCATAATTTTGATAAAGTTTCGGAAATAATGAACATGAGCAGGGTGACCGATATCTATAAATATTTTCATGTTATTAAAAAATTTCAGATTTCATAGATTGATTTGGAAAACTGATCAATACAGCCCTTCGTGGGCCATGATACACAAAAACACTTCCGGCAGCCACTGCTGATGCATAACCATCTTTAACGGCTAAACCAAAATCGTTATAATCTCTGGCCCCGCCAAGTGCAACTACGGGGACAGATACTGACTCTGCAACAACTTTGATAATACCAATATCATATCCTAAATAAGTTCCATCCCTATCAACTGATTGAACAATTATTTCACCCGCACCATATTCTTCCATTCTTTGTGCGAAGCCAACCATATCTTCTTTGGTTTTCTTGTTTGCATTTTGGTAAACGAGTTGATACTTAGCAAACAGATTTTTTTTTACATCCAAACAGACAACAATAGTTGAAGAACCGAATGCATCCGCCGCCTTTTTAATAAACTCTGGATTTTCAAATACAGATGAGTTTAAAACTACTTTTTCAGCACCCAATTCCAAAATGCTTCTGATATCTTTAATAGTCCTTATTCCGCCGCCAACCGCAAAAGGCATGTTAGCCTCATCTCCAACTTTATGCACAAAATCAAGCGAAATTAACCTATTTTCTTTAGAAGCGTTAATGTCGAGAAAAACAAGTTCGTCGGCTTTCTTATCGTTAAATATTCTTACCGCATTTATAGGATCTCCAATATAGCGGTGGTTTTTAAATTTAACTGATTTTACTAAACCCAAATTTTGTAATAATAGTACAGGAATTATTCTGGGTCGGAACATTTCTAAATCTCCGCAAACTTTTTCAATAATTCAGAACCGACATCGTGACTCTTTTCAGGATGGAATTGTGTGCCGTAAATGTTATCCCGGTGGACTGCGGAGACAAATTCATAATCATAAGTTGATGTCATCCATATATCACTTTTTTCAATGCATTTGAGGTGATAGCTGTGAACAAAGTAAAATTTATCATCACTTTTTAGGTCTCTGTCTAAATTATTTGGATTAGGATTAATCACCTTAACGTCATTCCATCCCATATGCGGTACCTTATACTTAATTCTATCGGATACATTAAACCTTACAACCTTGGCATCAATCCATCCAAGACCAGCACAATCTCCCTCCTCAGAATGCTTCGCGAAAAGCTGCGTGCCTAAACAAATTCCAAGAATTGGTATTTTTTTTTCAAGCACCTTATTCTCAAGGATTTCTATGAAACCAAGCTCCTTGAGATTCTGCATACCATATTTAAAATGACCAACACCAGGAAGAACAAGTTTATCTGCTTTTTCAATTTCCTCTTTTTTAGAGGATATGATACAAGTTACACCCAATTTCTTAAATTTATTTTGCACTGATCTAAGGTTTCCCATACCATAATCAACTATAACGATCATTTTTCTTTTCAATAACAGTTTTGTACACGTTAATAATTTTTTTTGCAATTAATTTGTTATCAAAATGTTTTATTTGTTCACGGCCATTTGTTCTTTTACCAAACTCAATTGCCTTTAATATTTTTTCAGCAATATCTTTTGTATCAAATGAGCTAATATAACATCCTTCAGTGTTACCAATTACTTTCTTTATGTCACCAACATCTGTTGCTACGATTTGACAGTTACAAGCCATCGCTTCTTTAATAATCTGTGGTGATCCTTCACTTTTTGAAGGTAGTAAAAGTAAATCACAAGCATTTAATAAATATGTCACACTTAACCGATTATAGCCTCTAAGTTCAATTAAGTTAATTTTATAATTTGATTTAGCTAATATTTCTAAGGCAGATTTTGCAAGAATATAATTTTTTCTTGTATTTGAAAATGCACCACCAAATAGAATATTTATTTGTTCTCCTGTTAAGTTAAGATATTTTATAGCTATTGCTTTGGGGATTTGAATATTTTTATCTAGTTCAACGCCACAAGGTACGACTGAATAATTTTTTTTAGTTTTAAAAAACATTTTTAATCTAATATGTTCGGCAACATAAATGCGATAATCACTAAGGAGTACACTTACTGAGGCAAATAAATTAATTATCGGATTAAGAATTTCACCATTGTGATAAGTTATGATAACAGGTACCTTTTTTTGAAAAGTAGATAACAGTCCTGATAATCCATAATGAGCATGAATCAGATCAGGCGAAAATTCCTTAATTTTTTTTTTAATGTTTGATAGATTACTTAAATAACCTAATATACCTTTCCCAACAATTGGATATATTAATATTTCATTGCCTAATGCTGCAATTGACTCAGCCTGTTCCTTTACAAAAGGACTTATGTAACCTGCATTGCCGCTGCAAACAATAAGTATTTTCATAATATAATTTTTTGATAAAATTTAATTGTCTTATTTACCACATTTCTTGATTCAAAATTATTTCTGGCTTTTTCTGCTGCATTTATTGCGATTTTATTCAGTACCTTATTTTTTAATCCCAATATAATATCTGCTAATTGGGACGAATTACCGCTCTCAAATAAAAATCCATTTTCCTCATGATCTATCATTTCAGAGATACCGCCAACTCTTGAGGATATTACAATTTTTCCCATAGCCATTGCTTCGGCAACTGAAACTGGTAAAGTCTCTTGAAATGAAGGAAGTATAAAACAATCATTATTTTGTAGCAGATTAAATACATTTTCTTGACTTTGCCAACCATGAAAAGTGATATTTCCTATCAGATTATATTTTTTTACAAAATCCATAATTTTTTGTTTATATTTTTGATCTAAAAAATCACCGACTAAATCTAAGTGAAAATCGTTGAACTTTAATTTTACTTCCTTCAAAGCCTCAATTAATATATGCAGCCCTTTTCTTTTAATAAGAGCCCCGGTATAAATAAATTTGTCTGAATATACTTTTTTAATATTTGTCTTAAAAAATTTTTCTGATATCGGATTAAAAATTATAGTGTAATTTTTTTTACGAATCTTTTTATACTCAGATAAAAAATATTCCTTAGCATAATTGGAAATAAAAATATAGTTATTGAAATTTGGTAATAATATTTTTTCTATAAATATCACCAAACGATGATTTATTTTTGCGCGAAAAGTAGCCTGATGTTTATATTCTTCTCTTAAGATTGCATGTGGGGTAACGACAAGATTATCTTTCCTTAGTCCGATTGCTAATAATAAATTAGATCCATTACCTTGAAAATGAATGATATCCGGTTTTATTTCATCAATGTATTTTTTAAGTAGCTTACGACCATGAAATAAATTTTCAATTTTTGTTGATTTAATTTTTCCAAATGGGAAATAGTCAATCACAATATTTTCAGAATACTCTATTCTTTCTCTTTTTATCAATTCAGAATTCAATGAAAATACATATACTTTGATTTTATTTTCTATAAATCCTTCCAATAAATTAATTATAACTGATTGAACACCACCCGTTATTTGTGTGGTGTCTAAAGGAAGATTACCGACTATCAGGACTTTCATAATACTCTTTTGTTATTTGTGCTAATCTTTCCCATGTAATAGATTTTTCTGCAAAATATTCTTTAGCATTAGCAGTAATTTTTTGAAGAAAATGATAGTTTTCATAAAGATCTATTAATGCATTACTTATATCAATAGCGGATTTAGAATTTATAAGATAGCCGTTGCCTAAATGTTTAATATACTCACTTGCTGCTCCGACATTAGTTGCAAGTACCGGTTTACCAAAAGTTAATGCAGTTATTATGACGCCGCTTTGTGTTGCATCAATATATGGACAAACTATTATTTCAGCCTCTTGAATTAACTTACAAAGCATTTCATTAGAAATATATTCATTAATTATATTGATGTCTTTCCATTCATTATTTATACTTATCCCAATATTACCCTTTCCCGCGATGGTTAAATTTAAATATGGTATCTTTTCTTTAGCTTTAATAAAACCATCAATTAAATAGTTGATCCCTTTGTAAGGGGAAATTCGACCAAAGAATAAAATATTACCACGCTTTACTGCTATATTATTCTGCTTATATTTTAATAAAAAATCATGGGGACCAAAAGGAATGACTTTTTTTATCTCATTTTTTGCATTTGGAAAGTAATTGTTGAATTGTTCTTTTGAAAATTGGGAATGAAAAATATAATTGAAGCCATGATTATAATTTAAATACTTTCTCATGATTTTTTTTTGAAAATCATCTTCGCCGCTATGCGGTATTGGATCGTGAATGGTTAGGTAAAAGTGCTTTCTGGGAAATAGAACTTTTAATAAAATCAACAGCGGTGTTTCTATATTAATGTGAATAATATCAAAAGTATTTTTTCTTATATATTTTATTAATTGCCAGTAAGTAAAAAGATTACCTAAATTCAAATAGAAAAGAGATTTTAAATAAATAGCATTAATCTTGAATGAATTATTTATATATTCATTAAACAATTCACTTATATAACCCTTCTTATCAAGTTCTAAAACTAATGATGGCTTTTCTTTAACCAATAAGTCACTTTTCTCAAATAATATAGCTTTACCACTACCACGTGATGAAATTATTGTGAATAATTCAATCTTACAGAATTTTGACAGCGATTTTGCTAAAGGGATTATAGTTTCATAAGTAGTATTTGTAATAATTGCAACTTTCATCGTAACCTATTTTTCAGCAACAATGAAGACAGAGGAAAAGAGCTTTTTATATAAAGGCCTAGGTACAATCCAAAAAACCTTTTCCAATAATTGAATCATCTTTATGAGTATTATTGAAATATATAATTTCAACTTTTTATTTTTAGTGCATTTTGTTATAAGATGATCATAGTTTGGTGTATAGATATTTTTATAACCTATCTTTTGCAATAAAGTGATTATTTCATTGAATGAGTATTCCTTCAAATGCATACCAATAGTTTTCTTATAACCAAAAATTTTTGAAATATCGTGAGGACCTGTATATCTATGTGGGGTATTAAAAATATACTTACCACCCGGTTTCAAAATTGCCCTTATAGAATTAAAATGACCAATTATATCTTCTGGATGAAGGTGTTCAATCACTTGATTAGAAATTACATAATCGTAATAATTAGAAGATTCATATTTTAGAAGATTTACTCCATCGGTAATTCCCCATTGAATATTGGTATCTTGCGAGAATTTCTTTCCTCTGGTTTCAGTAATTTCCGTTCCTTTGCAATCGTAACCTAATTTAGCTAAGTATGTTATAAGTTCAGCTTTCCCAGATCCTATCTCTAAAACTTTCCTAGGAGGTTTATCCATTGCCTTTATAAACGGCGTAAATGTTCTTTTATCTATTTCTTTTTGGTTATCATTTTCATTTAACCAATAGATCTTTTCATATAACTCGGTATAACAACTAATATATGTTTCTGCTCGATTTTCTTTCCTAGAATTTAAAAGTCTCCTGGTTAATTCAGTTTCTAATTTCAAATGATTTTTGACATCTTCAATTGTCAAATTCATTTTTTTATCGATATTATAATTTTCTTTATACTTAATTAAAATTGTTTTTTCATCCATTACTATTCATCCATTTTTTGATTATTATCATGAGTAAATCCCTTACTTTTAGATCAAGTTTTTTATAATTTCTAATTATTATGAAGATTAAACTATCTTTAGTCTGAGCATAAGAGATTAATTGATACCTAAGATTATATATCCATCGGGTATAGTCTATTTGAATCAAAGATTTGTAAGGGTGCGTGATAAAATGTGGGGCTGTAAATATTTTTTTTTTACAGTATTCATCATATTTTATTATGGCATCAAGTCTTTCTTTTATAGCACCAACTTTAGATATGTTAATCTTTGATAAACGCCAATAAACCAGTACTTCATTAGTATATGCAACACCGTACTCCAAAGACAATTGAAACCAAGTAAGGTCGTCAGAACCCCAAGCTAATGCTAGATCAATAAAACCACCAATTGCTTTTAGTGCACTCGTTTTTACCATAAAATCCGGGGCCGCTTGTAACCTGACTCCCTTCATCCTATGCCAAATAAATTCAATTCCCTCTTCATATTCGGGGCAACTGTTGGCTACATTTAACAAATTATCATTTTCATCAATTGTTGCCAGACGGCAGTGTGCCAGATTAATATTCGGGTATTTATTTATTAGATTATACATCTTTTCTAAATAGTGCTTATCACAAATATCATCATCAGAGAATAAAATAAAATACTCACCTTTTGCATATTCAAGACATTTGTTCCAATTTTTTACAACACTTTCTTTCCCTAAATTTACTTCGTTTTCATAATACCTAATTCTTGAGTCATTAAAGGATTCAACGATCTCTCTTATATTATCTTGTGAAGCATCATTTACAATAATGAGTTCATAATTAGAATAGGTTTGGTCTAATATACTTTTAATAGCTTCTCTTAGAAACTTTGCTTTGAATGCAGGAATTGCTACTGAAATCATATTTAGTTAGGTAATTTTATGTGGTAATGGAACGAAAATATGAATAATACTTTTCGATAGTATGCTCCGTTAATGCCTTTTTACATGCATTTCGTCCTAATTTTTCGATTAAGCCGGGTGTTGTAAATAAAGTTATCAATGCATTTGCAATATCTTCTTTTTGCAATTTTACAAGCATTCCTTCATTCTCTGTAACTAACTTTCTGGTTTCACCTACATCGCTGGCAATTATGGTATTTTCACATGCATTGTTCCATATAATAACCGCAATGGATGATTATTGACTTATTTTATTTCATAAATATATTTTAGAAGTCTTTATTGCTTTAATAGATTCGATAAAATTTTTAAATATTTCTGATTTTGAAAATCTCTTGAAAAATGCTTCTTAAATTGAGGCTGATCATTACGTAAGCTTTTAAGTTCGCCATTTTGCCATTTATTTTCTAAAATTTGGAAGCCTTTTAATATATCTATTACGAAATTTTCACTTATAATACCAAGTGAATATTTAACAATCATCTCATTAAAATCAGTATATTTTTTACCTATACCCCAAATAACTTTATCGCTTGCAATATAATCAAAGAATTTACCTGTAATCATGAAATCAGCTCGTTTATTACTCCAAGAATATAAGACAATTAAAACATCACTTTGATTCATATATTCAATCGCTTTTATCTGCTGCACAGGTGGAATGAATTCAATTTTATATTTCGATTTTTTTTCCCAATAATCCATTTCGATATATCTATCTAGCCCAACAAACTGCAATATTGTATTTTTTGAATTGAATTGGACAAAAGCTTCCAATATTTCACTAATATAACACCATCCTAATTTATCAAAGGTATAACTTCCAACATATGAGATGATTAATTTACTTTTTTTATTATCTACAGCTTTCAAACTATTCCAAATATTTTCATCATAACCGTTATAAACAACTTCTAATTTATCATCTATTTGAAATATTTCTTTAAAATTCTCCTTATACTTTTCTGAAAAAAGTACAATTTTATCAGCAAGTTTTATAACTCTTTTTTCTTTAAAATAAGACATCCTAAAATTTAAAGTATAATTCCAGGGGTCACGATAATCAACAATAACCTTTATATCAGGTTTAAGTCTTTTTATAAATTTAATAATACTAAATAATCGAAATGGGGGTCCGCTAATCACTATTATTTTTATATTAAAGTTGAGTATTAAATTAGATATCTGATTTTTTGCAAGTGCTAAAAATATTTTTGAATAATAGCTAGTCATTTTTACCGGCTCATTATACAAAAAATTTTCAATTGTCAATTTCAATTTGTAATTAAACCACCTTGTAGCCTTGTACAAAAAAAATAAAAATTTATTATGCTTCTTAACAAAAACAGACAACTCAGTATTTTTTGTATTTTTAAAAATCGGAATGGCAACGAAATTTATTTTTTTATAATTAAAGATATTTTCTTTCTGTGCATAATGTATCAGATATACATTATAATTAGACTCTACTAATTTTTCCGCTAAATAATACATTCTCTGACAAGAACCAAACTGTAATGCATATGGCACCATATCAAGTGTTATTATTAAAATATTTTCGGCCATTATCTTTTATTATTTTGTTGCGTAAGCCCGTAGATGAAGCCAATCATTAACCCCCAATTAGTTCCTCCATAGACGAGGTCTATTGAAAAATTAAAAAAACTAAAAAATATGATTGCATAGAAAGTGGCAATAGCCCAGATAAGTAAGAGTAACTCGTAATTATTAAGCCTTTTTAATAATATATCATTTTTAAATTTCTTTAGGATTATTTTAATTTGTTTATGTATTTTAATATACCTCATTAAATATATAGCAAAACCTATCGTACCATATATTGCTAAATTGCCCAAAACAGCAAAATCAGCTAATCCCAATTCATATTTAGTTCCATATTGGTCAAAATAATCACTCAAAAGTCCTGTTCCCCAAAAAAAGTTTTTAATATATAAAGGCCACAAAGTTACTAATTCAAATTGTGTGCGTGATTGAGTAGAACCAGTTCTAATCTTTCCTGTCAATTCAAGAAAAGTAAGATTAAATGTTTCAAAAATAAGCGTCAAGTAATCCGGGAAGATAAACAAGATAAGAATTATGCTAGAAGCACCCGATATAGTGGCGTATAATATTGTTTTTGATAATTTTACATTCAAATATTTAGTAAGGAAAAATAAAAGTAAGAAAATAGAACCAATTGTATAAACAATTGTGCCTCTGGTTAAAGTTATTAACGTAGAAATAAATATCATCAATCCAGAGTAATAAAGTACCTCTTTATATCCTATTTCTATTTTCAATAAATAAACTGTTAATGCCAAAAGAATACACAATTGTATATAACCCCAATTCTCAAACCAAACGCGCGTTGCACCTGATATAAATCCTCTTGCTAATGTTTGAGTTTCTATTAATTTTAGTGGGGTTAAGAGAGTAATCAAATATGCTGACAGCACTAAAACTGAAATAATTACAATGTAATTAAATATAGTTCTTGCATTTTTTTGTATAACAAAATAAGCCGGAATACAAAAAAAAATGCTAAAAATTCGCCATTTATGACTAGCAATTTCTACAAGTATCCTACCCGGGTTGTTAATAAAATTTAGATTTATGATAATTGAAACCAGTACTTGGTAACCTGCAAAAAAATACAAAAAAGTTAATAAAGATTTTAGCTCCTTTGATATTTTATTTAGTTGAAAATTACCAGCACTTAAACCAGCAATAAACGCCAATACCAACCCAAAATCTTGGAAAGTAAAAAAATTAGGGAATCCAAATAAATTTTTATTCAAGTAATTGCCAATATTAAAATGTATGGTTAAACCAACCATAAACATCCCTACTGGAAATTTGCTGATTAGGATAAAACCAATAACAAGGATAAATATTAAGAAAAGATATTCCACTAAAATTTATTTTTTATTAATATCATGAAAGACTTAATTGTATTGTATTCAATTATGTTAAGTATTAAAGGTAGTATTAAGCCAAAAGCTAACAGTAACAATTTTAGAACTAAGTTAATTTGAATATTAAAATAGAAAAAACAAATAGGAACTAATAATGAAATGCAAAGACAAACAAAAAAATAAATGAATAATCTTTTAAAAGGATAAGCTATTGGGAAAAATTTCTGGTCATAATGTACTTTTACCTGCCAATATATAATGAATGAAATTAATGTAGCTAATGCCGCACCAACAAAACCCATTGAAGGGATAAATAGAATATTTAAAATAATATTAAGGATCGCAGTCACAACAGTAATCCAGGTATAATAATATGTTTTCTCGGCTAGTGTAATACCCATACCCATTGTTTGATAAGCTTGACTACAAATTGCTGAAAATGTTAAGAAAGGGATTGCTATAGCACCTTTAAGATATTCCTTGGTAGTAATAGTATTTAACAGTTCTAAACAAAATATTGATAAGAATAATGAAATTGAAATACTTGCAACTAAATACATATTAAACGATTCAATGGCCATTTTTTTAGAATTATTTTTATTAGCGTCTGTATCTGCGTTGTAAGTCTTTAGAAATAAAACACCAAAACTCATTTGAACAGCAGTATTAATCAAAAGTAATGGCTGAGAGAAAGTTTGTCCAATAGAGTACCAACCAATTTCGGTAAGATTAGAATAATGTAATAAGAAAAAACGATCAGAACTTTGAAAAATCCAGGTAGCTATTGCTGCACCAATAAGAGGATAACCAAATTTAATTAATTTTTTTGCCCAATAAAAACTGAATTTATAAACGTATTTTTTTCGGGTGAACATTAAGAAAGTAAATGGTAATATAAATGCGGAAGAAATTAATCCGGCAAGCTGAGCCCCGATTATGCCGTACTTTAGAACTACAACAAGAGATACACCTAATGCAATACTCATTATGCCCTGTACAATAGTGACATAATTATATTTCATCGGTTCACGAAGATACCTGTAAATATGGCTTTGTTCGCTTAACAAAAAGCCAAAGGGTATGGTTAGACATGTAAGAAAAACAACCCACGTATATTGATCCGAACCGAAAAGCAGCGTGGATATCTGTTGTGAAAAAAAACTTAGCAAAATTGATGGAATAAAAGTAAGGAGTCGTAAAACCAACAAAGTGAAAAGTATTTGACCTTTCTCTTTTTCATCTTTATTAGTCAAATAATAATATGCGGTTGCAGAATCTAAACCTACGTCTATAAACGCACTAAATAACATCGCAAAAGTACCAACAGAACTTAATACACCATAGTCCTCCGGTGTTAAAGCACGGGTATAAAAAGGTAAAAGAAAAATTCCGATAAATTTTCTTAATCCACTTCCGATACCGTAAAGGAATGTATCTTTTAAAAATTCTTTTTGATGCCCCATAATAATTAATTCAATTTCAATCGATTTTTATAAAATTCTCCAGTCACCTTCGGGGCATGATAATGGATATAAAAATCTATAGATCTCATAGCCATTCTTTGTAATATAATGGGGTTATCTATTAAATTAATTAAAACTTCATAAAGGTTATTTGAATTTACCTGTACCAATGGATTCTCGCTTAAATTTTTATTTTTTATAAATTCCATTTCACCGCAGACTACTATACAGCCTCTAGCCATGGCCTCAACTGCTAAAACACCATAACTCAGTCCTAAAGCATCGATGAGAATGTGTGCTTTCTCCAAATGTAATAATACTTCACTATGAGGAATTTTTTCCTTTATAATCAAATTTATATTTCCTCTTTCTTTGGCTATTTTTTCTAATACGGGAATAATTTTATGGCTCATTTTTATTAAAGGGTTACTTGGGAAATGAACTATGGTCAAATCTTTTTCTTGATATTTTATTAAATAATTTTTTGGGGGCGGATAATCAGCAATAACATAAGGCCATATTGGTTTTTTATTCAATAAGTACCCTGCAGAATCATCTTGAGAAATTATATAATTAGAATATTTTTCATAGTATTGAACTCTTGACGATTTCTTGGGAATATTATCGCAGTAACAGAATTTCTGTTTTTCCAGATCTAAACAACGGGTACAGATATATTCTGCATTATGGTAAAAATCAACTTTTCGTTCAACACAACCTGCAAAAAAAATAATAATTTTTTTCCTAAACAATTTTAGTACTTTTAAATCTTTATTGTCCGGTAGGATAGTATGCGGTGATATGAAAATGAATGTATCAAATTTTAAGATTAAGAAGCTCAAGTGTATTAATTTTATCAAATAGTTTAATTTGTAAGTTATATTTTTATTTAAAATTTTAGGAATTTGATTAAAAAGGAATAAAGTTTTATTATATGAAAAAGCAAGACTATTTACTTCAGTCCGCCAGACATAATAATCGCTTTGTATTTTTACTTCATCAAATGCCCTTTTTAAGGTCTGTCCAATATTTGCAATATTAGCGGGACCGATAAAAACTTTAGATTTTTTCATTTTTTAATCTTTAAAAACTCGTTATTTAATTGTTCTTTATCCGGAAAATTTATTAATACACCCATACCTTTTTTTTGATATACAACCATACTACCTAGTGCAACCGCATTTACTGTCCCTTTCAGTAAAACTTCACCTATATGCTCTATAGAACCTGCACCACCATTTGCTATTATTGGCATAGAAACTGCGTTAGCTATTTTTTTATTTATTTCAATATCAAAACCTTCCCATGTTCCATCATTATCCATTGAAGTTATGAGCAGTTCACCAGCTCCTAATTCTTCTAATTTCTTTGCCCATTCAATAGGTTCTAGCTTTGTTTTTTCGGTTCCGTCCTTGGAATATACATTATACCTTCCCAAAATATTTTTTTTAACATCTATTGATCCTATAACAGCTTGATTCCCAAAATGTTCAGCGACTTTTTTAATGAATTCAGGTTTCTCAACAGCAAAGGAATTTATTACTACTTTTTCAAAACCAATGGAGAATATTTTTTTGACAGTTTCAAAATCTCTCAATCCACCACCGTAGGAAAGGGGCATAAAACATTCATTTGCGATTCCTGTTAATATTTTTAGGTTTGGTTCTCGTTTTTCAACTGTCGCTCTTATATCAAGAAAGCAAAGCTCATCAACTTCTAATTCGTTAAATATCCTTACGGTATTTATAGGATCGCCTATGTAATTATGCTTTTTGAACTGTACGGTCTTAACCAAGCTTTGATCAATAAGCTGTAAACAGGGAATAATTCTAGTTCTTAGCATTAGATTTTCGCAAAATTTTCCAGCAGTTTCATTCCAAACTTATGACTTTTCTCAGGGTGGAACTGTGTTCCCCAAATATTATCTTTTTGTATTGCAGAATCGAATTCTATCCCTCCATACGTAGTTTTTAGAAGCGAGTTTTTTTCTTCATAGACCTTTACATAATATGAATGAACAAAGTAAAATCTTGAGTCTTCTGCTAAATTGTAAGTCAACGGATTTGTTTTTGAACTGCGAACTATATTCCAACCCATATGAGGTATCTTAATATGATTATCGGCAAATACAAATTTTTTTGTTCTACCGCTTATCCAATTTAATCCTTCTAAGTTACCTTCCTCGCTTTCAGAAGTTAAAATCTGCATACCAAGACAAATTCCAAGAATTGGAACTTTTTCTACCAATACTTTTTGATCCAAGATCTCTTTCAATCCGTTTTCCCTAATTCTCTCTATTGCTGCATCAAAAGAACCGACACCCGGTAAGAGAATTTTTTCCGCTTTGCTAATCTCGTCAGTATCTTTTGAAATTTTTGATTCTACATTAATATGCTTAAACATATTATATATAGAACCAAGATTACCCATCCCGTAATCAATAATAGTTATCATTTCTCTCCGGGTAATGGGAAACAATATTTTACATAAAAGCTCATGGGCACTAAATTCATTTTTGCCATTAGCTTGAAGAATAACCTGAATCTCTCGAATCTCTTTTTATAAGTTTTAAAATCACGAAAAGTTCTTTTTTCACCATTTAGTATTTCTTCATATTCTTTATCACTCAAACTTAATCGCTTCTTCACATATTCAACTAATTCTGGATCTGGTGTAATTGGCATATTATAAATTTGTAGCGCTTCATCTCTGCTGATTACACCTGCACGCACTTCTGCGGATAAACCCCAATTTCGATTATCTATACCAAATTTTTGGGGGTGATAAATAGTATGCACAAATGAAGCCGCCCGGTTCTCAAGATGATGTCCACCATAGTATTGCCACCCAGTTTCTTTTATTAATATTTCACGTGCCATTGGTTTTGAATAATCAATGTACCATAAGGGACGAATGAATTTTTGGTTATACACCAATATCCATTTCATAAATTGGTAAAAAGTCATTAGTGGGTAAGTTTTCATTAATACCTTACCATATTTATTATGAATATCTTTAATGTACTTTCCATCAAAATAGTTGTTCTGCTGCGGACTGATTCCTTCTGCTCTAAATGAGTGACCTTCAAGAATATATTTTACACCAAATTTAGCTGCTGTCATGCGCAGCACTTGAGTAAATGCCAAATCAGTTGGTGCGTCGAATTCAGGCACTCCAGCTAATAGAAAAGATTTAAATATATCGTCGGCTTCTTTATTGTCAATTACATAGGTAAAAAGATCAATGTTCAATTTGGTTGTAACTTTTCTAATGTTCTCCGTAGCAATTGCGCTATTCCAGGTATTGTCATAATGAACCGCTAATGGTTTTAATCCCCATTCTTTTGCTTTATAAAGTAAAAAAGAAGAATCCGTTCCACCACTAACACCAACTACGCAATCATATTTTTTTTTATTCCCGCTAAGTTTAATTACACTTAAAATTTGATTAAATTTTTCTTCACCGGTTTTAGTACCTGTTCCGTATTCTATTTCTAATTTATCGATTTGTGCGCAAAAGTTGCAAATGCCCCGATGATCAAAATAAATTCCAGGAATCCTTGAATCATATATACAGTTTTTGCAAACAACTAAATTTTGCATAATCAATTGTGGAGTCTATCCAGTTCGAATTGTTTTAATTTAATTATTAATGCCAGTAATGATAAAGATTATGAGTGTAGTTAAAAGTGAAATTTAGCTTTGAATGCAAATTCAAAGATGGAATATTATGTATCTCTAAGCCGGTTGTTACAATGTCGGAATAGTTTTTAAGGTAATTCAATGTTTTGCAGAAAAAATCGTAACTCAATCCTTTACCTCGCTGTGTCGGTTCTATAATTAAAAATCTTAGTGGGGCTATTTTCATAGCATTGAAATATGAAAAAGTCTCAATTCTCTTGCAAATAAAAAGTCCTACGGGGCGATCATTAATTCTATAGACTAATAATATGTCTTTATTTAAATAAGAATTGCTAATGAGTTCACTATACATTTTATCAACTTTTTTAATATCGAACCTTGAATCAAGATAAAACCGCCCTTCCTTAAAGTAATTATCGGCTGCAATATCTTTGAAAAATTCTAATTCATTTTCTTTTATTAAACCAACATTATTTTCCGAATCAGTATTGTTCTCAATTATTTTTTCTGATTTATAAAAACCATCTACCCACGCTAACAAATACATAAATCTTTTTTCAACTAAAGCTCTGTTTATTATTCTGTTTGAGCTATCGATACTGCAATAACTAAACTTGATATTGTTTTTTTTTGCAAATAAAAAATAATGATCAATTAGTTGCTTAACAGCTAGACTTAAAACATTTTCATCGTATGTATTATTCGCTAGGAGATAGTCAATTTTATAACAGTTAAAATTGAAAAAGTTTGTATCCCATTCTAATTTTCTTAGGGCAAGTACAGCTGCAATTGTTCCATTGATGCTTGCTGCAAAAATCAAACCTCCATAATTGGTTAGTATATGCTTTAAATGATTGCAGATCATCCCTTTATCTACTCCGGGCCATCTATTAAAGTTATTCAGACTAAAGTTATCTAAGCTTGTTGAATCAAATTCGGGTTTATTGATTATTTCAATTTTAGTATTCATTAGTTTTCTAAAAATTCCTCATGCAGTTTACTATATTATGAACAGTTTCAGATTCAATAAAAAAGCTCATTGGCAAAGCAATTCCTTTTTTATATGCATTATATGCTCCCGGCATCGAGGAACTGTCTAATGAATATTTTTCCATGTAATAAGTCAAACAATTTAGAGCATAAGCACCAATATTTGTTTCTATCCCGTTATTTTTTAAATATTTAATTAGCGTATTACGGTCAATCTTTTCATCTACAATTGTGTGATATGTTTGGTAGACCATTCTCCGCTCAGGAAACTTAACCGGTGTTTGCAGCCATTGGATACCGGCTAATTGTTTATCATAAAATTCAGCGATTTCAATTCTCTTTGAAATTATTTTTTCTACTATGTTCAATTGTGCAAAACCTAAAGCGGCTTGAAAATCGGTCATGCGATAATTGAGACCGCTGTGAATAAAATCATATCTACCGCTTTCATTGCTGCTTATGCCATGATTTCTTAAAGAGCGTAATTTTTCTGCAAGAGAATCATTATCTGTTACAATTACACCGCCTTCTCCGGTGGTAATAGCTTTTCGCGGGTGAAAGCTAAAACAACCTGCCTCACCAAATGTTCCTACTTTTTTTGATTTGAATTCCGTCCCAAGCGCACATGCGGCATCTTCAATTACTAATAAATTATATTTATTTGCGATTAGCATTATTTCATCTATTTTCGCAGCTTGCCCAAATTCATGAACAGGGATTATCGCTATAGTCCTTGATGTGATTGCTTGTTCGATCTGAGAAGTGTTAATACAGAAATCATCAAGGTTAATATCAACCAATATCGTTTTTGCCCCGACAATTTCAACAACATTGGCAGTGGCAGGGTAGGTAAAAGCAGGAACGATTACTTCATCACCTTCTTTAATCCCCAAGGCAATTAAGGATAGATGTAAAGCTGCAGTTCCATTTGAAACAACTATTGCATTTTTTACTTTCAGATAATTGCATAATTCTTCTTCAAATCTTTTTACATACTTGCCCTGCACTAAATTTCCGGATTTGAGAACTTTAACAACTTCTTCAATTGCATTTTCAGGTATATATGGTTTTGAAAGTTTTATCATTTGTTAAATCATTCCTTACAACAGGTGTTTCTTAATCCATTCAGCAGTTTTAGAAATTCCCTCTTCTAAATCTACTTTAGCTTTAAATCCTAAGATTTCTTTTGTTTTTTCTACGCTCGGAATTCTTATAGCAATGTCTGCTGATAACGGTGGTTCAAAGACAATTTGTGATTCAGATTTAAGAACTCGACAAACTGTCTGAGCCAATCCTAAAATGGTAATAACTGCCCTTGCATTTCCAATATTAAAACTCTCGCCAATTGCTTTTGGATCTTCAACGCATAAAGCAAGACAGTCAACAAAATCATCAATATAACACCATGCTCTAATTTGATTTCCATCTCCGTCAATTTTAATGGTTTCATTCTTTAAAGCACGTTTGATAAAGACTTGTATAGCTCCTTCGCCGGTTTGGCCTGGTCCATAAACATTAAAAGGTCTGATAGTAACACATGGTAATCTATATTGTCTGTAATAAGCATTAGCCAAATGTTCACCTGCTAATTTGCTTACTGAATAAGTCCATCTAGCTTCACCAGCGGAACCGGCTACCGTGTTATCATTTTCAGTAGCACGAAAAGCCATCGATCCAAACACCTCCGAAGTTGAAAAATCAATAAATCGATCTTTTATATTATTTATTCTTGCCGCTTCAAGTGCATTAGATGTACCTAACATATTAACACGCATCGTCTTAACCGGATCCTTTATTACAGTATCAATCCCTGCAATACCTGCAGCATGGATCACAATATCAGCGCCCTCCATCGAAGATTTTAATAGTGCATAATCTAGTACGTCTCCTCTGACAATTTTGAGATTATGATGATTTGCAAATTCACTTTTTGTAAGTGTATCCCGATGAAAATTATCAAACACTATAATGAAGTTTTTTACAATATAACGGGAAATTAGAGTATTAGCGATAAAACCTGCTCCACCAGTGATAAATATTTTTTTCCGCTCAATCATGTTGTTTTATCCATTTATATTCTTAAGAATTGTTACTTTCAACAAAAATTGATACTTAAGCTTGGTATGTCTTTTTAAAAGATTTCTTTTCATCAATTTTCATCTTGTGCTTTATCGAAAATTTGAAATGTCTTGGTACGCTTTTATTGAATTAGAAAAAGAGCATTATGAATAAATAAAATAGTAAAGTAGATATGAATTCTTATTTTAAATTGTCAAAATACCACTTAGAGGCTAATTCATATCCTTCTTGAGCACTATAAATAGGTTTGTAACCTAACAAAGTCTTGGCTTTTAAAATACTTGCATGCGAATGTGGAATGTCACCAACTCTAAAAGGTCCAAACTCGGGCTCTATATTTGAAATTTCATTATCATGTTTTGCAAGATTATCGCGAAGTGCTTCGAACAATTGCATAAGTGTGGTGTTACCTCCGTAAGCGATATTGAAGACCTCGGAAAAAGAATGATTGTTTATTTGTTGAGTTGTGGAATCGTTTATTTGTTTGTTCCCATAGTATACTTCTTGGCCTTTTAATATTTGTTCATCTGATGTGAAAAGAGCTTTTTCGTTTGCCTGTACAACATTATCTATATATGTAAAATCTCTGCTGTAACTGCCATCACCGTTAATTACCGGTCTTTCATGTGCGATAAGTTTTTTAACCCATAGTGGTATTACTGCAGCATAAGCACCGTTAGGATCTTGGCATTTACCAAAAACATTAAAATACCGCAATCCGATACACTGCATACCGTAAGTTTTAGCAAATACATCTGCATAAAGTTCATTAACATATTTTGTAATCGCGTATGGTGAGAGAGGTTTACCAATTTCTTCTTCAACCTTAGGCAGTTTTTTAGAATCGCCGTAAGTGCTTGAACTGGCTGCATAGACAAAACGTTTTACTTTTGCGTCTCTCGCAGCGATTAATACATTTAAGAATCCATCTATATTTACAGAGTTTGTATTTGCCGGATCTGATATTGAGCGTGGTACAGAACCAAGGGCGGCTTGATGGGAAACATAATCACAATCTTTAATTGCTCTTTCACACGTCGCCTTATCGCGTATATCCCCTTTGATAAAAGTAAAATTAGGATTCTCATAATTATGAGAGATATTTTTTTCATAACCGGTTGATAAATCATCAAGGCATACAACTTCATGTCCAAGTGCGAGAAAATGATCAACTAAATTAGAGCCGATGAATCCGGCGCCGCCGGTAATTAATATCTTCATTATTATAAAATGATAAATGGAAAATTATAATTCAATTCCGGGCTTCTCCAATTAAATTTCTTGATAACTGCCACACATTCAATTTTTCAAAAGAAAAGGTGTACATTTAATAGCCAATTACACAATTCACCAATTAAACAGGCAATTACTGAGACAGTTCTCTGGACTGCTCGCTAAAAATATTTGGGACACCGGTTGTTTTACTTACAAGCATCTGATTACTAATACTGAATCGCTCAGGATAAGGATTTGGTTAACTGTATAAGTGGTTAACTGTGTAAATGGTTAATTGTTTACAAGTATATTCGTGTAATTTCTATTCCAGCTGAGAATTTCTTAAAGCGTTCAATTTATTCGCAATTTCATCAATAATATTTCGAAAATAATTTAATTTCTCTTTCGATAAATAATCCAGATCATTTGCAATTATAATTTGACATAAAACTTCCATCAATGATCCGTATGCTATTTGAGTATAATGAGCTTTATCTTTTGGATTTGTCCTACTGCTACCTTCAGCAATATTTGATGAGATAGAAACAGTTGCTCTTCTTATTTGATTTGTTAATCCGAATTTTTCTTCTACAGGAAATTGATTGGTTTCAAGATATATTTCTTTAATTAAATTTCTTGATAACTGCCACACATTCAATTTTTCAAAAGAAAAGGTGTACATTTAATAGCCAATTACACAATTCACCAATTAAACAGGCAATTACTGAGACAGTTCTCTGGACTGCTCACTAAAAATATTTGGGACACCGGTTGTTCTTCTGTTACTAAATTAGTGAGTTAGCAGGATAAGGGAAAGTGAACTGTGCATAGGGCAAAGGGAAAACGCATAGAGCAAAGTGAAAAGGAATCATTAGACAGTAGTCAGTAATCAGTAATCAGTAATAAAGGTAAAGAGTAAAGATCAAAAAAAATGGAATACTCAAAGAGCATATGGTAAAGTATTAAGCTCCTGGAGATGTAACGGCGGTTCGGGGTCCCTTTTTACCTGTTAATTTGTATGGAGAGAGACCGAAATCCGCGAGTGTCTGATTTTTCTTTCCGTAAAGACCGTAGAGCATAGTAGAGAAGCGTGTATATTTTTCATTCGCTTCATCCAGTTTTGTTGAATACTCGTCATGTTTAATCCGTGCGTTATTTTCAGCAACATCATATAAACCTCTTGCTTCTTCGATATCGGATTTAAGCTGACGGATGCCTGCTTCGTTAATAGCAGTTGGAAAAGATTCATCGCCTGAATGAATTTTAGTGCCGTCGGCGAGCTTCTCCAACTTTTCCGTAAGGGTATTATACGACTTAATGGTTCTTGTAGTCATAATTTTATCCTTTGATTCGAAAAAGTGAAGAATTAACCAATGTCCCGCCTATATTTAATAGATTAAATTATAAAATTCAAGTGAAAAATAATATCTGTGTTACCAAGAATAGAACACAGATCGAACGGATTTACTATTTGAAATATTGAAACTGTTCTCATTATGATTCCGTCCTGGCGCATAGGCGTCAACTTAACAACATCGATTTTTAATTCAATAACTGTTAGAGACCTCTGAAAAATTAACAATTATCATGTTGAAAGAAGTGAAACATCTCAAATTTAGAGCGTAAAGAGACTCTTCACTTCGCTGCTTAAAACTGCTTGACTTAGTCATAATATTCAGAGTGACAGTTTGAAAATAATTCAAATGTCTCTGTTAATTATTTTGTTTTCCGGATAGATTAGCATTTTTTATATCATGCTACGGCATTTTGTTTAATTTTTCTTTCTTTTCTACTATCAATATTTCATTCCTCCCGAATGGAGAAATATAAATCCCTTTAGTGATGACATATAAAAACCTTTATTTTGTTCTAAGATCAAAACAATTGTACCAATTTTGATTGAAAGACATAGTTAAGTTGACGCGTATGCGTCCTGGCGGGAGAATCAAACACAAATCCAGTCTTTTGAACAGGATCGAGATTGCTTCGCCGCAAAAAACGCGGGGCCGGGTATCACTTTGTCATTCGCAATTACCAGTTTCATTAATTGTATATATCTCTTTTACTTGTTTGCTGTATGCAAATCTGTGCCACTCGCCCGTTCTTTGGCGGGTCCGCGTTCAATTAGCATTCAGATCAGTCTAATTGCAATAAAATTCAATTTTGGATTAATTATCTGACAGTTTATTTTAATGAGACCGATCTTAATTGAAATAAAACCGGATTTAATTAGAATAAGGAAGCGGTGAATTAAAATTAGGTGCAATGTTATTATAATAATAGAGCGTATAATTAGAATAAACCGGCTGTTTATTTCTTTAAGATGACCTTTGCGTTTCTTATTGAATGAACTAATTCTATTGAGGGACGGACATCCGAAATTCCAAATCCTTCCCCTCTTAAAGTATTCTCATAGACTTTGGTGTGGAGATCGGTAAAACCCTCGGTAAACTCTAACTCTTCCCCGTCAATTGTGATCGACCGGTAGGTTGTTTTCTTTTTTTCAACAATCTCCGGCGGAAGATCGTTTCTATCGATAGATAGATACCATGTTACATTAGCGTTTTCAAGTTCAATGAAGCCGGACATCTTATTCGGCAGCGAAAGATGAACTTCACTCAATACAGGTTTGCCGAAATACCATGTCAATAGATCAAAAAAATGTACACCGATATTCGTAGCCACACCGCCCGATTTTTTCGGATCTCCTTTCCATGAGAAATCATACCAGAGACCGCGTGAGGTAATGTAGGTAAGTGAAACTTCGTGTTTAGTGCGGGAATCAGTGACAAGTGACGAGTGACGAGTAACGAGTTTCTCCTTTAACGCGATGAGTGAGGGATGAACACGCAACTGCAGAATAGTATAAACTCTCCTACCATATTCTTCTTCAAGCTTTTGAAGAGCGTCCAGATTCCATGGATTTAATACAAGAGGTTTTTCACAAATCGCATCAGCACCGATCCTAAGAGCTAATCTGATATGAGCGTCGTGCAGATTATTCGGAGAACAGATCGTAAGATAATCGATTCTCTCTTCTTCGGCACCTTTTCTAAGCTTTTCAAGATGTCTATCGAATCTTTCAAACTCGGTAAAGAAAGCGGTATCGGGACTGAACTGATCTAATATTCCAACCGAATCATGTGGATCGAAGGCGGCAATTAATCTGTTCCCGGTATCCTTAATGGCTTTGAGATGACGAGGAGCTATATAACCTGCTACACCGGTAATCGCGAAATTTTTCAATAAACTACCCTGCTATTATTTATGATTGTGAAAGATGATATGATGAAGGGATTGAGCGTTGGGCAGAGTGCAGGGGGCAGAGGGCAGAGAGCAGGGGGCAGAGTGCAGAGAGCGTTGGGCAGAGGGCATAGGGCAGAGGGCATAGGGCAGAGGGTTGAGGGTTGAGGGCATGGAGTTATCTTAAGGATTTTTGAAAATTCGTTATTTTTCTGCACAAGATATCCAACTGTTCTAATAAAGCATCCATCTCTTCGTTATCAATTATTTTTCTTTTATTAAGCAAAATTAGAATATTCGCGTTTTCAAATGTCGATCTTCTTGCGATATTCAGGAAATATATGAATTCTTTCTTTGAATTTGAGCCGGATCCCTCTGCTATGTTGTTTGACATCGACATGCCCGAGCCTCTTAACTGCTCAGAAAAACGGTATAGCTTTCTCTTTTCAAGTTCATCTGCGATATTAAAAAGTTTATCCGCAATTTCAATCGCTTTCTGCCAAATGATTAAATCTTGAAATCTAAACTTTGCCATAACGATTCCACTCTTTGCCCTCTACCCTTCACTCATGCTTTTCGCTCTATGCCTCTACTCTATCCCTTTACCAACTCCTTGCCTATTTCTTCCTTCCCCCTCGCCGGCACAGCTCCGCCACGTAAGTCACATTATTGGTAAAACCTAAACAATTGATAATACCAATCTGTTAACTATTAAGCGGCAAAGCGATAAAAATCAGAGATAACTGAAAAATTCTCGATCTCATCTTGAACGGCGACTAAAGATGACGAAATCGTTCATCTCAAAGGGAGTCCTAAGGACAATTCCCCTTAGCGAGACGTGAAATTTTTCAGATGGTTCTATCAAATAATCGTATAAACTTTGAAATTATTCTAATCAAATAACGGCATCATTTATCACAAACATATTCGGGAAAAACAGAGACGCCATCTTAATATTCTTTGTTTTCTTTCTAATCTATTTCTACCGGATTCATACCCGCTCCATATTAACCGCCTTGCGGCTAAGCGGTTTTTCAAAAGCGGGAACCAAATCTCTCAGGGAATGATTTTGAACCCAAATCCGTGAAATAATATAATTTTTAATAAGCATATTCGCTAAAAAAATAATCTCAAATTAGTGCTGAACAATGATTTTCCACTGGTCATAATTAAAGCCGTCCGGAATAATTCCTTAAAAATATAAACATCTTATCACTACCACGCCCTCTGTGAAATTGCGCGGTTATTACTTTTTGTTATCAGGCTCTGAAAGTTTTTTAAGAACGCAGTCAGGAAAAGGAGGATGAAACCAACCATCGCCAATATCAGGTCTTCGGTTTCAATTGTGATCTTCTGCCCCGCTACTATAGCGTTCTGCAGAGTTTTCAGAAAGAAAATAAGTATTAAGAAGATAGTAAACCCTAAGAATCCGATAGCGCAAGGCTTTATAATAAACGATATTAATTTGGGTTTAATACCCGTACGACTCCCTCTCACTTCATAGCGCCTTCCCCGCTCACCTATTATTGATAACTATTTTTACCAGATCTGCTTTTTTATAAGAGTATTTTAAGAGAATCTTTTTTAATTCCGATGCCGCGAATATTGGAAAACGCCCCCTTCGCGGAAGATGTCCTTTTGATTTTTTCGAAAAATTATTTTTTCCGGAAGCTTCAACTTTTAATTCACTCAAATCGAACATATTCCAAAATTTATCGAAATCAGGAATAGTCAGCTTAAGTTTCTTCAACTCGATTAATTTTTGATTCGCTAAACGGTGTAATATCCTCGAGACTGTCTCCCTTGTAATTCCTGCCATATTGGCAATCTCCGAGTAGGGGGGGAACTTCTCAATTCTAATTTTATTGCCGTTTAATTTACCCTCTTTCTCCGCTATCTGTAATATTACCGCTGCAACTTTGTATTGAGCCGTTGTAAAAGAAAACAACAGAATTTTAAATTCCGTTGCGCGGATACGTTTTACCAATTCTTGCAAAAGTCTGATGGAAATTACCGGATTATACAAAAGAAGTTTTTGAAAATCATTTATTCTTATGAGAAATAGATCTGTCTTTGAGAGTGTAGTTATGGTAGAATCATTTTTTAAGCCGTTTAAGGAGATTACATCTCCGAAGAAATCACTTCTGAAGAGAATTCCTAGATTAATTTCCTTTCCGTCATTATTTGTGCTGGTTAATTTAACTCTACCTCTGATTATGAAGTAAAGTGTGGTGTTCTCTTCCCCCTCATGTATCACAATACTTTGAGGAGGATAGGTTTTTTGAAGGGATATAAGGGAGATTTGCTTAAGTGTATCTTCATCTAAACCGGAAAAAAGCGGTATTGACTCTACAACATTTACTGAAGTCATTCTTCTGCGCCCCCATTTGGACAGAAATAGTTTGGTAGTATAAAAAAAAGCCCCGCCAAGAAAATGAATTCAATATAGAGCTTAAATCTACCTTTTAAGTATTCGAGAAATGAAGTTCCGGGATATTTCATAAACTGTCGATCTAGTATTCTTCGAATTATGGGAATTTATCTTCGACACCACTTAATTCACTTTAACGAGCATAAAAGATTTTCCAGGAGACAATCCAATAATACCGGACTTATACTACTCACTTTCATTCACATATTCAATAGTTGAAATCGAATCATTCTATATCTACAATGGAGATAATGTCTTCAGTTCATTGCATTCGGAGAAGGGAATGGCACTATTTGCGGCGGAATTTTTAGGTTACAAGATTTGGTTCAATTCTAACTTTAAGCTTCTACTCTTTTGGAACATGGGTATATAAAGGACATTCTTTCATCTAATAACCTTATTCACCAACCGTTTATCATATAATTCCAAATAACGATCCTCCGCTTGCTCTAAATTCGGAAATTCCTCCCTTGTATGAACAATCGGAAAACCCATAAGATAATATTTCTGGTAAAGACAGAAACATTTGTCGTCGTTAGATCTGAGACTTATTGACCTCCGCCTAAATCTATATCTTCTTATTCTTTTGCATTTGTCACATTTATTTTTTTCACCGGATAACTGAAATCCGAAAAGTTTAAATAACCTCATGGATAGCCTGTGGTTTTTATTAATATATAAAAAGGATTGAAAAGCCGCAACTGACCGAAGCTGAAACCTGAATATAATTTTAGTATAAATTAAGCGTCTGATCTTTATAAATGCTCTCTTTTCAATTTATCTCCACTGAAGATGGTGTAAAATATAGCCGGATTAATATTTTGATCGAGGCAGCCGTTTCACTTGCTCTAATCACTTTTACACACTCCGCCATGAATACTCTTGTGACTGTCTTCTCCAGAGATGAATTCCGGATAACCTTTGATCGATCTTTTTTATAATTTTTTGTTCAGCATTAGCGGGTTTGCGGCGAATTAAAAAATATCCGGGAAAAATGAAGAAGCTCTGGATAATCTTGTTAACAACGCAGTCAAATTTGCGCCAGCCGGGTCCACTATAGAAATTGTTAGTTATCTTAAAGACGAAACAAAAAGTCTATGGTTGTGGAAGTTAAAGATACTAACCACATAAACAGATTCTTTGACAATCTCATAAGCTTCTTATCTTATTATTCTTTGTATCAGAATGAACTAAATAAAATAAATGCTTTTCAATATCTTTTCTCATCTTCAACGGGAAATCAGTAGTAATCGAACCAACACCAAGATTAATTAATTTAATGGCATCATCAAGTTCATTAACACCGTAAGCACAAAAATCCAAATGGTAATAGCGGAATAATTTTACAAGTTTCATATCAATATACGGTCCCGCTTTAACATCAATGCCATCGCAATTAATTGTTTGAAGAGTTTGAATCATTTTTTTTTGTACAAGATATTTTAAGCCTTTCATTTTTTGAAAATACGAACTGAAAAGCCAGTAAGTTTTAATTTCCGGTAAATATTTTTTTGTTAACCGAACAGTATCCGGGTTAAAAGTAATTATTCTGATTTTATCCGGTGAAATGGAAAAGTGTTTTAAGATTTCTACAAGTTTTATTATACAGATTTCACGATTGTCTTTTATTTCAATGTAAATGCCTTTCTCTTTAGGAATGATTTGTAAAACTTCTTGAAGAGACGGTATGGTTGTTCCTTTGTATTGTTCTCCTTTCCAAATTCCGACATCTAATTTTTTCAATCCGGATAAAGTTGATCTGCAAACATTTAATTTATTTTTTCCTCCTGTTACTCTTTTAGTATTCGGATCATGAATGCAGACAATCTCATTATCATTCGTAAGCCAAAAATCTCCCTCTATAAAATCTGCATTTTCTTTAAGCGCGAGTTCAAAAGAAGGAATAGTGTTTTCAGGTGCAGCGTAAGATGCGCCGCGATGTGCAACGATCAAAAGATTATTCATAAGCCATCGCTTTCTGCTTAAGCATCTCTTTTTAGCTTCTTAAGGTAATGTTCGAATTCTAATAAATATGAATTGCGGTTCAGAAGTTTTTTAATATCATTCAAATATGCTTTTGTAATGATTGCCCCGGCGGAGATAATTTCATCTACTTTATCGTAATCAGCCCAGGTAAGTTGTTTTATTTGAGGGCGAATAATTAAATCTGCTTCCCTTAAACGTAAAATAGAGAGATGGTAAGAAGTGATATCTTCGGTTCTGAAAAGAATCTCAAAAATATTTTTTGGTTCCTCAACGACCTTTAAATTGCGTGTAACATCTACCGCCAACACTCTATCGGCACCGATTTCTCTTACTTTACCGGCTGGCACGCTTTCCGAAGCGCTTCCATCAACCAGAAAATAATTTTCGTATTTAACCGGAGGGAAAATACCGGGGATTGCCGAGCTTGCACGGATTATATCTCTTAAATTCCCTTTTGTAAAATTAATTTCTTCACCGGAAAGTAGATCGGTTGCGATAGCAGAAAATTTAATTTGCAGATTTTCGATTTGGACATCAGGAAATATTTGATAAATCTCTTTAGTCGCCTCTTCATCAAAGTAAGAAAGACTATTCAATGATTTCAATGCTTGAAACCGTATTTCGATATAATCTAAAAACTGTTCGAAATAATTTTTGTCCGGTTTCTTTATCTTTTTATTTAATCTATCAATTCCAAGTTCTATAAATTTGGGATGTTCAATTAAGTCATGTATAAAGATTTCAACTTCTTTTGCAGAACCGAAATAAGCATATAAACCGCCAACTACAGCACCCATACTGCAGCCGGTAATATAATTTATTTTAATCCCCTCGGAATCAAGAACTTTGAGAACTCCAATATGAGCTAAACCTCTTGCGCCGCCGCCGCCGAGCGCTAAACCGAATTTTGACATTATTATTTTATTTATGTGAACAAATAATCTTTAACAAAAAGAACAACTAAAATATTTGATAACCTCTCAATATAAAAAGGAGGAAACCATAAGAGACTTGTAAGCCGTTACTTTATCTCACCGAACAATAACCTCCCAAAATTCCGTTTTTAGATAACACTAATTGCCAAAGCTGATTTTTATTTCTTGCCCTAAATGCGCCGGCTGAAGAGAGTAAAAAATATTTCCACATTCTGTAAAAGCGTTCGTTATACTTATTTTTAATTTTATCCCAACTATTTTTGAAGTTATCATACCACGCCATTAATGTCCTGTCATAATCAACACCAAAGTTATGCAGATCTTCAATAATAAAAAGATTTTCTGCTGCTTTACTTAGTTGAGCCACTGATGGCAGCATTCCATTCGGGAAAATATATTTATGAGTCCATGCATCGGTGCTTTTTGTAGAACGGGGTTCGCCAATTGTGTGAAGAAGAAATAATCCATCATCTTTCAAGCATTTATGAGCAATTTCAAAATATGTTTTGTAATTTTTATAGCCGACATGTTCAATCATTCCAACGCTCACTATTCTGTCAAACTTCCCATTTACATCACGATAGTCCATTAGCCGAAACTCAACGGGGAGACTTTCGCATAACTTTCTGCCAAGTTCTACTTGCTCTTTTGAAACAGTAATTCCAACTGTTTCAACATTGTATTTTTCAGCAGCGTATTTGCCAAATGCACCCCAGCCGCAGCCAATATCTAAAATCTTCATGCCCGGTTCGAGATAAAGTTTTTTACAGATCAACTCCAATTTGTTTTCTTGTGCTTCATTTAATGAATTTGAATTTTTCCAATAAGCACAGCTGTAATTCATTTTTTTATCGAGCATATTCCGAAAAAGATCGTTACCAAGATCATAATGCCTTTCACCAATTATAAAAGCTCTATGGTGTGCTTGCATGTTAATTAGCCAAAAGCCTGCGAGTTGCAAAGCGACTTTATAACTATGCTTTATTTTATTTGGCAAATCAGCACGAATGATTTTGTAAATCGTTTCATCGAGTTTTTCAACCTCCCACCAGCCATCCATATAGGATTCGCCCATTCCAAGTTCTACTTCTGTAATTACTCTTCTGTAAAATTCCTTATTGTGAACTTGAATATCCCACGGCTTATCGCCGTTAATATTCACTCCGGCGAGAGATAAAATTTCTTCAGCGAGTTTTTGATAACGTGAGCCCATAACTTCTCCTTTGTAAAAGTTACAAATTATTACGAGCCGTTTTTTTGAGAGCTAATAACTTTAAAACATTATACAAATCAAAACTAAGATATTTTTTTTGAATTGCAATAGCTTAAGGAGGCTTCTAATCACATGTTGATGCCTATGGCAAAACTATTTTTTTATTTAATAGAACGCTGAAAAACGCAGAATAAGCAGATTTCCACCTATCATTTTTGTTGTTTATAGAAGTCCCCTTAATTGATATGCTTTATAGTTCTTTCTGTAATTTTGTTTTATAATACGTAAAACCAGAAAGAGCACCGTTAAGCAGTTTAATTTTCAGCCGAAGAAAAATATTTTTTCTGAAACCACAACGCAACATTAACCAAGCCGATCAATACCGGCACTTCTACTAGTGGACCAATAACAGCCGCAAATGCTTCTCCGCTGTTTATTCCGAATACTGCAACTGCTACAGCAATAGCTAATTCGAAGTTGTTGCTTGCAGCTGTAAAAGAAAGTGTAGCTGTCTTTGAGTAATCCGCTCCGATTTTTCTTCCCATATAGAATGAGACAAGAAACATTATAACAAAATAGAACAGAAGCGGAATTGCAATTCTTATAACATCGAGCGGTATCTTAACAATGTATTCACCTTTGAGCGAGAACATTACAACAATTGTAAAGAGAAGCGCGATTAATGTAATTGGACTAATCTTTGGAATGAATTTCTTTTCATACCAATCTTTACTTTTTAGTTTCAGCATAACAAAACGGGTTATCATTCCGGCAAGGAAAGGAATGCCGAGATAAATAAAAACGCTCTCTGCAATTTGCCCGATTGTAATATCAACTTTGAATGATTGCAAACCGAGCCAGTTAGGCACTACAGTTAAGAACACGTAAGCATATATCGAAAAGAAGAGTACTTGGAAAATAGAGTTGAATGCTACAAGTCCAGCTGCATATTCAGTATCACCTTTTGCTAGTTCATTCCATACGATTACCATTGCAATGCAGCGTGCAAGTCCTATCATTATTAATCCAGCCATATATTCGGGTTGGTCTTGCAAAAATATAATCGCAAGAACAAACATTAGTATCGGTCCAATAATCCAGTTTTGAATGAGCGAAAGAGAAAGAATTTTTACATTGCGGAATACATCGCCAAGTTCTTCATACTTTACTTTTGCCAGCGGCGGGTATATCATTAATATTAATCCAATAGCAATCGGGATGTTTGTAGTTCCACTCTGAAATGAATTCCAAAAATTTACAATTCCGGGAAAAAGGTAGCCTGAGAAAACTCCTACAAACATTGCAAGAAATATCCAGAGAGTTAAATATCTGTCCAAAAATGAAAGTTTCTTCCTAATTGAACTCAAATTTATTCCTCTTTCTTTAATTGATCTGTAATGAATTCTTTTATTTGGTTAATAGGTGGCAATCCATTTATATAATACCGGCATGCAAGATTTGCTTCAGTTGGTTCATGCATATTTTCTAAATCGATACCGTTTATCAATACTGTTGGAGAACCCCGAAATTTTATCTGCTGCGCTTGTTCCGGCGTTTCTACAAGAATTTCTTTGTACTCTATTTGTTCATTAAATACTTCTATAGCTGTTCTTACTCTTGCTATCATCTCTGCAGAGTTTGGACAACCGTTAAAATGTTGAACTTCTATATCTATGATTTTACTATTCATATTTTTACTCTATTAGTTACCTTCCACATTCATCAGCCAATGTGTTAAAGTTGATTTTGTTGGTAGTTTGTCACTATGAATTACTTTTTCATTTACCAGGAGTCCCGGTGAGCTCATTATTTCGTAACTCATCATGGTCTTTAATTCGGTTACTTTTTTTATCGTTGCTTCAATATTATTTTTTGAAACAACTTGTTTGTAAAGATTTTTTAGATTCATGCAATTGGTACAGCTGGAGCCAAAAACTTTTATTGCCAGCATTGTTCATCCCCTTATATTTTCTTCATAGAACTTGTAAAAATCACGTTTTATTTCATCTCTTATTCGTCTAAACTCATTTAGAACTTCTTCCTCAGTGCCAGTTGCTTCAGCCGGGTCCTTAAAGTCAATATGTAATTGCTTGCCAACTTTAGCCATAAAAACCGGGCAAGATTCTTTTGCGTTATCACAAACAGTTATTACATAGTCGAATGTTTCACCAACAAACCGATCTGCGTTCTTAGGATAATACTTTGTGAGGTCTATTCCGACTTCAATCATTACTTGAATTGCTTTTGTATGAACTTGAGCTGATGGATTAGTTCCGGCAGAATAAACCTCCAATTCAGCATCAAATGATTTTAGAAATCCTTCCGCCATTTGACTTCGGCAGCTGTTGCCGGTGCAGAGTACCAATATTTTTTTATTTCCCGCCGAACGGCTTGCCTTTGGCGAATTCATTTTCCCGCCAAGCTGGATTTCACTGTGTTCAACATTCAACATTATATTTCCTCACTAATTCGTCTTTTAGCTAAATGTTTCTCAAAAAATCATTTTGAACAGATGATGTTTCTATCAGATCCCAAAACTCGTTTCTGATCAGAAGTGATAACAGTGTTGTCGGCAATCCAGTAATCCAGTGAGCTTAGCAAAGAAGAGATCCTTGGATCAGTAGGCAGCGGATTGATAAGATAGTTGACCCACTTACCATTCTTCTCTTCCAAAATGAATCCAGCTTCTTTTAGAATTTTTAAGTGCTGCGATACTGTGGATGTTGCCAGTTCAAGCACATTAGTAATTTCGCAAACGCATAATGGCTTGGTTTGCAGCATCTTTAGAATTCTTAACCGGTTGGAATCTGATAATGCTTTAAAAAATTTTACTTTATCTTCCATTATAACATTTCGTTGTTAGACGAAATATAAGATGGGTGAAGATAAGTGTCAAATTATCTCATTGCAGGATGGACTATTCGATTAAGTCAAATGGATTTATAATTTTTTTAATTGAGGGAGAGTTGATATGTGTATAGATTTGCGTTGTTGATAAATGTTTATGCCCAAGCAATTCTTGAATAAATCGAATATCCGTTCCATTATCAAGAAGATGTGTTGCAAAGCTATGACGAAGAGTGTGTACTGTAACTTTTTTATTTATTTTCGTTTTTTTTATTGCATTGCTAAAAACAGCTTGAATACTGCGCGGCGAGTAATTATCCCCCATTTGTCCCTCAAAGAGATATTTTTTTGGCTTATATTCCTTAAAATATTCACGCAATAACTCCAGTAGTTTAACCGAAAGCATAACATACCGGTCTTTTTTCCCCTTTGAATTGACTATTTTAACCATCATCGTATCAGAATCAATATCACTGATTTTTAGCCAAACAACTTCTGACAGCCTTAAGCCGCATGAATAAATTGTTGAAATAATTGCCTTATGCTTTAGATTTGTAATTGAATCAATTATATTTTTTACCTGCCCCGGTGAAAGTACGTTTGGAAGACTATCGGGCTTTCTCATCTTATAAAAGAAATTAAAATCGATCTGTTTATTCAAAACTTCCAGATACAAAAACCTAACAGAAGCTAATGCCTGCTTCATTGAAGAATAAGAGAATTTCTTTTCAGTTTTACAATAATCTAGAAAATTAATAACGAGTTTCGGTTCTTCATTTTGAGATTTATTGTTAGATATATAATCTAGAAAAAGATTAAGATAATGAATGTATGATTTTTCAGTGCGGTAAGAATAATTTTTTATGTGAAGTTTTTTTGAATAAGCATCTAACAATTCATTTCTTTTCACTGCCCCATAACCATTATTTTTGAGCTAATACGTAACAAGTATAGATTTTTGATGGGATAAACGCAATGTTTGTATAAAAACAAATTAACTAATTTCGTTTATCCTATGTTAGGCGAAATGTCGTTTTAATACAAAAGGAGATAGAATAATGAAAGAACAAAAAGTTGTTTTAATTACAGGATGCTCAAGTGGAATAGGTTTGTCTACGGCCGTATATCTATCTAAAAAAGGATATAAAGTTTATGCGAGTATGCGGAATTTAGAAAAAAAGGACAACCTGTTTTCTGAAGCAAAAAAAGCGAAAGTTTCTATTGAAATTGTTCAACTTGATGTTACCGATGAGCAATCCATTAAGAAAGCCATTAGTTTCATACTAAAAAAAGAAAGCAGGATTGATGTATTGGTAAATAACGCTGGATTTGGTTTTGGCGGATTTTTAGAAGATTGCTCAATGGAAGAGATAAAAGATCAGTTTGAAACCAATTTTTTTGGATTGATAAGAGTTATAAAAGAAGTTCTTCCAGTTATGAGACGACAAAGACAGGGATACATTGTCAACATAAGTTCTATTGGGGGAAGAGTCGCCTTTCCAGTATTAAGTGTCTACTGTGCTTCAAAATTCGCTGTCGAAGCACTCACAGAATCCTTAAGAGTTGAGCTTGCACCTTTTGGAATTAAAGTTGCTACTATCAATCCTACAAGTATAAAAACAAATTTTCACAGTAATGTACAGTCAGCTAAAAAATCGCAGGACCAATCTTCAGCATATTACGAATATATGAAACGATTTGAGAAAAACGTTGATAAAATGTCCCAAGTGAATGTAGAACCAGTCGTTGTTGCTAAATCCATTTACACCGCAATAACTTCAAAGAATCCTAAGAGAAGTTATCTTGTTGGAAAAGGGGCGAGAATGTTGCTTGTTTTAAAATCAATATTGCCTAATCGTGTTTTCGAAAAGATAATTGGCATGCAATTTTTTAGAAACTAATTAAAATTAATAGGACTAAAACTATGACAACAATTAAAATACATTTAATCTTTGGATTCATTTTAGTAATAGCGAGTTTTTTGTTTGAATTCGGTTATCTTGCGCCAAAAGTCTCTGATTCATTCAAAGTTAACCCCCTTCTATATTTAAACTCTTTTGATAAGTATATGTATGATTTAATAAAATCTTATACATTCATATTAGGTTTGTTGAATATAGTTCTTGCGCTAGCGAACTTCCATTTTTACAACTCACCAAAACTTGATTGGACTATTTTGATCTTGATGATAAGCGGAACAATAATTTTTATTGTAGCTGGACTGTGGTACGCAAGTGCAGGACCGGCTTTCAAATGGGAATTGCGATGCACTGTTTTAACAATAGGATTTTCTGGCATTTTACTTAGTCTTGGACTTGAAATATATAAATTGCTATTTACAAAAATTCTTTAAGGATGACACTACGCCTAACACAGCATAAAAGGTTCGTCCCGATAGCCATCGGGACTCATCCAAATCCCGACTTCGTCGGGCTTCTTTTATGATGGAAACGTTAGTAGCGAGTTGAAAAAAAGAATTCCTTCAATAAAAAATAATAGATAAATCTGGAGACTGTCTTACTTACCAGCTTGAATGAATAAGTTGAAATTGACTTTGGAAGGTTGCCATACAAATAGGCTGCAAAACAGATTTGACATTGGTTGGCTGCCACACAAAAACAACCCGTTACTAACAGCCTACCCTTTGCCAGGCTTTCACTTGTGCTTTTCTTGATAACTAATTACTAAATTCGTATTCTATACTTCTCGGTAAGGTAGTTGAATAAAAGCCTGGCAGCGGGTAGGCGCGGAACGTTAGCCGGAACCCTAAAAAAGAGAAGAACTAAACAACCTAATTCTATAATAATGTTTGATTTACGTTTACAAGTCTTTCATAAAGTGGCAAAGCGGCTCAATTTTACAAAAGCTGCCGAAGAGTTGTTTATTACACAACCTGCCGTTTCTAAACACATACAAGAAATTGAAAGTTTTCTAAAAGTAAAGCTATTTGAAAGAAATGGTTCTAAAATCAAATTAACTCCAGCTGGAATTATTTTACTTTCACATACCGAAAAATTATTTGATATATATCGCGATTTAGAGTTTGAACTCAATACTGTAACTCAAAAATTCAATGGTAAATTAAGAATTGGAGCAAGTACTACAATTGCTCAATATGTTTTGCCTCAAATTTTAGCACGTTTTCATGAAAAATTTGACCAGCTTACGGTTTCTTTAGTAACAAATAATACTGAACAAATTGAAATCGCTCTCCAAAACAATGAAATTGATTTGGGAATTACAGAAGGGAAATCTAAAAAATCCTATCTTAAATATACCCAATTTGTCAAAGACGAAATTATTTTAGTGGCAAACAGCACCAATCCTCTTTCAAAGAAACAAAAGATCTCTATTGATGAATTAAAAAACATTCCACTTTTATTTCGCGAACAAGGTTCAGGAACATTAGAGGTTATTGCGCATCATTTAAAACCCTTAGGTATAAAAATTTCCGATTTAAATATTGAAATGCGATTAGGAAGTACCGAAAGCATTAAAAATTATATACTTCACAGCAACTGTATGGCATTTCTCTCTGTCCATTCAATATTTAAAGAACTTAAAGATAATAAATACAGTATCATAGATATTAAAGACTTTTCAATCTCACGAAATTTTTATTTTATCCAACAACAAGGACAAGCTGAAGCATTACCCGAACTATTTATGAAATTTGCCAGCCACTATAACTTTAAGTAATGGCGCATAACATTTAACCATTTCCATTTGATACTATATTAGCTGAAATTTGTACCAACAAAAACAAATAAGTATCATGGAAAATCAAAATAAAAAAGGAATTAAATACATATTAGATAAAAGCGTCACCACAAGGGAAGTAATTTTTTTATTATCAGTAGTATTCTGTTTATCACCATTAATAACACCGCCAATTGCATTGCTGATGGGTTTTGTCATTGCTCAGTTTATTGGGCATCCCTATTTGCATCTTAATCATAAAGCAACTCACATATTATTACAGGTCTCTGTTGTTGGATTAGGTTTTGGCATGAACGTTACAAGTGCTATGGAAGCGGGCAAAGAAGGAATAGTTTTTACAATAATATCAATTATCGGAACCCTAATTATAGGCTTCCTTATGGGTAAATCTCTGAATATTGAAAAGAAAACATCTTATTTAATTTCTGCAGGTACAGCAATTTGTGGCGGAAGTGCCATAGCAGCCGTTTCTCCGGTAATAAAAGCCGAAGAAAAACAAATATCCGTTGCATTAGGCACAATATTTATTTTGAATTCTATTGCTTTATTTTTATTCCCATTCATGGGACATCAGTTACATTTATCGCAAACACAATTTGGAATGTGGTGTGCAATAGCTATTCACGACACGAGTTCAGTAGTTGGGGCAGCTAGTAAATATGGCCCGCAAGCATTGGAAATTGCTACTACAGTGAAATTAGCGAGAGCTTTATGGATTATTCCTGTTGCTTTTTTATCCACTTTTATTTTTAAGAGTAAAAAAAGTAAAATAAAAATTCCTTATTTCATCGGATTATTCGTCCTAGCAATGATTGCGAATACTTACGTACCCATTGTGCAAGAATACAACCATTATTTAACTAGCTTTGCTAAAGCAGGATTAACATTAACCCTGTTTTTGATAGGCTGTGGGTTGAACAGAAAAACAATAGCTTCCGTTGGATTTAAACCATTAATACAAGGTGTGGTACTTTGGCTAATTATTGCTTCAGCTACACTTTGGGCGGTAACCTTTTTTACAAACTAATACAATAAAAATATGAAAACTAAAATCAAAATTGGAATAGTAGCTACGCTGCTTATCATTATATCAATAAAAGTTCAGGCGCAACAAACCTTAGACGGTACTATAAAAAATAATTCTTTAGCTGTAAGTCCCAACGAAAATATTGCAGTCGCATCAAATAGTGACACTCCGTTGGAGTCCCTTCGGGAGAACCTTGACCCTCTGCCTGGTGACTTTAAAATGAAAAACCCTCGCAACAGATTTAATTACAAGGGTTTTTTGTGGGGGCTGAAGGATTCGAACCTACGACCCTCTGCTTGTAAGGCAGATGCTCTGAACCAACTGAGCTAAGCCCCCTAATAAAAGAGCTTTAAAATTTGCGCACCAATTATAGAACAATTAACAGAGAGATTCAACAGTACAAAAGAATATTTTGAGCGGGCGACGGGACTCGAACCCGCGGCAACCGGCTTGGGAAGCCGATACTCTACCAACTGAGTTACGCCCGCATCATGTTAAATTTTACAATTAGAAAACTTCTGAATAAATATCTCAATCCTTTCACAAACAAATTTATGATCAGTATAAGACTTAATCAAGATTTATTTATTTTGCAAATGATAATAATATAATGATCATGGCTAAAACACTAAACAAGAAAAATCAAATTACCGAGCTGGTTATACTATTTACCTTATTGATTATAAGTTTTTTTCTGTGGAATACTTATTTCATCTACCCGATAAAACTGATTGTGGTTTTATTACATGAAATAAGTCACGCCTTTGCTGCGTTAATCAGCGGCGGTAAAATTATAGAAATGAATATTGGTCTTGATCTCGGCGGTAAATGCGAAACCGAAGAGGGCAACACTATTTTTATTGCTTCTGCCGGCTATTTGGGAAGTCTGCTCTGGGGATTATTGATCTTCACTTCACCAAATTTCAAGAAGAACGGATTTTGGATTCTCATTTCATTATCAGTTCTAATTCTCGTAACATCGATAAGTGTACCAGCAGGAATCACATTCGTAATACTCGCTTTGATCCTATCATTACTTTTGATTACTTCCGCATTTCTTTTGCGAATACCCATCATCAAAATTGTTGTTCGTGCGTTTGGGTTGATTAGCTGCATCTATGTCATGTTCGACATTAAGGATGATCTACTCTCACGATCATCAGAATTATCAGACGCTTCTCTTATTTCGAGTCTTACAAATATTCCTGTTATAATTATTGGATTATCGTGGGCATTTATTTCGATTGTTGGAATCTACCTCGCAATGCGCTTTAGCTATAAAAACTAGCCTAAATTAGACTCGGTTTTTTCAACGTACTCCGATTCATCACTCACAAAACTTAAAACTCCAAGTCCTATTAAAAAGAAAATAGATATGGTTAGTATCGCAAATCTCTGCTCACCGGTCATATAACTTACAAAGCCAAAAACCAGTGGGCCAAGAATCGCCGAGCTTTTTCCGAACAATGAATAGAAACCAAAAAATTCTGTCTTCCGCTCTAATGGCGTTAAGCGTGACATCAGACTCCGGCTTGTTGATTGAGTTGCACCCATTACACTTCCGGCAAGTAACCCAACTAAATAAAAACTCATTCTTGAGACTGAACCGGCATTTGTGTTTAAGAGTTTAGAGAGATGTTGAATCACATACCCATTTTGGTCGCTGGTAGCAAAAGCAAAAAATATTGTTACTATCCAGATAACTAATGAAAGAATAAGCGATTTTTTTTGACCGAATGAATCCGCCAGAAAACCGAATGCCAGCGAGCCTAGAATTGCGGTAGTCTGAACGATCAAGAAAAAAACAATCAATTCTTCCATCGTAAAATGAAGTGTAGTACTCGCGTAGTTTCCGGAAAAGTAGATAACCGTATTAACGCCTTCAATATAAAAGAAGAATGCGAGTAAAAAGAGGGACAGATTCTTATAATTTCTCAGATGTGAAATGGTATTGAAGACACGTGTTATTCCAATCTTTACAAAGGACTCTTCTCTTACAACTTTTTTACGGTTATCTTTTATAAAGACAAAAAGCGGGATAGCAAAGATTAAGAATACCAATGCCGAGAGTGGAAAGGTTTCTTGTATCATATTCGATTTGATGAAGGGGAAAACAAGTGCAAGCGTAGTCAGTGATCCAAGATATCCCATTGCGAAACCATATCCGCTAACTCTACCGAAATTTTTTGGCGCCGTAATTTCGGGAAGGAATGAATCATAAAAAACAAGACCGGCTTCAAAACCAACATTAGCAATAATAAATAATGTGAGCCCGAGAAAGACATCTCCCCTATTTACAAAATAGAGAAGTGATGTTGAGATGATGCATGCGAGCGTAAAGAAAAGTAAAAATCTTTTTTTGCCTGCGGAGTAATCGGCAATAGCGCCGAGAACCGGTGATATCAACGCAGTAATAAACATTGAAATACTTGTACCGATACTCCAGTAAAAATCTCCCACAGCCTTTCCATCAACGACAGTCTGTTTGAAATAAACTGCATAGAGGAAAGTTACAACAACAATGGAATAGGAAGTATTCGCAAAATCAAAAAGAGTCCAGATAAAAACATTGAACTTTTCGCTTGATTTATTCTTCGTCGGATTTTTTAGGTAAGGATTCTTCAATAAGTCCTCTACCGCTTTTATTCAGCGTGCCCTCTTTTTTGAGGTCAGATAAAATCGCATCGAGAATGCCGTTAATAAATTTTCCGCTGTTTGCGGTGGAATAATCTTTGGCAATATCAATCACTTCGTTAATAGATACTTTAGGTGGAATCTCCTGGAAAAAAAATATTTCCGCCATACCGATCCTAAGCAATATTCTATCGATGAGAGCAATTCTCTCCATTTCCCAATTTTCAACTCTGGTGCGAATTTGATCATCAAGCTCTTTTCTATTTGCCACAACTCGATTAATCAACTGTTTAGCGAACAGAATATCGCTCTCGGCGGTCACATCGGATAAAATTCCGTTAGTGAGGAGAGTTAAGCCATCACCATTGATTTCATAAGCATAAAGAACTTGAAGAACCTTTTCCCTTATTTCTCTTCTATTCGATTTTTTCATCGTTTTCAACAAAATTTCAAAATTTGATGCACAATCTACTTCTTAATTTCAAAAAACAAAAGAGAAGTTGGGCTTAACTTCTCTTATTTAATAAATATAGATTATTTATTTCACATTTGAATTTGGACAGGGCGTATAGATTTTTCTGATACCGCCGATTTTTGCCAATCTTGCTTCCGCAATTTTATTTGATGCAATATTGGTTGGAATATTCTGCTCTTTTGATACTTTGATTACTCTCGAAAGAATCTCATAGATTCCTTCGGCGTGTTTCATCGCACGGTCCTGCCGATATCCTTCCAATTCGTTCGCAACGTTTATTAAACCACCTGCGTTGATTACATAATCCGGGGCATAAAGAATATTTTTGTCTAGAAGCATCCTGCCATGACTTTCTTCCTCCTCAAGCTGATTATTGGCGCCGCCTGCTATTATCCGGGCTTTTATCTTCGGAATTGTGTTTTCGTTAATGACGGCACCTAACGCGTTCGGAGAAAAAATATCTACATCCAGTTCATAAATTTCTTCCGGTCTAACTACTTTGGCTTTGATGGTTTCAAGTACACGCTGAACTTTACGCTCGTTGAGATCGGTTATAAATATTTCAGCTCCTTCACTATAAAGATGTTCGCAAAGAGCATGAGCTACTTGTCCTGCACCTTGTACCGCAATTTTTTTACCACGCAAGGAATCACTTCCCCAGACCGCATTTGCACAGGCTTTCATTCCGACATAAACACCATAGGACGTGACTGGAGAAGGATCACCCGATCCTCCAAGAGCTTTAGATATTCCTGTAACATATTTTGTTTCCATCCGAACGTATTCCATATCTTTTACATTAGTGCCGACATCTTCTGCAGTAATAAATCTCCCTCCCAGTCCTTCAACAAATTTTCCGAATGTTCTGAAAAGCATTTCGTCTTTCTGAGTTGCCGAATCTCCTATTATAACCGCTTTGCCACCGCCAAGGTTCAATCCCGCTACAGCTGCTTTATATGTCATGGCGCGAGATAATCTTAATGCGTCGTTCAAAGCTTGATCGATCGAACTGTAATTCATCATTCTTGTACCTCCGAGTGCGGGTCCTAAAGTGGTATCATGAATTGCAATGATCGCTTTCAAACCGGATTCAACGTTAGAGCAAAACACAACTTGTTCATGTCCATATTTTTCCATTACATTAAAATTTTCCATTATTTCTCCAAATAAATTTGAATATCAAATAGAACTAAATTGCAAAAAACCAGAATAAAAGAAGAGCTACGCTTTCGCGCGCCCGGTAAAAGAGTGTCTTATCGAATGACATCGAGTAATCGGATGAAACACCAATAACATTTACATTAAAAAATTTTGCGATCTGCACTATTCTTGTCAGATGAAAACCATCGGAAATAATTAAAATGGGTTTTGAATTGTTCTCATAAAAGTATTCTCTTGACAAAAATTTTATCTGCAAGGTAGTAGTTGACGATTGCGTCTCGATCCTTAGTTTTTTTTCCGGTATATCGAGATTTCTTAAATACTTATATGCAGATTCGGACTCGCTTATCTCGCCGGGTGCGTTGCCTCCGGTTAGAATTACTTGTTTAATAATTCCTTTCTTATAGAGTTCAAAAGCCTTGCGAATTCTCCCTTCGAAAATAGGACTCGGTTTTCCGCGGCTCCAAACCGCTGCTCCGGGTATGCATCCGTATTCAAACTTTGCGTCTGGAATTTTCTTCTCATCATATAGCCGGACATTCCAAACATTAAATAGTGAGAAGACTAGAAGCAGAACGACAATAATAATACTTCTAATAAACGTTCTTATTTCGAATAAATTTTCGGCACCGTAAATCAAACCCCAGATATAGAGCAGAGAATAGATTTGAACGAGGGCACCAATAATAAATAAAAAACCGGTATAAACTTTCTTTACCGGAAAATTGAACAAGTAACCAACGGGATTTACTATATCGAATTTGGTTACAACATATGCCAAACTAAGTGAAAGAGTAATAAAAAATTGCAACGCTATCAAAAACCTTGCTCTTCGGATATCAACATTTTTTCCCCGGACTATTTGGATAAGAATTCCGACCAACATCATTACCGAAATGAATAGGTTTAATACATTGCCGATATAATCCAACCGAAAATTGCTGAGCGAGAGACCATTTAAGTTATACTTTAGAAAAAGCAGTGCGACAAGATTTAGGAAAATAATTGTTCCTAATAAGATGAATGAACCGCTATTTTTAGAACGAGGTTTCAATTTTGTGTAAAGTTAATGATAGAATTTGGATTGATTAATACGTTTATGGATTTACTATCGCTACTCGGAAAGAGCGCCGAATCTATTTTGAAAATTCTTTGAATATTCTCTCTCGTAAGTATCTCGGTCTTCTCCCCCTCCATAGCAATAAAACCATCTGTCATCATAGCAATTTTTTTGGAAAATATTCCAACGAGATTCAGATCATGGGAAACTGTAAGCACTGTAATTTTTTCTTCTTCGTTGAGTTTTTTTAACAGATTAAAAATCATTACTTGATGTTCGAGATCAAGATGAGCGTTAGGTTCATCAAGCAAAATAATTTCGGCTTTTTGTGCGAGCGCTCTAGCGATAAAAACACGCTGGGCTTCACCCCCGGAAATTTCATTGATCCCTTTTTGTTTCAGGTTTTCTATCTGCATAATGTTTAAAGCCTCATCCACAATCTTTCTGTCTTCGGCGTTCTCAAAACCCATCATGTTCAAATACGGACTTCTCCCCATCATCACAATTTCGTAAACTGAAAATGGAAAGATTGAAAAATTCTTCTGTGGTACATACGCTATCTTTTTTACCAAATCTTTCCGCTTATACTCTAAAATATTTTTGCCGTCAACTAAAATTGAGCCGGAATTTAATTCCATTAAATGTCCTATCAATCTTAACAGAGTAGACTTGCCGCAACCGTTCGGACCCAGCAGACTAACAAAATCTCCCTTATCGATTTTCCAATCGGGAATATTCAGTACGAACGATTGACCGCTGATGGCGCTCTCGTAGTTGAAGTGAAGATTTTTTATTTCTACGGCGTTCAAGTTATTCCGATTTTCTGGTAAAAGAAATTTATGATTACGGGGCAATTATTATTTTATGGCAAAACAGTATTTTATTGCGCCACAAATATAGACAGAATTAGACTCGATTGGTAAAACTGGATTGATAAAAATTGTAACTTAAAGGCAATTTTAATCACATAATGATGCCTATGGCAAAACAGTGGTTTTTAAAAATTTAATCCAGCCAAAGGAGGGACAGAGAAAATTGTGGCATAGCCATACCTATGGCAAAAGCGCCTTTAATTTTAGCTTTAGGAAGCTAAAATTAAATATTTTTTGTTTCCGGGTCCTCGACTTTAAGGGAATTCAAAAAGAGGTATACCAACCCAATACCGAGTGAACCGCCTACAACATCCGCGATCCAATCATATAGATCACAGTATCTTCCCGGAACCAGAATTTGATGAAGCTCATCAACAGCCCCATAAGCTAGGATGAAAAGAAATGAGAAAATGAAAGCTTTGGATGATAATAAATTTGATCTCGACTGAAAAAATAGAGCAAGTGTTAATAGAAACGCCAAGACTCCATAGGCAAGCAGATGTTCAATCTTATCCTGATACTGAAACAGGTGCGGCATTTTATCCACAGGAATTGTAGTGACAACAAAAAGCGCAATCCAATAAATTACCAGCGGGAGATAAATCAGCAGGAAAGTACGCTTACTGAGATAATTATATAAATGATTTGAGAATGAATTTGATCGCATTTGGAATTTCTTCAATTAAGTCCTCTGAAGTATAGCCGTACTCTGTCTTCTCCTCTAAGAGAAGATCTGCAGCAAGGCTGTGAATGTAAACCGCGCTAATTAGAGCGTCTTCTATTTCGTCTGTTTGAGCAAGAAAACCCGAAATCATTCCGGTGAGCACGTCACCGGATCCGAATTTTGCCAATCCGGGATTACCTGCGCTATTAAGAAACGCTTCTCCGACCGGATTAAAAATAATTGTCGGCGCGCCCTTTAAAACTAAGTAACAACCGTTCTCTGTTGTAAAATTCTTTCCGTAGTTTAATAAATTTTTCTCTAACTCATCTAAACCAATTCCAATCATATCAGCAAATTCTTTATGATGCGGGGTTAAAACTTTCCCCTTCAGGTTCACTTTTTTATAGAGCTCCTTACTTAAAGCACAAACCGCATCGGCATCAATAACAATTTTTTTTGTTTTATGGATTCTTAGAATTTCCGCTACCGCATTTTTTGTTGAATCTTCTCTTCCGAGTCCCGGTCCAATAGCTACGACATTTGCCCAATTAATTTTCTCCTCAATTTCTTTGAGGTTTGTTTCGCTTAGATATTCTTTCCCATCGTCATCGTAGGCAAGAACCGTGGCGCTTCCAAGTTTTTGCTGAGCTAGTATTTTAATCGATTTTGGAAATGCCAGCACCGATGATCCAGCGCCGCATTTTAATACAGTATTCGCAGTTAGAAATGAAGCTCCCGGGAGTTTACCGCTACCTGCAATAACAAAAACCTTCCCGGCAGAATATTTATGCTGGTCCAAAGTTTTAATTGGTAATCCGTAAAATGCGTCTTCCGGTTCAATTAGGTAATCGTTGATTTCGAGTTTATCATAATATTCGCTACCAATTCCAATCGTTCCTTTCAAAACTGTTCCACAATTTGTATAACCTTTTTCGTAGAAGAGTCCGGTTTTAAATTCCGAAAGTGTAACTGTTAAATCTGCGTTAAAGACAAGATCACCGCTCGCGTTTTCAAGATCAAGCCCGGTGGGCAGATCAACTGCAACTTTAAATCCAGACAGCTGGTTCAATCTTCCAACAATTTCTTTATAGGGTTCAGCTAGATCTCCCCTGCTTCCTGTTCCCAGCATAGCATCAATAATTATAGAACAATCATCGAATGATGCAATATCCTTTTCACTTTCATATATAGATAATTTTGAGGATGGATATTCTGCAATCATATTTTTTGTTATTCTGAAGTTTACTAGTGCATCCCCTTTAAGTTCTTCCTCGGCACCTAAAGAGATAATTTTTACGACATGATCATTAATAAGGAAGTGACGGGCAAGAGCAAGACCATCACCGCCGTTATTCCCTTTTCCGCAGACAATCCCAACGATATTATTCCCAAGAGCATTGTCAACGGTATTAATTATCTCCGCGTAAATACTTCTAGCGGCATTCTCCATTAATACGATGCTCGGAATGCCGATCGAATTAATTGCGAAGTTATCGGCTTCACGTACTTGTTGTGTTGTATAAAGCGGTATCATATTATACTCTGTGCGGATTTTCTGGTTGTAAAATAAGAAAGTATTTAGTGAAAAATAAGAGTTAGCATAGAACGCAGATGACACAGACCTTCCTGCCATGCCTACGGCAGATAAACCGGACAAGTGCGTTTGACAGATTTAGCTGATTAATCAGCGGCAACCCCGTTTGATCAGATTTTATCAGTGTTCTATTAATGCCTAGTGAAGTACAGACGTTATCACATTCATCAAAGTGTCCGGTAAAAATCCAAAGACAAGTACCAATAAAGAGGTAATGACAACTGCCGTTAAACTGTAAGGTGAGACATCTATTTTAAAATCTTCTGCAGCATCCTTGAAATACATGAACACTACAACTCTTATGTAGAAGTAAACGCTTATCACACTTGAAAGTACTCCGATTATAGCCAGCCACGTTAGGTGACTTTGAATTGCAGAGACAAATACATAGTACTTTCCAAAAAATCCGGCAAGCGGCGGAATACCGGCAAGCGCGAACATGAATAAAGCCATAGCGACGGCAAGCACAGGGCTCTTGGCGCTTAATCCGGCAAAGGAATTTAATTCCGTTCTGGAATCGTTCTCCCCTTCTACCATCGATATGATGGTGAATGCGCCGATGTTCATAAAAGCATATGCGGTAAGGTAAAATATTATACCGGCAATGCTAAAAACATTTCCGGCAGCAAGTCCAATTGCCATATACCCGGCGTGAGAGATTGATGAGTAAGCCAGCATTCTCTTCAAATTAGTTTGAGAGATTGCTACTATACTTCCGAATAACATTGACAAGGCGGAGATTGATGCAAAATAAGGACGAAAAACATTCGGTGCGTTAAAAGTAAAAACTGCGGATAGTACAATTAATAATACACTAAAAGCCGCGGCTTTACCCGTGCTTGACATTAACGAAGTGACTGTTGTAGCTGACCCTTGATAGACATCAGGGACCCACATATGAAATGGAACAGCCGCTATCTTAAAACTGAATCCGATCAAAAAGAGAATAAATCCAAGAACAAAAATTATATTCGAGGAGTACTCAACAAAATTTTCCACAAGGTTCTGTATACTGGTTGTTCCGGTAGCACCGTAGATTAATGCAATACCGTAAACGATAAAACCGGTTGCGAAAGCTCCAAGTAAAAAATATTTCATGGATGCTTCGTTAGCTGAAAGTTTTTTACGATTAATTCCCGCAAGAACATAGAAGCAGATTGACATCAGTTCCAGTCCCATGAATATCATCAAAATATCCTTAGCCCCAGACATCACCATCATCCCAAGTACGGATGATTGAATTAATATGTAATACTCTCCGTAGTAGGTTCCGTATTTTTTCAAATAATCTATGGAGGAAAGAACCACAAGCGCCGCACCAATATTAAAAATGAAATTGAATATTGCCGGTTTACCGCCCACCTCAATCATTCCGCTAAAGAGAACAAAATTCTGATTGATATTGAATACGGAATAAAATGCGGTCGCAAAGAAAAGAGCAATCGAAAACCAGGGTAGAATCTGCTCACTCTTCTTAGTGTAAATCTCAATCAGAACTGATAAAACTATTCCGAGACCGATTATTATTTGAGGCAACAATAAAAAATATTCGTAATTATTTGATGGCATATTCTATCACTATATTAAAATAACTGCTTATGTTTTACTTGATTCACCAAGGAGTAACGGAGAACTATAATGCCGCGCCTCCGCCGGGTAAAACAGAATTAACTTTGCTTCTTTCAATTGATTGAAGAGCGAGATAACGGTCACCGAATTTTTTAAGATTTTCGAGTTCATTATCGAATTGATCGAAGTGACGTTCTTCATCGACTACAAGGCTTTCGAATAATTGCTTGGAAACGGAATCCGCGTTTGCAGAACATTCATTAGCCCAAAGGTTATAATCTTCTGCGCTGTGCTGTTCCATCCCCGAAGCAATATTAAGCATTTCCATTACTACATTGGTTTTTTTTACATCGGAGGCAGCAACCATTTCAACTTCACCCTTTAAGAAGAGAATTCTTTCAGCAATCTTTTCGATGTGAAGCATCTCTTCTATAGCTGTTTTCTTAAAAAGATTCGCGAGCAGATCATAACCTTGATTGTCACAATGAAAATGAAAATACATATACTGGTGAGCAGCTAATAGTTCATCTGCTACTGCTTTATTCAGTAGTTCAATACTTTTCTTTTTCATAAATACTCTTAATTTTTTTAACAGATATCTGTTTCATAATATTACCGGAACATTCCAACTTGCTGAAGAATAGCTTGTGAAGACGCCTCGGTTAATTTTAAAAAAGTGGATGGGTAGATACCGATCCAGACAATGAAAACAAAAATCGGAATTATTACTATCATCTCTCTCAAATTCATGTCGGTCAATTCAGATTTTAAAGCGGGATTTTTCAATTCTCCAAAAACAACACGTTGATACATCCATAACATATAAACGGCTGCAAAGATAACTCCGCTTGCGGCAAAAATTGTAAATGTCCAACTGTTTAATACCGATGATTTGAATGATCCGATCAAAATTAAAAATTCACCGACAAATCCATTCAATCCGGGAAGTCCAATTGAAGAGAGCATCGCGATCATCAAGACGGTTGAGTATAGAGGAACGAGTTTGGCAATTCCGCCATAGAATGCAATGTCGCGTCTGTGAGTTCTCTCGTAAAGAACACCAACTAAAAGGAATAAGGCGCCGGTGGATAATCCGTGATTGATCATCTGAATTACCGCGCCCTGGACAGATTCAACCGTCATTGCAAAAATTCCAAGAACAACAAATCCGAGATGGGATACAGAGGAATAAGCAACTAATTTTTTCATGTCGGTTTGCACCATCGAAACCAGAGCTCCATAAATAATACCTATTACTGCGAGTATGGAGATGGCGGGTGCGAACTGAACCGCGGATTGCGGAAATAACGGCAAACAAAATCTAACCAATCCGTATGTGCCCATCTTAAGTAAAACTCCGGCAAGAATTACTGAGCCGGCAGTCGGGGCTTCGACGTGCGCGTCAGGAAGCCATGTATGAAGCGGAAAAAGAGGAACTTTTATCGCGAAGCTCAGGAAGAAAGCGCCGAACATCCATGATTGAATCTGGTGCGGGACGGTTGGTCCAACTTTATATAGATCTAGTAAATTTGTTGTGAAATATCCCAGTGTGTTTGAAGCGTAAACTGCGAGCCAGATTATCGCTACAAGCATAAGCAAACTGCCCAACATTGTAAAAATAAAAAACTTTACTGCCGCGTAAATTCTTCTTTCTCCACCCCACACTCCAATAATGAAATACATAGGAATCAACATGGCTTCCCAGAAGATGTAGAACAAGAAAATATCCAGCGAGATAAAGACACCGAGCATTCCAACTTCAAGAAAGAGCATAGAAAATGTAAACAACTTCAGATTTTTTTCAATCGCGTGCCATGTTGAAAGGAGTGTGAGCGGTGTTAAAAATGTGGTTAGAAGAACTAGCAGCAATGATATGCCATCAACACCAACATGATAACTGACGTTCAAACTTTTAATCCAGATAACTTGATGAACAAATTGAAATTGGGGATCTGCGGAATTAAATCCGAAGTAAATTATCAGTGACAAAACAAAAGCAACAAGCGACACTGCAAGTCCGAACCATCGGATTAATTGCTTCTGTTCTTTCTTAAAGAAAAGTACAAGTACACTCCCGATGATAGGTGTAAGAAGTAGATATGTTAGAAATAAATTTTGAGTCATATTTTTCCTTTGCGTCTCTGTATCTCAGCGGTGAAAATCTTTTACCGCAGACCTGCCTGCCGGTAGGCAGGTGCGCCGAGACGCAGAGATTAAAGACTAAGTATTAACCACAATAAAACTACCGCAATACCAGCCATCATAATAAGAGCGTAGGATTGCGTAACGCCATTTTGAATTTTTCTTATTATACCGGAGCCGGATTGTACTAAAACAGCCAGTCCGTTGACGAGTCCATCAATAATTTTTATATCAAAAATTTTCCACAGAAATAGATCGCTCCCCTTTTGAATGGGTTGAACTACTCCCGCTTCATATATTTCATCAACAAAATATTTATTGAGCAATAGATTATAAATTCCTTTGAATCTGCTCGAAACATTTTCAGCGATTGCCGGTTTCTTTGTATAAACATGAAGAGCAAAATAGATAGCGCTCAATGCCGCGGCAACCGAAAGAGCCATCAATAAAATTTCTTCCAGATGAGTATGCGAACCGAATGTTGCAAGCTTTGCCTGCGCTGGGGCATAGATCGGTTCTAACCAACTTTCAAATAAATTTCCATGTTCACCGGAAAATACTTTTGGAATTCCGATATAACCGCCAACAACTGATAATAAAGCGAGTATCATCAAAGGGACGGTCATTAAAGATGGTGATTCGTGAGGATGAACGTGATGATGATCGAATCTTTCTGTTCCGTAGAATGTTAGCGAAACTAATCTAAACATATAAAATGCAGTGAGCATCGCAGTGATTGCACCTATAAGCCAGAAAACAAATCCGCCGTTTGCGTAAGCGCTCCATAAAATTTCATCTTTGCTGAAGAAGCCTGATAGACCGGGAATTCCGGTGATTGCGAGTGTTGCTATGAAAAATGTCATGTAAGTCTTAGGCATATATTTTTTCAAGCCGCCATATTTCTGAATATTTTGTTCATGATGCATACCATGAATAACAGAGCCTGCGCCGAGAAACAAAAGGGCTTTGAAAAACGCGTGAGTCATTACATGAAATATCGATGCGCTGAAAGCACCAACACCCGCAGCTAAAAACATGTAACCCAACTGACTTACTGTGGAATATGCTAAAACTTTTTTTATGTCGTTTTGAACAAGACCAATCGTCGCAGCCATAAGAGCAGTCAACAAACCGATCACCGCAACGAGAGTCATAATTACCGGAGCAGAGGCAAATAAAATTGAAGTGCGTGATACCATATAAACGCCGGCTGTTACCATTGTTGCGGCATGGATTAGTGCAGAAACCGGTGTTGGACCAGCCATTGCATCAGGCAACCAAACAAACAACGGAATTTGTGCCGACTTACCTGTAGCTCCGATGAATAAGAATAACGCAATCAAACCAAATGTTGATTCGGCAACCGGGAATGATGCGGCTCTTGAAAATACCTGATTAAAATTTAGCGAGTCGAATGTCATGTAGATTAAAAACATTCCAAGCAAGAAACCGAAGTCGCCTATTCTGTTTACTACAAAAGCTTTTTTCGCCGCTTGTGATGTTGTACCATTTTCAAATTTTCTGTCATACCAAAATCCTATAAGCAGATAGGAACATAGCCCTACGCCTTCCCAACCAAGGAATAGAACAACAAAGTTATCTCCTAAGACCAAATTCATCATAGCAAAGATGAATAGATTTAGATATGCGAAGAATCTCCAGAAGCCTTTATCGCCGTGCATGTAACCAATCGAGTAAACGTGAATTAAAAATCCCACTCCGGTTACGATGAGAGACATCGTTAAGGAAAGTTGATCAACGAGATAAGCGAATTTTATGTGAAGTCCGCCGACTCTGAGCCAAGTAAAAAGCTCGACAGTGTTCGATCTCTCTTCAGCTGGAAGACCAAGTGTCTGGATGAAGGCTCCAAGAACCACAAGAAAGGAAATTCCGACTGCGGCGCTTCCGATTATTCCGATGACTTTTTCGTTCTTAATTTTTCTTCCGAATAATCCATTCACAAGAAAACCTATCAACGGCAGCAGAACTGTAAGGTATATTAAATTTATCATTACCATTTAAAGATATTTATCTCGTCAATATTAACTGTTTTTTTATTTCTGAAGATTGCAATAATGATAGCCAGACCTACTGCGGCTTCTGCTGCGGCTACAGTCATAACAAAAAACACAAATACTTGTCCAATAGGGTTGCCCAGATAAGATGAAAAAGTTACGAGAGTAAGATTTGCCGAATTAAGCATGAGTTCAATACACATAAACACAACAATTGCGTTACGTCTTATTAGCACTCCGGCAACGCCCACAGAAAACATAAACGCGCTGAGTATCAGATAATATTCCATCGGGATTGAGGACATAATTCTTACTCGAATTTTTTCTTTGCTAAAACAAGTGCACCAATTGTTGCCGCAAGAAGTAAGAACCCGGCGACCTCAAAAGGAATAATATAATTAGTATAAAGTTGTTGACCGATTGTTTGAATCGTTCCAACATTAACGCTGGCAGCTTCATCTGGTGTTAATGATCTTGATGGTTTACCGAAAAAGATTAGATAAGCCAATTGGACAAAGACAAATGCACTAACGAGTATTGCAAAAAATTTAATTGCACGTTTATCTACAAATAATTTATGCTCGGTTTCAGTATTCAATAACATAAGGACAAATAAAAATAGAACCATAATTGCACCCGCGTACACAATTATTTGAACAACCGCGATAAACTGCGCATTGAGCAGCAGATACAATCCGGCAAGAGCAAAAAAGTTGAGCACTAAGAATACCGCGGCAATTACAGGATTGGGGCGAGTAATCATCATTACCGAGGTTGTGGCGGCTATAGAGGCGAGAACTATAAATAGGATCAGTTCTAAATTCATTTATGGAGTATTCCTATAAATCATTCTTGGAAATGGAATGGCTTCTCGTAAATGATCGAGTCCGCAAATCCAGCTTACTGTTCTTTCAAGACCGAGACCAAAACCGGCATGCGGGACCGATCCAAATCTTCTTAGATCGAGATACCATTCAAAAAATGATTGTGGCAGATTATGTTCTTTAATTCTTTCAAGCAAGAAATCTAAGTTATCTTCACGCTGGCTACCTCCAATCAGCTCGCCGTAGCCTTCGGGCGCTATTACGTCAACGGCAAGAGCAACTTTAGGATTTTCAGGATCGCGTTTCATATAGAAAGCTTTCACTTCGGAAGGATAGCGATGAATCATAACCGGGCGGTCAAATTCCTCACCGATTAAAGTCTCATCCGAGCCACCGAGATCATTTCCCCACTGAAAATCGACCCCTTTTTTCTTTAAAATCTCAACCGCATCCGTGTAAGAGATTCGCGGGAACGGTCTTTGAACACATTCCAGTTTAGTTAAGTCTCGTTCAAGTTCCTTCAACTCTTCCTTCATATCCGTAAGAACTGTTTGAACTATATACTCTAAAAATTCTTCGGCAAGGTCCATGTCATCTTCGAGATCAAAGAATGCCATTTCCGGCTCAACCATCCAGAACTCGGTCAAATGCCTGCGTGTCTTAGATTTTTCAGCGCGGAATGTTGGACCAAATGAATAAACTTTTCCAAGAGCCATTGCCCCGCTCTCTTCATAAAGTTGTCCCGATTGAGTTAAGTAAGCTTTTCCAAGATCAAAATAATCCATCTCAAAAAGAGTTGAAGTACCTTCGCAAGCGCTCGGTGTAATAATCGGCGGATCGAATAAAATAAATCCGCGTGAATCGAAAAAGTCCCGGATCGCTTTAACAACGCGTGCGCGGATCTTTAGAATGGCAACCTGCTTCTTCGATCTGACCCAGAGATGGCGGTTATCTATTAAGAATTCAATACCATGTTCTTTGGGAGTGATGGGATATTCACCGGCAATTGAAATTATTTTTACATCAGTGGCTTCGAGTTCAAATCCGCCCACGGATCGTGGCTCGGCTTTCACCTTTCCGGTAACCTGAAAAGATGATTCCTGAGTAAGTTTATCTGCGTTCTCAAAAATTTCTTCAGGAACATTTCCTTTGAAAACTACACATTGAACATAACCGCTGCCGTCACGTAAAATTAAGAATTTGATTTTTCCGCTGGATCTTTTATTATACAGCCATCCTTTTAACGTTACTTCTCTTCCTAAATGATCTTTGAGGTCTTTGATGTAAACTTCTGGTTTCATAATTAAATTGATTTTTGATTTTGGTTGCCAAATATAATTAACGCTTGGTTATAAAAGCAAAAAATCTCTCATTATCCTTCTTGTTTGGACGAATTATTGATTGTAAGGCGGTTCTAAAAATATCAATATCCTCTGCGGACTTTGCGTTTTCTCTGTCCCGCCTTTGGCGGGATTAAATATTTCCATTCGATAATTTTTAGAACCGTCATGCAATTAGATGAACTTTTTCTTCTTAATCCTCTTGAATTGTCTGAAAATTTTACGATAATGAGATAATAGGTGAATTGGATAATTATGAATGGGATACGCTTTTTTAATCGATGTAGGTACGAATGGGGATGTTTAGTTCTATTCCTATTTTCCACCGTGCAATTGAGCTCACAAAGTTTTCCGGCAAGCACATATACTCTCGAAAATGGATTATACACAAATTTCGCTCACGATGCTGCCCAAGATAAACAGGGTCGGTTGTGGTTTACCACCGGAGTTGGGGTCTTAGTTTATGACGGTTACTTGTGGAAAAATTACGGAGGAAAAGATAGATTGCTGCGAACAGAATATTTTCAAATTAAAATTGATAGCAGCAATAATATTATTACTGTTCCCTACCATTGTACCGTTCCCTTGGCTATTTTCAAGAACGATAAATGGAGTTTTATAAGAAATCTTCCCTCATCATTGGAATTAGGATTAGTGAAGATGTTAACAAACCAACTTGCGGTAAAAATTTTGATTGAGCCTAATCAAGGAACAAAAATTCAGATATTGAGTAAAGAAATAATCTGGGATAATTGACTAGATGCACAAGTGGAAGATATTAATAGTTGAGGATGAGATAATAATTGCTATGGAACTTTCCCATAGATTAAAACGTGCAGGGTATGAAGTTATCTCCACTGTTACAAACGGAGAAGAAGCCGTAGAGAAAGTAGTTGCCCTATCCCCCGATTTAATTCTAATGGATATCCATATCGGCGGGAGAATTGATGGTATAGAAACTGCCGAACTTATTCATTCAAAAAAGAACATTCCTATTATCTATCTTACTGCTTTCTCAGACGATAAGACTTTGGAAAGAGCTAAACTTACCGAGCCGTATGGTTTTTTATTAAAGCCTTTTGAACAGAGAGAATTAGAAACTACTATACAAGTTGCGCTTTATAAATTTAACATCGAATCGAGACGGCGTAAAAATGAAATATGGCTTGACGCAACTTTAAAGAATATCAACGATGGAATCATAACAACCGATATTGACGGAAAAATTAACTTCGCAAATAATGCCGCTGTAGAAATATTAGCTACAAATAAGATGGATCTATTGGGGCAAATGGTCAGCAATATTTTTAATGTTATCGATTATGATACAAACTCCGGTTTGGAAAATCCCGTTATGATGTTGCTACAATCCCGCTCAGACGAAATTAAAAATAAAGAAATGATTCTTCAGCGATTCGATACATCTTCCATTATAATTGAAGCTACAACATCGGTGATCAAAGATGAATATGAAAAAATTTCAGGCGCTGTATTGGTGTTTAGAGACATCTCAGTTAAAAAGAATGCCGCCGAAGCGCTCATGAGAAGCGAGGAGCGTTACCGTGCGGTGGTTGAACAAAGTAGAGACGGAATAATTCTTTACGAAATTGAGACATTTAAAGTAATTAAATCAAATCTGGCATATCAAAAAATGTCCGGCTATTCCGAGGAAGAATTACTCAATTTAACAGCATTCGATTTGATGGCTAATAATGTTAACAAAATTGGTGAGCCATTTAATTCCGCGGTTATATCCAGAAATATTTCCACCGGCGAAAGATGTGAGAGACGAAAGGATGGTTCATTAATGGACGTTGAAGTAACCATCAGCATAGTCAGCTACTTAAACAAAGAGGTACTCTGTGTCATTGTACGTGATATAGGCGAGAAGAAAATAAATGAAAAAATTATTAGAGAGTCCGAGCAAACATATCGTACCCTCTTCGAATCGATGACTCAGGGCATTATTTATCAGGATGAAGATGGTAAAATAATTTCGGCTAATTCCGCCGCCTTTAAGATATTGGGACTCTCAAGTGATCAGATGCTGGGACAACTATCTATTGATCCAAAATGGAGAAACATTCACAAGGGCGACCAAAATTACCATATAAAAGAGCATCCCTCAATTGCAGCCTTAAAAAGCGGACAAAAAAAGACAGATGTTCTGCTCAAGATCTATAATCCCAAAGAAAAAATTGACAAATGGATTCTGCTCGATGCGATTCCGGAATTTAGAGATGGAGAATCGAAACCATATCGAATCTTTACAACATTCTCAGATATTACTGCTCAAAAATGTCTCCTTGACGAATTGGAAAAATCACAAGAACGACTAAAAGAGATAAACGCCACAAAAGATAAGTTTTTTTCTATTGTGGCTCACGACCTGAAATCTCCGTTTCAAGGATTACTAGGATTTTCAAATATATTGGAAGAAAATGCGGATGAATTGACAAAGGAAGAAATAACAAGGATTTCTACCAATATCAATCGAGCAACAAAAAATTTGTATCAGTTGATAGATCATTTGTTAAGCTGGTCGCGGCTTCAATCGGACAGAATGGAATGCAATCCGGAAAGATTGGAGTTGCAAACGGCTATTACCTATGTGCTAAATCTTCTTACTCCGAATGCCATTGCGAAATCAATTACACTCCAAGATACCGTTGGTGAAGAAATCTTCGTATTAGCGGATGAAAGATTTTTAAGCTCGATTCTGGAAAATTTAATTTCCAATGCAATCAAGTTTACCGAGAGAGGCGGTAAAATTTCAGTCTCATCTCAATTCATAAACAAGTTTGTGGAAATATGTATCAGCGATACCGGTGTAGGCATTGATGAAGAACGGATTGCAAATTTGTTCAGAATAGATAAAAGCCATTCACAAAAAGGAACGGAAGGCGAAGTTGGAACGGGGCTCGGTTTAATTCTTTGTCATGAGATGATTACAAAACTTGGCGGAGATATTAGGGTTGTCAGCAATAAGGGGGAAGGTTCTTCATTCTATATTACTCTTCCAACTGCCTAAGAGTAAACTCAGATTAATAATTTAGCATGCTATTACCTCAACAACTATCTTTTTCGAAAATACTTCTTCGAATAGAGCCTTTCGTCTGTCAAGATTCCACAATTCAATTTCCGGATTTTTGTTCTTATCCACGAAAATTTTAAGAACAACATTCTGTTTTGAAACTCTTGTTTTGATTTTAAGAACGACCTTAGAATGAGTTCTATCAAGAGCATCAGCCACTCGAAGGATTGAAGATAATTTTTTGATTATCAATTGCGTCTTCTCCGTTAGATTGGAGAAATCCTCGTGACTTTGCTTTGGATGACTCTTCCGATGATACCGAGCCACATAAGCAATTATGCTGATTTCAGTTTCGTTGAACCCGAGTAACTCGCTATTCTTAATGATATAGTAACTATGATGATGATGATTTGTGTGAGAAATTTGATATCCGACATCGTGAAGTATCGCCGCGGCTTCAAGGTACTCGCGGCATACATTATCTAAATTGTGTAATGACTGCATTTGATCATAGAGTTGGAGCGATAAATATGAGACATAATTACAATGATCCTGGTCAAATTCACATGTTGAAGCCAGTTGACTTATACTATCCCTCCTGATATCAATAAAAGTTGGCTGCTTCTCACCTGCTTGACCTTTTTGTAAAGTATCAATTATTATTCCCTCCCTTAGAGCGTAAGAGGAAATCGTCATTCTCTCCAATCCCAATAGGGTGAAAATTTCATCAAGAATTATTATACCGGCGGGGATTATATCCGCACGCTTATCATCCAGACCCGGTATTTTTTTTCTTTGATCATCGGTTTTTCTTTTTAAAACCTCATCGCGTATAATGGATATTTCTTTTCTCGTTATCTCATAATTATTAAAAAGCATATTCTGAGTTTTTTTCTTTTTGATCAGTGCATCAATCATAGATCCTGTTGCCATGATTGTGCCGGATGAACCTACGCATTGGTCAAATCCAATACGCTTTGCCGCTTCGGCAATATTAAATAATTCTCCATGAACCCAATTGCGGCACTCTTTTATTGATTCTTGTGTCAGTTCCTTACCCCTGAAAAATTTTTGCGTGAGGCGGACAGCGCCTAACTTGAGACTTGCCGAATAATGAGTCTTCCCTTTCTCTCCGATTAAAAACTCTGTACTCCCGCCCCCGATATCAATCACTAAAGTTTTTTTATCATATATAGGAACAGATTTCAAAATTCCAAGATAGATTAAACGAGCTTCTTCATAACCGCTTATTACTTCAATTTCTAAACCTGTTTCATCGAATACTTTTTTTATTATTTCATTTTTGTTGAGAGCCTCGCGCACAGCGCTTGTTGCAACCGCTCTTATTTGGGCGCCATGAGAATTGGCAATTCTTTTGAACCGTCTAAGGGTTTGAACGGCACGTTCGATCGCCTCCGGAATAATAATTTTAATATCGCCTACATTACCTTCTCCCAAGCGAATAACTTCACGTTCCCGGTCAACTATCTCAAAGTTGCCGTCAGCCTTCGCCTCTACAACTATCAGATGAAACGAATTTGTTCCGACATCAATTGCGGCTATGTATTTCTTAGGTTTTTTCATCGGCACTCATCTGCTTTTCAACAATAAGCTTAACCAGATTGTAAACATCATCAACAGAGATATCATCAATCAATTCCGATTTTCTTATAAAAAACTTTTCTGAGCCAATGGGAGCCCAGTTGAACGGATTTGTTGGACCAAATAGTGATATCTGCGAAGTGCCTGTCGTTCCGGCTACGTGCATTACACCGGTATCATTGGTAATGAAAAGATTACTCTTATCTATCAGAGCCGCAAGTTCAGAAATGGTTCTATTCAGAAAATAACCGCAACGATTTTTGAAGCAGCATTTCATAAAATTTATTTCGAGTGAATCAGCCCGGCTTCCCGTGAAATAGAAATTAATTTTATATTCGGATTGAATACGCTCTATCAACTCAACATACTTATTCAACGACCATCTGTTTTGCTTTTTCCCCGCGCCTACATGAAACCCGATTAATAAAGAGGATGGCTCGGATGGAATAGCCGAGATAAATTTCATCGCATTGATAACGTCTTGTTCCGTAAATGAAATACTTGATTTGAAATTTTTTGTTTTTATTCCGAATGGTCTGACTATATCTTGAATGAAGTCCGATACATGGGCGTCAGGACATTTACGCCAATCCAAATTAATCCTATGATGAAAGACGTAGGCAAGATCGTTTTTATCACCATTTAAAATACCCGGACCAATTTTAATTTTTGCTTTAGAAATGGCGGCGAGGAGACAACTGGTTAGAGAAACCGCAACCGTAGCCGGGACAATGGCAAGATCATAATTACCATGTAATTTTTTTTTAAGACGATATAGAAAGGAAAAGTTTAACAATTTTCTTCTGTCATAAACAATCAATTCATCTATAAATTCATTATTGATTACAGCTTGATGATTCTCAACACTTGCAATTAGTGTTAAATGGGCGGAAGAGAAAGATTCTTTTATGGCGCGGAAAAGTGAAACGCTCGCCAACAAGTCCCCAAATTGATTGTGCTGTCTAATTACTAAAACTTTTTTGGGAGCGCCAATTAATCTGCTGGATTGTTCCGGAGAGGATAAAAATTTTTCGAGTTTATTTATTAGAATCTTTCTAAAGTGGTCTTTGAGAGACATCAAGAGTTTTCTTTTTGTTTTTCAGATTTAGTTGAATCGATCTCTTCAAAATGAGCATCAATTACATCTTCGTTTTCAATTTTATATTTAGGTTTTTTCTGTTTCTTGATTTCGCTTGTTCCACTTTTCGCCTGACCCGACAAAAAGAATTTCACAACATTTTTAGCGGTTTTATAGAAAAGATAGAATAGAATTGACCAAAGAATAATGCGTAAAAAACTCATCATCTAACCTTTTCGTTCCGGATTAAAATACTCTATAAAACCTCTGTCTTCTCTAAAAATTTGAGAGCAGAGTTCTTCAAAGTCCTCTTCCCGATTTACAAAATCGATTTCGGAAGTATTAACAATCAGAAGCGGCGTGTTATTGTACTTAAAAAAGAAATTATTATACGCCTCGGACAGCTCGGATAAGTAAGCACGGGTTAAGTTTTTTTCAAATTTTCTTCCACGAGTTTTGATATTTTCTGCTAACCTGTCCAGACTGGATTGAAGAAAAATAACAAGATCGGGTTGAGGAATATCCCGCTCTAAAAGAGGAAAAATTGTTTCGTAAAGTTTTAATTCTTCACCCGTCAAATTCAGATAGGCAAAAATTTTATCTTTCTGAAAGATGTAATCCGAGACCATGTACTTAGAGAATAGCTCTTGCTGATTGAGCTGCTGCTGCTGTTTATATCTATTAATCAGAAAAAACATTTGCGTTTGAAAAGCATATCGTTTCCGGTCATCATAAAATTTTTCGAGAAACGGATTCTCCTCAAACTCTTCCATAATCAGATTCGCGCTTAGTTTATCGGCAAGTTTTCTGGCTAAAGAGGATTTGCCTGCTCCTATAACGCCTTCAATTGCTATGTATCTTAGTTCTGCCAATTTTATCTATATGTTTAATGGGAAATCAATTTTATGAACAATATGTTTCTCGAGCGACGAAAGATCAATGTCTCTAATCTTTTTCCTCGATACCGGATGAATAAAATTTGGAGCTATTTCCAATAACGGAACCACTACAAAATCACGCTTAAAAAAATCAGGATGAGGAATAGTCAACTTATCGCAGTTATAAATTACGTCATTATAGAAAATAATATCAACATCAATTTCTCTTTGTCCCCATTTTTCCATCTTACTAGTTCTACCAATCTCCTTCTCCAGATTTTTGAGATACGTTAATAATTCATCCTTTGAATAATCCGACTCAATTTCACAAACCGCATTCATAAAATGGGGCTGATCAACTTTTCCGTAAGGAGTTGTTTCATAAATTGATGAACACCTGAGAACTTTGCACGCTGGGTTCTCATTTATCTTTACAATTGCCCGTTTAATAAATTCGTATTTATCCCCTTTGTTGGAGCCCAAAGCCAGAAAAATATTATTTACCATTTTCTTTAATCACTTCTGCTTCAACGCAATCGAGCACACCTCCAACGGGAACACTATGTTTTCTAACACGGACGGCAATCTTTTTAATGTGGGAATATTTTTTTAATAGCTCGTCCGCAATCATCACAGCGAGAGTCTCAATAAGATTATATTTTTTTTCGTGAACGAGTTTATTTATAAACTTATAAACTTCATGATAGTTGATCGTCAGTTTCAAATCATCTTTTAAGGCGGCATCTGAAAAATCAGTATAGATATCCACGTCGGCTTCGAACTTGCCTCCCATATCTTGTTCTTCCTGCAATGCACCGTGATAGGCATAAAATGAAGCGTTTTTTATACGGATTATGTTCGTCATATTATTTTTCTGCCTGAGAGATAGTAATTTTTTAGTCCGCGAAAGTTAGCAAATAAAATACCTATTAACACAAAGGCACTTCCCAGTAATGTCTGAATTGAAAAATTTTCGTTTAGTACCAGCCAGCCAAGAATAACTGCAACGATTGGTGTTACGAATGCGGAGAGTGATAGAATAACTATATTAATCTTTTTAAGGAGCCAATAATATGTTGTAAAAGTTACTACAGTCCCGAATAATGCCAGGTAAGTAATTGACAAAACTGCTGATGAATTAAAGTTCCAACCTGAAGAATTTTCAAATAAGAACGCGGTTAAAATCAAAATCACACCTGCAAAAAAGAGAGGAACAAAATGCATTGATAACGGATTGAGGTGCTGTCCGTATTTTTTGATAGTAACTCCGATACCCGCCTGCATGGAAGAACTAACTAATACGGCAACAATTCCTAAAAGCTGTTGAGATAAATCGAGTGATAGATGTTCCGAAAAGATAACAACAATTCCGCTGAATCCAAGAATTACTCCAAAAATTTGATTGTAAGAAATTTTTTCTTTTGGAAAAGCTATTTTAGAAAACATTATTACGCAGAACGGCATAATCGCAAATACGATAGAAGCCAGTCCTGATGGAATAAATTGTTCCGCCCAGTAAACTAAACCGAACGGAATAACAAATGAGAATAGTGATAAGATAATATAGAGTCTTATTGAAATTGAATCGGTCTGAAGAGTAATCTTCTTAAAGCGCATAAATGCGAATACAAATAGAGAAGCGAGAAAAAATCTAGCCCCTGAAGAGATTAACGGCGTAAGAGATTCCAGACCAATACGTATTGCCAGCCAGGTCGATCCCCAAATCAGACAGATAACAATATAGCCCGCAGCAATTTTAATTTTTTCTGAAGTCACCTAAATTCCTTTTATAGCAATTACGCCGAGTGAACGCCCTGAGGTCTTTCCATCTCTTCTGTATGAATGAAGTAATTCTTTTTCCTCATAAGAACAGAGTTGCGACACCTCTACTTGTTTCTTAGGTATTCCAAAACCGTAAATCATATCGAGATTAGCCTCAACAAGATCGAGACATAATTTTCCATTTATTGTGTTAGTGTATTTATGATCAAACTGTTCTGCAACTTCATTACCAACTTCATAGTTTTTTTGAGATATTGACGGACCAATATACACAATGAGGTCTCTTGGATCTGAAAAGAATTTTTCTTTTAGCATGATCAGCGATTTTTGCAAAATTTGTTTTTGTGTTCCACGCCAACCGGAATGAATTCCTGCAATCACTTTTTTAACTTGGTCATAAATAAATATTGGAACGCAATCAGCGGTTGAGATCGCGAGTCCTATATTTCTATTTGCGGTAATCATTCCGTCGCATTCACCAACCTGTCCAGGTTTATCTACAATGCATATTAAATCGGAATGAATCTGTTTTTGAACAGCAATTTGCGAAGTTGTAAATCCCAATTCATTATAAAACGCCTCACGGTTTTTATGAACTAATTCCGAATCGTCCCCAACGGTAAGGGATAAATTAAAGTGAAACTGGGAATTGTGGTATGGTCCAATCTTGGTGCTTAGACCAAAAACTATTTCCGGGGAATTTTTAAAAAGCCGGGATTCGATTATGTGCATATCCATTGAAGGTTTTCCCCCTCTGCACAATTGAATGAACTGTTAGAGGGGGAATTAATTGTCTGGTCAAATAGCTTTGAGCGATTCATTCAAATCAAGCAAAATGTCATCTGTATTTTCAAGACCTATCGCTAATCGAACACCGCCCGCATCAATTCCGCGTTCACAAAGATTATCAGCCGGTACAACCGAATGAGTCATCGAAGCCGGGTGCTCTATTAACGTTCTTGTATGCCCAAGCGAAACTGCAAGAGTCATTGTATAGGCATTATCGGCTATATAATCCATGAATTTAGCGCCGAGTTCTTTTGTCTCGGCGGGTGTCTTCCCCTTCAAAACAAAATAGATCAAACTGCCCGGTGCAAAATTCCCGTTAAAATCTATCATCTGTTTCTTTGCTATTTCATATCCCTTGAAAGTTGACAATCCCGGGTAATTTACAAAATCAACTTTTGAATGTGCGTTAAGATATTCCGCTATGCGCATTGCCGATTTTATCTGATGTCTCTGACGCAAAGCAAGTGTAGGTAATCCGTAAGTAAGAATAGCCCAAGCACTTTTTGTATTAAGCACCGCGCCAAAATCTTTTCTATAAAGCAGTAGCAGATCACGATATTTTTTCTTCCCGATTACTACGCCACCCATATCAGTTCCAAAACCGCCTATGCCTTTAGTAAGTGAGTGAACAACAAAATCAGCACCCAGTTCAATTGGTCTCTGGCAGAATGGAGTAGAGAATGTGTTATCTACAACAATTTTAATTTGCTGGTTTTCCTCTCTGGTCTTATTGATTTCCTGAACCACTTCGGCTACAGATCCAACATCAATAATATCCAGATTCGGATTTGCGGGTGTTTCAAAATAAATTACTCTTGTCTTCCCGGTGATTGAGTTGAAAATATTATTTATCCGGGTCAAATCGATCGGAGTGACTTTAATATTGTATTTCGGATACCAATTATTGAATAGAGATATTGTACATCCATAAAGCGTATTATGAGTAATTATCTGGTCATCGCTTTTAGTTAAAATACCAAGCACAGCCGAAATAGCTCCCATTCCGCTTGAAAAACTTATTGCGGTCTCTCCTTTTTCGACATAAGCTAAATTTTCTTCAAGCATGTCTTTATTCGGTTCACCGAGGCGGTCGTAAATAAAGATGGGAGCTTTGTCTCCGAACTCTTCTGTGTTGGCAAATTGCATAAATCCTTGCGCTCCCCGCTCAACAGAATCTAATCTGAATGTTGTAGAAGATGAGATAGGTGCGGTTACGTGATGAGAATAATCCCAACTATCGGAAACATCTTTCCCATATATCAGATGCGTATCCATCGAATACTTTGAATCTTCAATATGATTTTTCTTCATCGTTTTAGTCTCATTAGCCATAATAGCCTCCTTATTTTTCCAAATCAAAATTACGGAAATAACGGATGGGAATAAAATGGGTTGAGAGAAATAAGAATGAAGAAATATGCTAAGAAGAATAACATGCGTGCTCTCAAGTGTTACTGAGGTTCCGTGACTTCCTTGTAATAAAACTGTTTATGTGAGTTTGAAAATTTGATAACCAGCCGCCATTTTTTATATTTGTTCAAAGGTCCAACAATTTACATAATAAGAGATGGATACTAATTTAAGAAGTCAAATAAAAAATCTTAGTGTATCAGAACGAATTCTACTGGCAGAAGAAATTTGGGATAGTGTTGCGGAAGGAAATAAATCATTCGTACTATCATCATCCCAAAAAGAAGAATTGGAGAGAAGGCTTAAGTCATTTAATCAAAATCCAAATGCTGGAAGGAACTGGGAAGAAATTAGGTCAGAGTTTTTAGGCAAGTAAAATGCTATCACTTCGGTTTTTATTCAATGCCGTATAGCAAAGTAAAATCAAACTAAATTATTTTTTCCCAGCCACTCATCATTGTAAATTGTACTGAAATATTTGTAACCGCTATCGCATATAAGTGTAACTATATTTGCTTCCCGGTCTATTTCACGCGCAAGATGAACCGCGCCATAAACATTAGCTCCGCTCGAACCGCCGGCAAGTATTCCCTCCTCGAAAGCAATTTTCTTTGCCCATCCGAATGCCTTCTTATCTTCCACTTTCATCATATCATCAAGATCGTCTAACTGAGCGGTGTTGATTAAGAATTCATCTCCCATTCCCTCAATTAAATATCGGGATGGGGTAACCATCTTTTTGTATTTGAACCAATCGTAGAAGACTGAGCCAACGGGATCAAGTCCAATCAATTTTATATTTGGATTTTTTTCTTTAAGATATTTTCCCGCTCCACATAATGTACCGCCGGTGCCAACGGCGGCAATGAAGTAATCGATTTTGCCATCCATCTGTTCCCATAACTCCGGGCCCGTAGTCATATAATGCGCCTCGTTGTTGTCCAGATTGTTGTGCTGATCAATATAGAAAAGAGATGGGTCTTTCTTAACGAGATTTACGGCAAATAGATTATACGAATCGGGATGCTCGGGCGGAAGCGATGCATCGACCTTTACAACATCAACCCCAAGTACTTCTAGCATTTTAATTTTTTCTTTACTGGTCGTATCTCGAATAACAATTTTTAGTTTGTATCCTTTTTGACGGCATACTATGGCGAGTCCCATTGCAGTATTGCCTGATGAATTTTCAAGGATTGTGTCGCCCGGTTTTATCTTTCCCTCACGCTCGGCTTTCTCGATCATATATTTAGCAATGCGGTCTTTTATGCTTCCACCCGGATTCATAAACTCCATCTTCGCCCAAATAGTAGCTTTCAAACCTCTCGATATATTTCCAAGTTTTACTACCGGAGTTCTGCCTATTGCGTCCATAACACTTTCGTAACGATTGTTTCTCATCAAAATTCCATTACTTAATCAAAGAGTAACCCCTTAAAAATTCTTCAGCAGTCATTCGTTTGCGCCCTTCAGGCTGAAGCTCAAGAATTTGTAATATACCGTTGTTTAGACTGACAAATATTTCTTTTTTAGATTGAATAATCTTGATTGATAATTGAGAGTTGAGAATTGCGAATTGTGCATTTGAATTTTCGCTGAACAATTTGTCGTTCTCAATTAGTCTGGTTTTAAATACTTTGTAAGTTTTACCTTCGAAGTCAAAGAAAGCACCCGGATAGGGAGATAAACCACGAACGAGATTGTGAATTTCTACGGCGCTTTTATCCCATTTTATTTGACAGACTTCCTGGGTTATTTTTTTTGCCGGCGATGCGAGAGAATCATCTTGCTTAGTTGTAATTACATTTCCCGCTTCAATCATATCAACAGTTCTCAAAACCACATTCGCGCCCATATTCATCATCTTATCGTGAAGAGAACCATAATCATCCGAATCATCAATAACTATTTTTTCTTGAATGATAATATTTCCGGTATCAACTTTGTCTTCAAGGAAAAAAGTTGTAACGCCGGTTTCCTTTTCTCCGTTAATGAGTGACCACTGTATTGGTGCCGCACCTCGGAATTTTGGCAGTAATGACCCATGAAGATTGAAAGCGCCTTTGGTTGGAATGGCATAGACTTCTTTAGGCAAAATTCTGAATGCAACAACCACCAACAAATCCGGCTGCAACATCTTCAAACGTTGAATAAAACTTTCATCGGTTAAGGAACCGGGAGTTAGTACCTTTAAATTCTCTTGTAATGCAAACTTTTTGACAGGTGTTGAAGAGATTTGCTTTCCCCTTCCCCTTTCCTTGTCAGGAGCAGTTACTACCGCAATAACATTGTGTTTACTATTCAGAAGAATTCTAAGCGAAGGAATTGCAAATTCTGGAGTTCCCATAAAAACAATTTTCATATTAACTCCGCTTGATATTTTTGGCAAGAAATTCCGGATATGAACTACAATTCCGTGATCGGATATTCAATCTCAACTTCTCTGTTCCTAATGCTCGATAATTCTTTGGATAATTTTTTTTTCACATCCTCTGCAACGCGATCGGGAATCATTTTCCCAATCAGATGATCGTATTCATGAAGAATTACTCTTGCAAAAAGATCATCAGCTTCAATCTCCATCTCTTTTTCATCCGTATTTAGATAGCGGACTTTGATCATCGAGGAACGTTCGACGTTTGCATGAAGATTCGGTAAACTAAGGCATCCTTCTTCTTTCACAATTTTTTCATCTGAGTAGAGTAGTATTTGAGGATTAATCATAACTAGAGGTTTGAATTTTTCGTAACCTTCAATACCTTGCAAATCGAGGACAAAAATTGATTCTCGATACCCGACTTGATTTGCCGCTAGACCAATTCCGTTGGCATTACGCATACTATCGAACATATTTTTAATTTTTCCGATGGTACCGTCGGAAACATTATTAACCGGCTGCGCCTTCTGCCGCAAAATTTTATCACCGTATACTGTAATTGGAATAATTGACATAGTTTTATTTTTTCATGGCGCGTCTGCTCTAATGATATCGGCGCTTAAATCATTGAATAAATGCACTTCCGTTGAATAAAATAACATCCTTACAAACAATCGAAAGATAATTAACATTTGCTGAAGAAAAAAGGTGAGAAAAAGAAAATTGTACGGAGTTCTAGGAATGAATCTTCCAATTATGTTGTACACAATAGAACCGAGCGCACCTATCATCGCAACAATCAAAAATGTAATAAATACTTTATTAAAATTAATTATGATGAACCGAATCGCATTATAGCATTCCCGGAGTATTTGATTTTTATCTTTTACGGCAAGTGACACTTTTGAGTAATCGGAAACAATTGTAACAATTCCAATAAAGAAGATCAGGAGAACGTACCGGATTGATTTGAGTATAAAATCTGCTATAACATTTTCAGAATTTTTAAAAATCAGAGATATCAATTCGCCCGAGTAATCGTTAATTTCAAAAGCGGCTAGGAAAAAAAGGAGTGAAAGAAATAACACTTTGGAAAAACGGACAAAATATTTCACTCCGCCATAGAAAAAATCTACCATATGATTTTTTTCGGGATTCTGGAATATTGAGATTAGTCCTCCAAGAAAAAACGTCTGGATGAGGGCATATATTCCTACTACAAAATAGATACTAAGCGGGACCTGGTCTAGTTGGATAGCGTAAAGATTCCTAAATTGAATATACCACATGTAATCAAAATGTAAAGCCAGCCTATCGCTAGTAAGGGAAGTTCCGAGGTTATCAACAAGAATATTATAGACTGGCACTGCCAGAACAATAGCGGAGGCTGCGTTAAAAGCCCACATTAGAAGTACAAATTTTGCGTTGTGAAATACGGAACGAACACCGTGAGTTAATATTTGATTTATGCCCAAAATCATCCGATGCTTCCTAAAACCATTAGCGCATTCTGAACCCAGAAGAAAAAACGGATGGCGATGGAGAGCGAAGCCCACACCCGATGTTCTACCGTAAAAGAATTATTTGCAAAATTGATATCGAGCATATTTTTTCTCTCCGGGTCGATCTCGGCGGCTATAACTTTATTTTCGGTTCGAAACTTCATAATTTTCCAACGTTCAGATCCATTCCACTTTTGAATCAGCTTTTCTTTCTCCGTGTAAAGAGCAACTTCGTTTTTAAATATTCCATCGCCAAGGCGCTCCACCAGGACTTCATACATGTTTGCGTCTTTACGGGTGATGGATGTTACTTTGTAGTCGAAAGTTTTTGGTGCTTGATAAAATTCTTCGAAAAACCAGTTCATATCCTCCTTGCAGTTTTTCTTTACAATTGCTATAAAATCTTCTGCATGTGGATGTCCGTACTTGAATCGATCGTAATATTCTTTTAATATTTTCATCATCTTTTCATGACCTACATATCTCTCTAACGTATGCAATACTAACTCAGGCTTATTATAAGAATTCACAACGTAGGATAACCGGGTTGGAAGTTTATATGATGTATCGGAAAGCGCGCCAACCGACATATTTTTATAATAAGAAATTGCACTTCTTGACCCTTCGGGCGAGTATATATCAACTAATGTATAGATCAAAGGTATTTCATTATAAGAAAGAAAATTTAGACCGAATACCGGAATGTATGTAGCGAATTTGAAATTTTCATAAATCTCGGATTGATAGTGATACATAATTTTTGTGGCAATATATGATGTTAATCCTTCGTCCAGCCAGGCTTCATACACTTCGTTGTTGGCTATTAAACCTTGAAAATATTGATGAGAAAATTCATGCGTAACAAGATACTCCGGCCAACCGGTTTCTTTTGGAGAAAATAATTCCGCACTAACAGTAAATAGAGTCGGGTACTCCATTCCCCCAGAAGCCGAAGTGCGCGGAACATCTACAAGAGTTACATTTTGGTAAGGATAAATTCCTATGTTATCTTCAAAATACTGCAGACAATTTTTTACACTCTGCAAATAACGCTCAAAATATTTTGCACGTTCCGGTTGAACATATGCTTGTAATAAAATTTTAGTTCCGTCCTTTCGCCGATATATATCATTGCGGTGAATAATTTTATCGGTTGCAAGCCATACAAAATCGTGAACCCCTGATTGGACAAAATGAAATGTTGTAAAATTTGCTTCGGATTTCTTTTCTTTCTCTACACCTGTGGCAGCTACAATATAGCCTTTCGGCACTTTTATTTTGACTGAATAGTTACCAAAGTCTGAATAATAATTTAGATACGGGTGGTATTGGCTGCAAACCCAATTCCCATTTTCAAACACTCCTACTTTAGGAAACCATTGAGAAACAAAGAAAAATTTTCTTCCGGTTGCATATCCCATTCTCTTAACTGATTTTGGAATTTTCATCGTGTACTCGAAATATAATTTAACGCTGTCGCCCGGTTGAACCGGTTTTTCAAGCAATACTTTTGCTACTGTGCTGTCATGCGGATTTACAATTTCAGGTTGGAAATAAATTAATTCAGCCGGTTTAGAATTCACAAGAAATGATTTTATATCGATTTGGGTTTTCGTCTCTGAGTTGATCTGGTAAGCTTGCCCAAAAAGTGTTCTCTCGCTTTTGTATCCATTTGCGTAAAGATGGAATTGAATTTCTGTTGCAGGGAAATTTGTTTTATTGAGCCATGTGATCTCTTCTCGGACGTATATTTTTTTGCTCACTGCATCGAATTCAACATCAAGATCATAATCAGCCCGTCTATCAACTTTAGATATTTCTGAATTCAAGATTCCATCTGTGTAAATATTACCTGGATTAAATGGCTCGGATTGAGGAACCATCGACTCGTTATCGGACAAGTAGAGCAAACCGCTGAATAGAATTAATAATAATAATGGAGTAATTTTTTTCATCACACTACAAATTAAATAGAAGCGCTGTTTAATTCAAACAAAAGAGTTTTAAAAGCAGAATTCCCGCCAACGCGGGAATTCTGATAAACGAGTGGGACTGTAAAATGAGAACTGCTTACTTAATCTCAATCGTCTTTGGTTTCATTCTTTCATGCTTAGGGAGTTTGACATTTAGTACGCCATTTTCCAACTTGGCATCAATTTTCGCCTCATCAATATTTTCAGATATTTTGAATCTGCGATAGAAGTTACCGGTTTCTGTTTCTTTAAGAACATATTTGCGGTTAATAGCTTCATCGAAAGTAATTCTTCCCATGATTACCAGGAATCCCTCTTCTAGTTTAATTTTTACATCCTCTTTTGAAACACCCGGCATTTGAGCAGTAAGAAAATAATCTTCCGCTGTTTCGTAGATGTCTATTAAAGGAGCAACCCAGGATTCTTTTTCGAGAGCTTCGTCCCAACTTCTTTTATTTTTCACTTCCACTATTTCTTTTTGTTCAGTCATAACGACCTCCATCTATTTTTTTTGTTTTTATAATTTATTTTTTGTCATCATCAACAACTTCATAAGATGCATCTTCAACATTATTACCATCATCTTTTTTACCGGTCGAAGATTGCTGCTTTTTCTGTTGTCCCTCAGCTTGTCCGGTAAAAGGCTCCCCGCCATCTGCGCCAGGGGTTGGACCTTGTTGGGAATACAATTTTTGAGCAATCTCATTCCATACTCTAGTCATGCCATCAGTTGCAGCTTTGATTTTATCTGTATCGTTTGTTGCAAGTGCATCTTCAACTTTTTTGATTTCACTCTCCAATTGATTTTTTTGTTCGGAAGTGATCTTATCTTTCATCTCTTCAATTTGTTTTTTGGTCTGGAAGATGAGATTATCAGCTTGGTTCTTCACTTCAACTGCTTCTTTTTTCTTTTTATCTTCCGCTGCATGCTCTTTTGCCGTCTGTTTCATTTTTTCAACTTCCTCTTTCGAAAGACCACTCGAAGAGGTAATTCTTATACTCTGTTCTTTATTTGTAGCTTTATCCTTTGCAGCAACGTGAAGAATTCCGTTCGCGTCAATATCAAAAGTTACTTCAACTTGTGGAACTCCACGAGGTGCAGGCGGTATTCCATCAAGGTGGAATTTTCCAAGAGTTCTGTTATCGACTGCCATAGGTCTCTCACCTTGCAGAATGTGAATTTCGACAGAAGGTTGATTGTCCGAAGCAGTAGAGAACACTTCGCTTTTCTTTGTTGGAATTGTAGTGTTCGCCTCAATTAATTTTGTAAATACTCCGCCTAAAGTTTCGATTCCAAGAGATAAAGGAGTTACATCAAGCAATAGAACATCTTTCACATCACCGGCAAGCACGCCACCCTGAATTGCAGCACCAATGGCTACTACTTCATCAGGATTTACACCTTTGTGCGGTTCTTTTCCAAAAAGTTTTTTTACCAATTCTTGTACTTTAGGAACACGTGTTGAACCTCCTACCAAAATCACTTCATCAATTTGAGAAGTTGAAACACCGGCGTCTTTAATCGCACGTTCACATGGACCAACTGTTCTTTGAATTAAGTCATCAATTAACTGCTCAAATTTGGCGCGTGAGAGATTAATATTTAAGTGCTTAGGACCATCCTGAGTAGCGGTTATAAACGGTAGATTTACATCGGTATGTACTGAAGATGAAAGTTCAATCTTCGCTTTTTCAGCAGCTTCTTTCAAACGTTGAAGCGCCATAGGATCTTTACGTAAATCAATTCCCTCTTGTTTCTGAAATTCATCGGCAAGATAATCAATAAGCCTCTGGTCAAAATCATCACCACCGAGGTGAGTATCGCCATTAGTTGATTTTACTTCAAATACACCTTCGCCTAATTGCAGAATTGAAATATCAAATGTTCCGCCGCCAAGATCGTAAACGGCAACAAGTTCTTCTTTATGTTTCTTATCCAAGCCATATGCAAGTGCAGCAGCGGTTGGCTCGTTTATAATCCTTTTAACCTTTAATCCGGCAATTTCACCGGCATCTTTTGTAGCTTGTCGCTGCGCATCATTAAAATATGCAGGTACTGTAATAACAGCTTCGGTTACTTCCTGACCCAAGTAATCTTCTGCAGTTTTTTTCATTTTTTGCAAAACCATTGCACTTATTTCGGGCGGAGAATATAAACGCTCATCAATCTCAACTCTTGCCGAACCGTTATCGCCGGATACAACTTTGTATGGAACTTCTTTCGATTCAACATCAACTTCATCCCGTTTTCTGCCCATAAATCTCTTGATAGAGAATATTGTGTTTTTAGGATTTGTAACTGCTTGTCGCTTTCCGGGTTGTCCTATTAATCTTTCCCCCGATTTAGTAAACGCAACAACAGAGGGTGTTGTTCTTCCGCCTTCAGAATTTGGAATTACCACAGGTTCGTTCCCTTCCATTACCGCAACGCACGAGTTAGTGGTTCCCAGATCAATACCAATAATCTTTCCCATTGAAATTTCCTTTTTTAGATTTCATTTTTGAAATGAGCTGAAGATTTTACTTCAGCTCTATTAATTTTTCTTTTTTAACTTTGGGTGCTGCTTTCTTCATTAGAATCCGAAGCATGCCATCCTCAAAATTGGCTTCAACGCTATCAGAGTCTACCTCTTCAGGAAGCGTGAAACTGCGTTTGAATGATCCAAACATTCTTTCACTTCTGTAGTACTCTTTTTCTTTTTGTTCGATCTCTTTTTTCTTTTCCCCTTCTATGGTCAAAATGTTATCTTGCATAGTGATTTTGATATTCTCTTTTTTTACTCCGGGAATCTCTGCGCTAACTATTATATTGTTTTTATCTTCCGAGATATCTATTCTTGGGTAAAAGTTTTGGTTTGCAGTGAAACCGAAATTTGAGAAATCATCAAAGTATCTTTTCCAGAAGGGATGGATTTCCAGAATTTTGTCATGTAGAGTTTCAAACTCTCTCATAGGTTCGAATTTTATAAGTGTCATTTTATCCTCCATTCTTGTTAATTGTTCAGAATAAATATTACAAGGGAAGTGCCAAAGTGGTTATTCTTTCTAAACACTTATTTTTTAATGGTTTAGAAGTTTTTAAAATAATCGGGCTTAATCAGTAGTTTGGCAGAGATTCAAAATTTATTTCCGGTCAGTATGATCTTTTGACTGAAATAGAAACTTTATTTCATAATATTTTTTAGGAGAATCGATTTTGTTCAAGATAGAAGAATTTGATATCAAGTTGGATACAGATTACATTGGAAGGAATTTTATTTATTGCGATGAGGTTGGATCCACAAACACTATGTTACTGGCAAGTAAAGATTCAGACAAAAATGGTACGGTTTTGTTGGCAGAATATCAGAGTAAGGGCAGAGGGCGCAAAGAGAGAGAATGGATAAGCAGTAGCGGTCAAAATTTAACTTTTTCAATTTTGTTAAAAGGTGAATTTAAAGAGCAAAAAATTAACTTGATAAATTTAAGTGCCGCTATCGCTGTGGCTCAATCAATTGAGAACCTTTATCAGTTAAATGTTGAACTCAAATGGCCTAATGATGTTTTGATTCATAAGAAAAAAATTGCGGGTATTTTGTTAGAATCCGTTTCAAAAGCAAATAAGATTGCCAGAGTGGTTGTAGGAATCGGCATAAATGTTAACCAACCTAACTTCCCGGGTCAATTTGAAATTCCTCCCACCTCAGTAAGGAAAGAATTTCATTCCATTGCCAACCGCGAAAAATTATTAAGCGAGGTTCTCAATAATTTTGAGGCAATGTTAGAACTCTCGAAAAAATCGGGGAAAAAAGTTTTAAGTGATTGGCGGAACCGCTGCAAAATGCTGGGAGAAAAAATTAAAATTGTTGATGGCGACCAGGTTAAAACCGGAATTTTTGATGACGTCGATGAAAATGGATTTTTAATTTTACGCAATGGCGATAATACGGAAAAGATCCATTACGGCGATGTAAGCTTAAGATAGAAAGGGAATGATGAAAGTATATTTTGATTATGCCGCCACTTCCCCAGTTCATCCCAAAGTATTTGAAAAGATGAAACCATTCCTAATGGAGAATTTTGGAAATCCATCCAGCATCCATTCTTTCGGCAGAACGGTGAGAGTTGCTATTGAGGAAGCAAGAGAAACTGTCGCCAATTTCATCAACGCATATCCAAGCGAAATTTATTTCACAAGCGGAGGCAGCGAGGCAAATAACTTTGCCGTTTTAGGAATTTCCAGAACAAAATTTGCTGAAACAGGGCGTAATAAAATTTTTACTTCTAGAATTGAACATCATTGCGTCTTGGATCTATTTCATGAATTCGAGAAGAGCCATTTCGATGTAAACTGGTTAGATGTTAATTGTAATTCACAAGTAAACTGGCAAAATTCATTAGAGTATCCGGATGAGAATACGTCTCTTGTTTCGATTATGCATGTTAATAATGAAACAGGCGTCATTAATCCTATTGAGAATATTGCCGATCATCTCAAACAAAAAAATATTCTTTTCCATAGTGATGCTGTTCAAAGCTTTGGTAAATTTCCGATTGATGTAAAAAAGATTGGAATTGATTCTCTATGCGGATCTGCGCATAAGATTTACGGTCCCAAGGGAGTAGGTTTTGCATTTGTAAAAAGCGGTACGCCTCTTTCTCCAATGTTATTCGGAGGATCTCAAGAACGTAACAGACGCGGCGGAACAGAAAATGTTGCCGGAATTATTGGATTTGCCGAAGCCATTAAAATCGCAAATGAATCAATGCAAGCAAATTATGATCATGTAAAATTTCTTAAACACAAATTTATAGAGGGATTACTGGCGGTTGATAGCGACGGCATCATTATAAATTCCGTTTCAAATTCCTCCCCTTATATACTGAGTGCAACTTTCAAATCTGAATGGTACAATAACGATTCGGAAGCAATGCTGATATATCTCGACATAAATGGAGTTGCAGCTTCGAATGGATCTGCCTGCACTAGCGGAACTGTAAAGGCATCTCATGTTATTCTTGGTATGGGTTATTCACCGGAAGACGCTGCCGGTACTTTGAGATTTTCTTTTGGAATGAAGAATAGTGAGGATGAGGTTGATTACGCTCTGGAAATAATCTCTAAAATGGTAAAGAAATTTAGAAAATAATCCTTCGGGAGAGTTTCCGCTTCACTTTAAAGTTCGCCTACATAATTTGTTTAAGTCATGTACTCAATCAACTGAAAAAGTTTTTCTTTCATCTGTTTTCGGTTAACAATAAAATCAACAAAACCGTTATCGAGTTGAAATTCTGTTCTCTGGAATCCGCTTGGCAAATCTTTACCAATAGTTTGTTTGATGACACGAGGTCCGGCAAATCCTATTAATGCTTTTGGTTCAGCTATTATTACATCTCCCAGCATCGCGTAACTTGCGGTTACACCACCTGTGGTAGGATCTGTCAGAATTGAGATATAAGGCAGATGCGCTTCGGCATTTCTAGCGAGACGCGCACTTGTTTTAGCCATCTGCATTAATGAAAACGCACCTTCCATCATTCTTGCACCGCCGCTTTGACTAATAATTACCATCGGAATTTTTTCTTCATAAGCTGCATCGATTGCACGCGCTATCTTTTCTCCAACTACCGAGCCCATACTGCCACCGATAAAACTAAAATCCATACAAGCGAATGATGTTTTTTTTCCATCAATTTTTCCAACACCTGTTCTAACGGCGTCATTCAAGCCGCTCTTCTTTATGGTGGAAACTATTCTATCGGAATATTTCTTCGTGTCGGTAAATTCAAGCGGATCGCCAGATTTCATTTTTTTGTCCAATTCCTTGAATGTACCTTTATCAAATATGAGCGATACATACTCTTCACTTCCAATTCTAAAGTGAAAATTACATTTGGGACAGCACCATAAATTCACTTCGAGTTGTTTATTATGTATTATTTCGCCGCAATCTTCACATTTAGACCATTGCCCGTCCGGTATATCAGTCTTTTTACTGTCGCGGGAAATATTTTCTTTTTTTCTTTTAAACCAACCCATTAAGATTTTCTCTTTTCGATATTGACAAATAAAGTAATTATTTGATTTGGCTGCTGCGGGTCATTTGAATAAAGTGTTACGGTTCTTGTTAACTTACCTTCTCTGTTAGCGGTATCCAATTCAATTCTAATATTACCGGATTCACCCGGCTGCAAAGTTTTACTGCTTAATAATACCGCAGTACAGCCGCAGGAAGTTTTAACATCGTTTATTACCAAAACGCCGCTGCCTTCATTCTTAAAACTGATTTTTGCATCAACGACTTTCCCCTCCTCAATTTTACCAAAATCATAGGTAGCTTTAGTTAATGTAAGCTTGGGATTTTTACCACTTTTTGATTCCGCATTTTTATCTACAATAACACCAACAAAAGAAAGTTTATAGTAGGGATTGATCGGATCGTTAGAGGATACATAGACAAATTTTTCTTGAGGTCCTAAACGGTTCTCAGAATTAAATTCCACTTTCACAAAAGTTTTTTCACCCGGTTTTAGATTCATTTTTTCCGGTTTAGCCGCAGTACATCCACAAGAGGCATGTACCTGAGTAATAATCAACTCGGCGGTTCCGGTATTCTTTATCTCAAATTGGTGAGTAACTATTTCCCCTTCCACAATAGTACCAAAATCGTGATAACCTTTTACAACACTAATTTTTGGAGCACTAATCTGCGCCATTATACCCGTTGCCAAACTCAGAAGAATTAGCAGTGTAATTTTTTTCATCTTCTTACCTTTACAATAAATTTCTTAAAATAATTTGGTTCCAAATAATCGTAGTCAAAAGTTAATAAATCCTTACCATAAAAATAAGCCCACTCACCAACAGATTTTGCAGTAGGTCTAATTACAGGTTTAATTTTTTCCAATCCGGTAACATTACCGTAAATAATTTCCCCGCTTTCAATTATATTTTTAAGTTCATTCTTCATTATTAATTTTAACTGATCTACGATATCAATCCCATTCGTCTTTTTCACATATCTGGAAAAATAATATTCCTCTAAGTTTGCGCTGACCACAATCGAAAATTTTGTCCCATCACAGAGATATTCACCGACATGAAATGCGTATGCATCAAATGTTGGTACGGGAATGATGGGTAGATTATTTCCGAAAGCGATTCCCTTTGCGGCAGAAAGTCCAATACGAAGACCGGTGAATGAGCCGGGTCCCATCGAAACAGCTATCGATTTTACGTCTGATAATTCAGTTACGGAAGTTTGGAATAGTGCGTCGATCATTCCAATTAATTTTTGAGAATGTATATGCTTCTGAATAAAATTCAGCTCGACTGAATTTTTCTCGCCAAGTAAAAGAGCAACGCTGCATAATTCGCCGGATGTCTCCACCGCCAATATTGGGTATAATTCACTCATTTTTTAAGATAGAAATTTCTCTTGATGTATTATTATTACCCTTAATTTCAATTGTATAGTTTTTCTCCGGTAATATTTCCACAAACATATCAGCCCATTCAATAAATACTATTGCCTCATCATTCAAAAAGTACTCTTCAAAACCTATGTCGTAAAGCTCTTCTATCTTTTTAATGCGGTAGAAATCGAAATGAATAATTTTTTTACCGTTATGGTATTCATTCACAATTGCAAAACTTGGACTTGAAACGGTGTTAATCCCGAATTGTCCGCATATACTTTTTACAAAAAATGTTTTTCCCGAACCGAGATCACCATTCAATAAAATTACATCACCCGGAAATAGTACTTTAGAAAATTCTTGAGCAATCTTTGCCGTTTCATCTTCCGATGCTACATTCTTGTGAAAGGGAAACTTCATTTAAATTTTGCTCTCCATTGTAATGACTGGAAGAATCATCTCTTCCATCGAGATGCCCCCGTGCTGAAAACTATCTTTATAATGACTTAAATATTTATGGTAATCAGTTGGATAGACGAAATAAAAATCTTCTTTAGAAATTATATAGCTGATGGTAATTCCCCGTTTCGGTAATTTATAATCCAAAGGGTTCTTAATGAATATTGCATGTTTATCATCCACTTTTAAGTTTCTTCCGAACTTGAATCTTAGATTTGATGAAGCGTCTTTATCGCCGAGAACTTTCGCGCCTCTCAAAGTGCGAATGCTGCCGTGGTCTGTAGTAACAATTACTTTTGCACGGGGTATTGTAGCTATAGCTCGAAGCGTATTCAGCAATGACGAATGCTGGAACCAACTATTTGTAAGAGAACGGTATGCGGGTTCATCTGGCGCTATCTCTTTGAGTAACGCCGAATCCGAACGACCATGAGCGATCATATCTAAAAAATTTACCACAACAGCCATTAAGTGAGTTTTTTTATGAGAAAGAACATTTTGTTCAAACGAACGTCCCACTTCCGGATCTATGATCTTTACATACTTCAAATCATTTTTTAATGAAATTCTTCTTCTATTCAAAAGATTTTGTAATAAATCCTTCTCGTATTTATTCATGCTGTTTTCATCGTCACTCATCGATGTCCAAAGATCGGGGTAATATTTTTCGATGTCGGAAGGAAACAACCCAGCAAACAATGCGTTACGCGCATACGGAGTGGCTGTTGGCAGAATTGAGTAGTAATAATCTTTCTGGATGTTAAATACGTCGTTCAGATGTTTTTCCATCACCAGCCATTGATCGAGACGCAAGCAATCAATAACGAAGAAGAAAACGGGTGCATCGGTTTTTGATAAATGAGGAAATACATATTTATCTGCTATCTGAGTGGTGAGTACCGGAACATTATCATCACCGACATTCTCAATCCAATTTTTGTATTTCTTTTCTATATACTTGCTAAACTCCTGATTACACTCTTTAATTTGTTCAACAAGAGTCTGCCGGAGATCCACTTCCGGATGAATATCAAGTTCCATCGCCCAATTAGTAAGCTTCAAATAAATTTCGATCCAGTCATCATGATTGGGATTAAGTAACAACTGCCGCGAAATTTCATTAAAATCATGAAGATAATCCTTGGCAACATATTCACCGGAAATTTTTTTCTGCTCAAGGATTTTCTTACAAGCCATAAGAACCTGAGATGGCAGCACAGGCTTAATCAGGTAATCCCTAATTTTACTGCCGATAGCGTCATGCATTAACGATTCTTCTTCACTCTTGGTTATCATCACAACTGGAATATTGTTGTCGATTTCTTTTATTCTTCCAAGAGTTTCAAGTCCGCCCATACCAGCCATCATTTCATCAAGAAAAATCAGATCAAACTGGTTGTTCTTAACCTCTGAGATAGCGTCTTCGCCATTTGTTACAGTTGATACCTCATAACCTTTCTCATTAAGAAATATTATGTGCGAGCGGAGAAGTTCTATCTCGTCATCGACCCAAAGAATTTTATTTTTTTTCATATAACGGCAATCAACCGGATGATTTATTGAATCGCAATTCGAACATCAACACCCGCTTCGTTTGTAGTTGTAGGAGGAATTCTTGAAGCGCCCTCGGGCTCGATGCTGGTTCGTCTATAAAATATTGTAAGTGAAACACGTTGGCTCATAACATATCTAATTTTCGGCTCAATTGTAGTGTTAGTTTTACCTTCCTGCGGTGTTCCGCTCTCTCTGAATTTTTCCATATCAAAAATTACGCTTGAGGTTTTACCGCTTGTATATGAGAAGGAAATTTCAATATCGTTCTTTAATGATATTCCGAAGAGAGGAAGATCAAATCCGGATTTCATAAAACTTGCCGAAATGTTTATATCGCGATTATACGCCTCAGTGATATTTCTTGTAGATACACCCAAACTAAATGATGATTTAGTAGAGAATCGCGCGCTCCCTTGAAAAGTACCACCTAAAAACTGGTCAAAATTCATCGTAAGACCAAACAACGGCGCGAAGGCATAATCAATTCTTTGTGTCTGGGTTTCCTGAACACCATCGGGATTAATCTTCCACCCTTCACTGTAATTTGAAATATAGGCGTGGGTAATCTGAACTCTCTTTGCAAAACTAAATATGGCGTATTGCTCTAATCCGTTCCATGTAAAATTCCAATTCGGTCGTGGAATATATTTTGCAAAATTTGCTAATAATGGAATTTTAGAGAGAATTGAGAAAGTTTCAAATCCATTTACGAATGCATCGGACAGATTTTGTCCCGGGTTAGCCGCTTTTGGATTATAAAGCTCACTAACTTTTTTTATTCCGTTTCCTAAAAAAGAAAATATTAGTGTTGGTGGCAAACTTAAAAATGATCTATCGAGCATACCGGTAGCAAGAATATTTGATATTTGCACACCACCGAGTGAGTCTGTCTGAATTGTTATACCTTTGTTCATACTCCAACCCACCGACCAGGTAAGATCTAATTGCGCTCCTTCCCAGAGAGGTCGTTGTGTCTTAAAAGTGACATCATTTTTCTGTGTATAGCTATCCTGCAAATTTCCAAACGGGGCGCGCCGTCCCAAATCGTTTGAAAGACCCAGCATAAACAAACGGGATGGACCTTTAGAATTATTTTGCGCGAATCCCCAGAAATTATTAAATCCGGTTCCTTCCCCTTCGAGACCACCGCCAACATAAGAACTTGATTGTGAAAACGTAATCGAAACATTATCATAATCAAGCAATAGCCACTTTAAACCAAGTTTCAAATACTCCAATGATTTTTGTATTGAGCTTGGACCCTTCTTAACTGTATCCTCTACCGCAATTGCGGTAGAATCGGTGGCAAGTATAGTTGAATCTTGAAGAACAGCAATAGAATCTTCATTTATTGGTTTAACTATTTGTTGAGAGGAACGTGGTCTACCTCGCCCACCAATTTTTCCGCTCTCCGGTTGAATAACTTGTGACGGAGCAGAAATATCTTCCTTAAATAATGGCGCAAAAATGGATTTCACCCGAACAGAAAGTCCCAGATTAATTCTATTAGAATATCCTCCGCTTCTTCCTAAACTACCTTGTGTAAAATTGTTTTGCCAGCTATAATTAACTGAATAACCACCGTTGATTGTGATGAAGCGGTTCAAATCCCAGATTGATGGAAGTTTCGGATTTGTTTTTATATCGAGTGATTGCTTGTAGCCGTAATCTTTTCCGAAGAGATTTCCGCCAAGAATATCTCGCCATATTTCACTTTCTGATCTTTCAATATCTTTATCAACAGTTAACAGATAGGCTAGGGTTGATGAAACATCAAAATTATAATTCATAGAGAGATTCAAAAATCCCCCTTCGGTAATAGACCAATTAAAACCGGCGCCTCTTGTAGAGGTGAAATCTCTCAAAATATTTGGCGGAGTAATTGTAGTGGCAGTTCTGTTTTGAGTGAAATTTCGTTTTCTGTTTGCAGTTATTTGTGTACTGAATGATTGAGGTAAAAAATAAATTTTCACATCGCGATAGTCGGAAAATAGATCGAAGAGACTTCCGATTATCGGAATATCAACCGGCTTAAAATAAAGTTCGGGACTAAAATTAACAGAGTAACTCGCGCTCGCATTCCAGATCCAGCTGTTACTTGCTAGAACAGATGGTGACTTGCCTCTTGATTTATTGTAGTTGAATGAGAAACTGAGATTGTTGAATGTATCTCTTATATACCAAAGATCTGTCGGAATTTTTATTTTGATATTTGATACTGTCCATGTCTCAGAGATATTTTCTGTTTGAGCATCATCTTTCAAACCAGCCACAACTTTTTCAATCTCTTCGGGAGTGAGAGTATTCTTTTCAATTAAAGCTTGCCGTACTTGATTCTGCGCCTCCGAGATTTTTATATCTTTACCAGGCGTATATAACGGACTGCTTTTCTGTTCAGTTCTGGAATAGGATACTCTTAGATTACTTCCGGATAGATTCACCGGTAATAATTTTAGGACGTCAAGATCAACAGCTACTCCCCAGTTCATCTGATCATCTCTTCCTCCAAATCTATCAGCCAGACCATGGAAGTAGGGATTCTTCTGACTCACATTTCCGCTGATACTTAAAAGGTCAGCCAATTTTAAGGAAGCATTTCCGCTGTAAGCCCACCCTGGCGTAGCATCGGCTTCAAGTACGCGCAGTTCATTAATCCATACACTTCCCGAAACAGCCTCGTTGGGTCTTCCCTTTCCAGAAGGATTAATGATTCCAACCTTAAAAAATGTTATTCTGGTTAATGTTGGTTCTCCTCTTACGCCATAAGTATGCCCAACTTTCCCGGGGACAGCAACGGTATAGAGAGATCTTGAAGCAAGAGAGTCTCGCTTTTGTTTAATAGCGGTAAGCTGCGCAAACACCATGCTAACTTCATCCCATCCTGGGTTATCTGCCGGCATGGGATTATATCTAACCGGTTGCCGGTACTCATAATAATTTGTAGAGTCCGAGCCGAAGCGAAGATAAACTTCGGAAGCATAATTATTCGGATTTGTAGGATCAAAGTAGGAAACCGATCCGGGCAATTCATTTTTATCGGAGTGAATAAATAATTTCAGCTCTTTATAATTAAAAACATCAAGTGGTTTGAAAAGATACCGAACAACTTCGCGGCTGTCTCCGTCATCAAGTTTTTTTATGATAAGATTAAGTGCTTGTTCATTTTTATAGATATCGTAATTAGGTTGTGTTCTATCTCTTTCCTGAAAAACTCCCGGCGGCGATTTATACTCCGGATTATCCTCTATGTTTATTGTGGAGACAGTAAGTACGGTATCAGCAAGAGTAATTTTAGGAGGATACAAAACTTTCTGCCATTGATTTCCGACAAGATTCATCTCGGCAAATCTTATATGAACCGGTTCTGAAACACCGGAAACCCAAACACGAATAAATTCGATTACGGAAAAACTTGGTTTATTAAATTCGGCTATAAAATCTTTTAAAGGAATTCTGTAAAGATACCAGCCGGAATTTGGATTGCCTCCCTGCACAAATTTATTAATGGCGCGGTTGGTATCGACTGGTACAACATAACGGAAAAAACTATTTGTACGGTCAAGAGTAAAATTACCATTTAGATCTTCGGTATCTGGCAACCTGCCTTTATCGATTGCCACGGCATTTCCCTCAGTCCCGTTGACTCTTGAGTAATCGGGATTTTGTGTTAGCTGAAATGAATAATTGTCGTTACTCGGATCCGGGTTGGCAGCACTATAAAACGATTCTTCAAAATCCTTAACGCCGTCAATACCTGTATCCTCACCTTCATCAACAAGTGAGTTCGAATTTTTATCTTCCGTATCAAGTTTATTATTTGGAATCACATCTTCGCTGATCTGACCGAGATCGATATTTATTTTTAAATCTTTCGGAGGATCCACTGCGTTTAACCAGAACTCAATGAATTCAATATTTTCCTCTATCAAATTATTAGCTGTAGAAGAAAGTGTCTTCATAAATCCGCCCCAATTTTTGAATTTAGAGCCGAGATTGGGAACGTAATTGTAAGCTCCGGGTAAAGCAGGATCAAAGACAAGATCAAGAGCAGGAATAAGAGAAGCATCCGGTGCGGCTTTTTTTCTCTCACCATAAATATCTTTCACCGTAACATCGGAAGGAGTTCGGTTGAACCAATATGTTTTTGCCTTATAGTTCATCTGAACATCTTTTTGAAAATTGATATCATATTGGTCGAGATTACCAATGTAAGGAAGATTTAGAGGAACGCTTATATCGTGCCACTGACCATATCCAATGCCTACCGGGATAATTCTTTTGGCACCTTCAAAGTCATCTACGTATGCAATGCTTCTACCATCATCGCTGGAAATGGTACTCTTCTTTGTGTTCGGATCCGGATTTATATAAGCGTATTCAGCACTCATAGAAAAAGAAGATGGAACCGCTGTAGAAATAATTTTATCCAGCGCTTTTGTAATGAAGGGCAGATTAATATTAGTTCTAAAATCAAACCCATAAATAGAATTGTTCATCGGCTCTTCACCAATTCTTACTTTGTCGCTCAATGTTTGCTGATTCAAATTCAAGAAAGAAAATCCCAATGTGGTTTCTCTGTTAAATTCGAAAAGTCCGCGCAATCCAAGCAAGGTTTTGGAGGCAAGCTGGAAGAGGTCATTCTGTTCATAAGTTATTCTTAGATCTGCACCCGGTACAAGTGCTTTATCGTCTCTAATTAAAATCTGACCTAAATTGTAATCAACCGTATACCCTACCCCCTCTTTCAATGGTTGTCCGTTCAAAAGAACTTTAACCGAATTTTCCACGGCACTGAATCCGATATTATAAACGGAGCTTACCGCCGCGGAATACTCACCGGCAAGAACAAATTTATCTTTTGTACGATCCTGCTTGGCGAACGTTACGGTAGTATCGTAGATAGCCTGATATTTTAGAGAGTCCGGCAACTTGCCAACGGGAAAATCTTTTCCGAATGGCTGCAAAACGGGGAATATGATTTCACCGGTACTCGGGAAGATTGTACGATTGGGGAAGAAGTCGAATGCCCCATCGGGTTGAGTGCTGGTTCCGCTCTTATCTGTTTTATCAAGACCAAAAGCTTCAAGTAATTTTATTCCTTTATAATTATTTTGCAGTTCCTGCCCTTCGATACGGTAATTCATATCGAGAACAAATCCTTCTTCTTTCACATCACGTCCACCGACAGGATAAATATTTCTAAGCTGCAACTGCCATGCTTTTTTGAAGTCCGGTTGTAAATTTTGAGGCTTAACAAGAAGAAGAACTAAGCGGGTGATATTTGTGTTTTGTAAATCATTAATAAATTCGCCGTAATAGATATCATCATTAGGAGAAGATGGGTTTCCCTCCTGACGGAAAGCTACAGCAATAGCGTCCTGTTGCTGTATTTGTGTCTTGAATGTTATGAAACCGGTTTCCGGATGCAATTCGTAGTCTGTTCCCGGTTGAAGCAAAATAAATCTTCTATCAATTTCCTTAATGCCCGGTTGAGAATCTATTGTGCTGTCTCGATACTGACTATTATCATAAAGTGTCCCTAAAGAACGACTCGAAAGATCGATGAACGCATTTCCCTTTCTTTCATTAGGAGTGTAAAGACCGGTTATAGTTTTCCATACTTGAATATCTTTCACATATAGTGTTTTATTCTGGTTGGGAACCGGATTACCGAAATAATTATTGAAGACAACCGGATCAGCGTATTTTTCATGAATGAAGAAATGGTTGGGAGAATAATCATAAGCGTGAATTTCAAATTTTTGAGATTTCGCTCCTCCGCTAACCGACATCTCCTTGATTTCACTTTTCTTTTGAGACGCGAGTGCCGTCAAAGAAAAAGGTCCCAGCTTAAATTGAGCCTTGACACCAAACAAAGCTTCGCTGCCGCCTATAAGAGGTGAGGTTTGAAGAGAAACGTTTCCGGCTTCGATACTCTGAATTATCTCATCCTCAAAGCCGATGTATTTTAATTTTAGTTGATTCTCATATTGAAATTGCCGCTCAGTATTCCAATCTGCGCCGAGAGTAAGTTTATCCCCTATAGTACCCGCCAAATTAATTTGCACAGTTTGTTTGAAGTCGGGTTCATTGCGCGTATTACCCAAAGCCGATGTTGTAATACCTGTAGTAGTTTCATTACGCCAAGCACCATGTATATCTACCTGACCGTTTATCTTGAGATTAATATTAGGGCGACCAAAAATACTTAACAGAGGAGAACTTGGTAACGGTATATCAATGTTAGTTAGATCTGTAATTAATTGATTAAGATCTTTCTTCGATTCTTTTAATTTATACTCGTAAGCTCTCGCTTCCCAAGTTTCTCTCGAAATCGCATCGAGCCGGAGTTTTACATATTCCTCAAATGGAATTTTAAGCGGTATACGGAAAGGAGAGCCGCCAATCGTCTCTTTGATGGTTACCAGTGAACCGGTTGAATCCATCAATTCAATTCTAGATATAACTCCCTCGGAAGGTCGTACAAAAAAACTGGATTGTTTTTTCTTTCTGAATAACACATTTGGATAATCTTCACGGTGGTATCTAAAATATTTTAACCGGTAGGTTGAATCTATAGCCATAGCTTCAATTCGTTTAAGAGAATCTTGTTTTGATCTGAAGCGCAATGAATCGGCGATCGATATTTTTGATTTAACTGAATCATGGATTATTACACCTGAAACCGGGGTGGATTTTAAACTATCCTTCGCAATTAATGTTGCCATTGAATCCGGGTGGATATTACTTCTAATCTTCACCGTAGAATCGGGAGAAACAATTTGTTTTTTTGTAGAAGTAGAATCAGAGGCAATTTCTTTTACTTTAACTGTAGAATCCGGAATGGCAACAAACTTTTCCGTCGAATGGGGGATGGCAACTTCTCCGCGCGACTGAATATTTAGTTTGTCTAATGGAATTTTATAGCTGTTAGAGGAAGAATTTACCATGGAGAGTAAATCGAAACAAGATTCAACCTGAAGCTGCTTGTCTATTTCTGTGTGTTCTAAATTCCTAAATCCTAGAAGAACAGAAATGCTTATAATAAAAAAGGGAACCAAAAAAAGTTTGAATCCCAGCTTTAAGTTATTTTTGAGTTGAGGAGAAATGGTAATCTCACGAATAATTGTTAATTGTAAAAAATATCTATAATCCTCCTCTTTTTTATAATCAAAATTTATTAAAAAATAACCAAATGGCAATCTTTTTTTTGGGTAATTTTTAGTCGCTCAGCAACTCTCCACACAGAGCTTTTAAACTTGAGGTGACTAAGGCTCATCAATTTAGAGCGTGCAAAGTTATAAAATTATTTTTTGCTTATAAACTAAAGTAGATCATGAAAATATTACAGACTGGTAGAAAGCTCTCTGCAATAAATTGTCCGTCAATTTCTTAATCTTATTTTACTGCAAAAATTAATTCTTAATAATATCATCCATGTGAGTTTTTTCTTCAACTGTCTCAATAATCCGATTCTCGTGAACTATTACCGCGCTTAATTTATTTCCCAAAAATACTCCGGTATCTATATATACTGTGTTCGAATCTTCAACTAGAGTAATTTCATGCTTAGTTGTATGCCCAACTATCTGAAGCTTACCGATATTCAACAGCGGGTCGCGCGTCCATAAGATTCCCCTGTCGCCCCGTAAGTCATTCTTAATAAATGAGTCCAGAAGATCGAGACTCAAACGGAAATTAGAAGGTAAATATTTTTCGTATTGAGATGAAATTCCTGCATGAGAGATAAAGCAGTCGGGCAAATTATAATAAAGGGGAGCGGTTTTAATTGCGTCGATGTGTTTGAACATTTCCGTTTCCCTGTTTTCATACGATTCAAGAGTCGATTCATTGCCATTGAAAAACCAGGACCGGGCAAAAACGCTTTGCGGATCTTTGAAAAAATGATAGAACATATAATCGTGATTGCCGGGTGTGAAGATGATGTTATTGTCTATGATAAAATTAAAAACTTCATAGCTGTGGTTCCCTCTATCTACTAAGTCACCGACAGTGTAAATAGGAATAGAAGGATAGGACAAAATAATTTTTTTATAAAGTTCGGCTAAAGTATAATAACAGCCGTGAATATCCCCAATAATGGCAACCATAATTAGTCTGCTTAAATGTGATAAGTTTTTTTAGCGAACTCAGTAAGTTCATTTCTAAATGCCGGGTGCGATATATCTATTAAAGCCCGTACTCTTTCCTGGATACTTTTCCCGAACAGATAGGCAACTCCGTATTCGGTTACAACATAATGCACATCACCTCGCGAGGTAACAACTCCGGCTCCAGGCTTTAGAGTCGAAACAATTTTAGAAAACTTTAGGTCTTTAGTTGCTGCGGGCAATGCAATAATCGGCTTGCCCCCTTCCGAATGTGCCGCACCGCGCACAAAATCTACCTGACCGCCTATGCCGCTAAAAAATTTTGTCCCGATCGAATCGGAACATACTTGACCGGTGAGATCAATTTCGATTGCGGAATTAATCGCCACCATTTTATCATTCTTCGAAATTAAAAACGGATCGTTAACATATTCCTGCGGATGAAATTCGAAGATCGGATTGTTATCGATAAAATTATAAGAACGTTTAGTTCCCAACACAAACCCTGCAATTATTTTTCCCGGATGAAGAGTTTTTCTTTCACCGTTTACTACTCCCTCTTCAACCAACTCGATCAATCCATCGGAAAACATTTCCGTGTGAACGCCGAGGTCATTTTTATGATGAAGATATTTTAGAACCGCATCCGGAATGGCTCCAATTCCCATCTGAAGTGTTGAGCCATCTTCTATCATTCCTGCAACATGCTGACCAATTTGATCATATATCGTTAACATCTCCGGGGTGGCATCGGGGTCTACCTGCGGCAATTCTTTTAACGGTTCATCAACCTCCACAATAAAATCTATTTTGTTCACGTGGATAAAGCTATTGCCGAGTGCGCGTGGCATATTTTTATTCACCTGAGCAATTACGCATTTTGCTTTTTCTGCCGGTGTTTTAATATTGCCTACATCAATTCCGTAACTGCAGAAACCATGCTCATCCGGTGGAGAAACATGAATCAGCGCGACATCAGCCTGAATAACTCCGCGTTTGAATAACATTGTAACTTCAGATAGAAAAATCGGAATGAACTCCGCCCTCCCTTCGTTAACGGCACCGCGTGCGTTTGGACCTATAAAAAAGGCTTTGTGCTTGAAATGTTTTTCCATTCCGAGTTTTGCATAAGGGATGTCGCCAACTATAAGTATGTGGTAAATCTCAACATCGCGCAATTCATCTTTTCTACGAACCATTGCGTTAATCAGATCGAAAGGAGCTGAACATCCAGGTTGAATAATTATTTTGTCCTTCGACTTAATAACTTTAACAGCGTCATCAGCCGATACAAGACGCGAATTGTATCTTTTAACCCATGGAGCGTGTGGCGGCTTACCAATTTTTATTTCTGTGAGTGTCATTTAATTTCTCAATTTGTGGAAAATATGTGAAGACGCCTATACTCTATATTAAACGCTTCAGCAATGTTTTCGTTTGAACAGAATCCGTTATAAGTGCATACTCCCTTTGCTAATCCTAAGTCGCCAAGTAATGCGTTTGCTAAACCATGATCGGCTATTTCCATAATATATTCAATCGAAGCGTTTGTTAAACCGTAACTAGCGGTTCTAGATGCAAGCGACGGTATATTTGGAACGCAATAATGTATTACATCGTGCTTATAAAAAATTGGATCGGAAACTGAAGTCGGTCGGCTTGTCTCAATGCACCCACCTTGATCAATTGAAACATCCACAATGACCGCACCTTTCTTCATTGTTTTCACCATCTGCTCGGTTATCAAATGTGGAGCTTTCTCTGCCTTCATCTGAACTGCCCCGATTAATAGATCTGCAAACTTGGTTCCGCGAGCGAGTGTGTACGGATTGGCTGCAACAGTAGTAATATTTTTTGAGATGTCAGTTCCAATTCTTCTAAGTCTGCGTAAATCTTTATCAAGAACAATTACATGCGCCCCTCTTGCAAATGCGGCACGGGCGGCATTAAAGCCAACGGCGCCGGCACCAAGTATTACAACAGCGGCAGGTGAAACGCCTGTTATTCCTCCCATTAAGATACCGCGGCTGTTTGGAATATCACTTCCTAAAAATCTTTCTCCTAATTGAACGGCGAGCTGCCCGGCAATTTCACTCATCGATTGCTGAATTGGAAAGTGATCGTCTTTTTCTATTAACTCGTAAGCAATGGCGGTAATTTTTTTCTTAAGAAGTTTTTCAATAATATTTTTCTTACCCACGGCGAGATGCAGAAATGAGAAAACAGTTTGTTCATCCTGGAGAAGATCAACCTCGCTCTCAGTTAATGGCGCGATTTTGACAATCACTTCAGCCCGTTGATAGACCTCTTCTGCGTTATAGACAATATTGGCACCGAGTTTTTGAAATCCTTCATCTGTAAAATGACTTTCAATTCCCGCACCTGCTTCTATAAATACTGAATGCCCCGATTGAACGAGAGTATGAACTCCTGCAGGGGCTAACGCGATCCTTTTTTCGCCGCGAAATGTCTCTTTCGGTATTCCAATTCGCATAAGACTCACAATTTTTTGTAGTGCAAAATAGGGATTGAAAGGACGGAATTCAATTAGAAATACACCTTACGCACGAAAGTTATTCAGTTATCATTTCTTTTGGCATAGCCATCTCTTCAGGAGCGACCTTTGCGCCTGCCTGCCATAGTTTGCTATCTTGGCGGTCATTTCCCATAGGGATGGCTATGCCAGAGTGAAATTTGTTTTTTCCCACGCCAAGAGCGCCAAGTCTATAAACTGCGTAAGGTAACTTACCCATGTTATGCAAAAAATATGACCGGTTCTGAGCGTGCTCTTAATCCTAATCTTAATCTGCCGTTAACCCTCAAGAAGATCAAGATTATGATTAAGATTAATAACGAAAGCATTCCTACGAGAGAAAGCTTGTATAAACAAAGACTGCGTAATGTGAGTGAAATGATATCATCCAAATAAAAGTTTAACAATAAATAACGCTGCAAGAATGCCTGCGATATCGGCTAGAACTCCGGCGGCTACTGCATGGCGCGTCCGTTTAATACTGACCGATCCGAAGTAAAGCGCAAGGACATAAAATGTTGTTTCGGTACTTCCCATGAATGTCGAGACGAGAATCCCAAGGAAAGAATCGGGTCCGTGGACAGATATAATTTCCGACATAATACCGATTGAGCCGCTTCCGGAAAGCGGACGCATCAAAGCCATTGGCAATGCTTCGGCGGGCATTCCAATTAAATTTGTACCCGGAGATAAAATCATAATTAGAAATTCCATTGCACCGCCGGCACGGAAAATTCCAATTGCAACCAGCATCGCAACAAGATAGGGAATAATTCTAAGGGCTACGTTAAATCCCTCCTTCGCGCCCTCAACAAACACTTCGTATATTTTTACTTTTTTCACAACCCCATAAAGCACAAATGCAGTTATTATTAATGGAATGGCAAGAGTAGAAATAATCTGAATTACTGTTTTTAATCCTTCGGCATTTATAAAAGTCAGTTTTGAAAAAAGTAGAGATAAAATTCCGGACGCGGCGAGAAGAACAATTAAAATGATAATCGAAAATAGAGAAGCAAAAAATTTCCAACTTGATTTCAAATGTTGCTTTGCGTCGGATAAACTCATTGGAAATTTTTCTAAAATTTTTGCGGATAAAATTCCCATTGTTGTAGCGCATGATGCGGCAAAAATTGATGTACCTATTATAATAGTTGGATCGTTGCTGCCTGCAGCCGCGCGCACAGCAATAGCTGTGGCTGGAATTAAAGTTAACCCGGCGGTATTAACGGCAAGAAATGTGCACATGGCATTTGTTGCAGTTCCCTTCTCAGGATTTAACTGCTCAAGTTCTTCCATGGCTTTAAGTCCAAATGGAGTTGCTGCGTTTCCAAGTCCCAACATATTGGCAGAGATATTCATTATCATCGAACCCATAGCAGGATGATCGTGAGGCACCTCGGGAAATAAAAATTTTGTTATTGGTCGTACCGATTTAGCAATTATCGAAATGAGCCCCGCTTGTTCAGCGATCTTCATAATTCCTAACCAGAGAGCCATAATTCCTATTAGCCCTATCGCAATATTCACAGCCTTACCGGCGTAATCTATAGCTGAGTTTGTTACCTCTTTCATCTTTGCAAAAGAAATATTTTCCAAAGTTAATTTTGCATTGAATGAATTTGTACCGGCTATGTCATTCAAGAAAAGGAAACCGCTTAGATCATTTTCTTCTCCGGAAACTTTTGCCATTTCATTCCACACCGCCGGGGATCTCTCATCCAAGGTGAAATAAACCGAATAGCTATTATCTTTTTTATTATAATTCAATTTTACAGGCTGGGTGATCTCATTTTTTTGAACGGAACCGTAAAATTTTCCAAATGATGCGGAAGATATTTTAAGTAGAGCATCGAATGGTTTACCGCTCTTTGCCAATGATGAATCGAAAGAAACAACGGCTCCAATCTGTTCGCCGTTACGGTACTTGTTATTGGTCTGATTTGAAACGTCAAGCATTAGTGCTGTTCCTATTCCAAGGAAAAGTAACGCGAGCCAGATATAGTTGAGCATAGTATATTTCTCAGATGAGTGATTGATCCGGCTGCAAATTAAAAATTATAGTCATAAAAGACATTTTTTATTTATTTTAGAATTGGAGAAGCAAAAATAAGTAGTAAGAAATCGGAAATAAGAATTGTGAGTTAAAATGAAAATTGGTTTGGTTCAATACTCACCGGTTTGGGAAATGCCGGAAGAAAATATTTTGAAAATCGAAGAGATAATTAAATCCACCGACTCAAAATTTGATCTTCTCATCTTTCCCGAAATGACATTAACCGGATTTACAATGAAAGCCGAAGAATTTGCCGAAGAGATTGACGGAACCGGTACAAAGTATTTTATGCATCTCGCACAAAAATTGAAAACCGATCTCTTTGCGGGAATCATTGAGCGTGATGGTAATTCTATATATAACTCGCTGGTACATTTCGATTATCTGGGATTAATACGCGCGCGATACAGGAAAATTCATCCTTATACTAAAGCCGCCGAAGACCAGTCATACTCTCCTGGCAAAGAGATAGTAATAACAAAGTTGAATCAGATAAAAATTGGCTTGAGTGTTTGTTATGATCTTCGTTTCCCAGAAATGTTTCGTCTTTATGCAAAAGAGAGAGTAGAAATTTTAATCGACATTGCTAATTGGCCTGTTCCCAGAATTGAACATTGGAAAGCCCTTCTCAGAGCCCGCGCGATCGAGAACCAATGTTTTATGATAGGAGTTAATAGAGTTGGAAACGATCCCGGCAATCAATACAACGGCTGCAGTGCGATTTTTGATCCGATGGGAAATGAGATTGTTATAGCCCCCGATGCCGAAGCAGTTATAGAAACAGAGATTGAGATAGAATTAGTGAACAGGACTAGAGAGACATTACCATTCTTACGTGACATAAAATTAATTTAGATTTACTTTTCTCGTTGTCGAACCATTTTTTTTTGTTAACCGTCCTATCACTATGTTAGTACAGTTGTTTTCTAGATAATTCCAGATTTCAAGAATAAAAGTGAGGAAGCATTGTCAATCCTTAGCAAATTAAAAGATTTCTTATTTAGATATGATAAAGTAAAAGTTGGGGGCGGAGAGAAGGCAAACTTAAAACAAGCCGCGATGGGAAAGCTGACAGCACGTGAAAGAATTCACACGCTGCTTGATGCCGATACCTTTTTTGAATTTGATCTTTTTGTTAGGCACGAAGGAAAAGATTTTGGGATGGACAAAAAAGACCTGCCAGCCGATGGGGTTATAACCGGCACCGGAACTATTATTGGTCATCCGGTTTGTATTTTTGCCCAGGATTTTACTGTCGCCGGAGGTTCTTTAGGATTGGCGCACGCCCGGAAAATAACTAAGATAATGGATCACTCAATTAAGATGGGAATCCCTTTGATCGGTATTAACGATTCCGGCGGGGCAAGAATTCAAGAAGGTGTAAACTCACTTGCTGGATATGGAGAAATATTCTATAGAAACACTTTAGCCTCAGGAGTAATACCTCAAATCTCTGTTATACTTGGTCCCTGCGCCGGAGGAGCGGTTTATTCTCCCGCTTTAACCGATTTTGTTTTTGTGGTTGATAAAATTTCCAAAATGTTTATTACAGGTCCCGAAGTAATTAAGACTGTGCTCGGCGAAGAGATTTCAATGGAAGATCTTGGCGGAGCAAGAATCCAAAGCGAGATTACAGGAAACGCACACTTCTTTGCGAAGTCTGAGCTGGAATGCTTCGATCAGATCAGAAAATTATGCTCATTTATCCCATGGAATAATCAGAAAAAAGCAAATCCATTTCCAGCCAAAAAACCTAAATCAAATTTTGATATAGAAAGAATTATTCCTTCAGATCCATCCAAGCCTTATGATATTAGAGATATCATTTTCTCGATGGTGGATGATTCTGATTTTCTGGAGATTCAAGAGCATTGGGCGGCAAACATTGTTATTGGTTTTGCCAGAATTAATGGTGAGACGGTTGGAATAGTTGGAAATCAGCCGCTTGTTCTCGCCGGTGTACTCGATGTAGATTCTTCCGATAAAGCCGCAAGATTTATAAGATTCTGTGATGCGTTCAACATTCCACTTCTAACTCTTGTAGATCTTCCGGGTTATCTACCGGGTGTAGATCAAGAGCACGCGGGAGTAATTAGACACGGCGCAAAAATTCTTTACGCCTACAGTGAAGCTACAGTTCCTAAAATGACGGTTATTTTGAGAAAGGCTTATGGTGGTGGTTATATAGCAATGTGTTCACGCCATCTTGGCGCCGATTTCGTTTTTGCATGGCCAACAGCAGAAATAGCAGTAATGGGACCGGAAGGTGCAGCAAATATAATTTTTAAATCCGAAATTGCAGGCGCTTCGGATCCGAATGAAATGAGAAAGCAAAAAGTGGCCGAGTACACCGAAAAATTCGCAAATCCATATGTCGCAGCAGCTAACGGTTACATTGATGCTGTTATTAGCCCTGCAGATACCAGAAAACTTTTAATTCAGACTTTGCAATTATCCAAACAGAAAAAAGAACATCGACCTTTTAAAAAACATGGGATACCACCTTTTTAATTATGGAAGAGAATAGAACCGGCAAATTAATTATTGACGATACTTCTTACGAAACTCGTTTAACTAAGAAATTCAGAACCCGTAAACCCTACGTTAAATACGATCCGAATAAAGTTAATGCCTTCATTCCAGGCATCATTAGAGATATTAATGTTAAGGAAGGAGCGCGGGTTAAAGAGGGGGAACAACTTTTGATACTTGAAGCCATGAAGATGAAAAATCTTTTATTATCTCATCGTGAAGGAAAGATAAAAAGAATAATGGTTCAATCCGGAGATATGGTTTTGAAGAATCAATTGTTAATCGAATTTGAATGAATTGGGTTGGTCTTATTTCCTGCCTATTTGAAAGACAATACAGATTGGCTCCGCTAGATTTTTTCTTTGTCATATTGCACCGTCAATAGAAAGTAATTTGGTCTGAATCTCTGCATTTACAAGCAGGCAGCATGGTTAAAAACTTTAACGCAAAGGACGCAGAGAAGTCGCAAAGCTTCATCCCATCATTCATCATCCATCTTCCATCATCCATCTTCCATCTTCCATCATCCATTTTCCATCTTCCATCTTCCCTAATTTTTCACACCATCTAATTTCATCTTATTCCGGAATATAATCCTCCAGACTTAGTTACTTTTATGTCCTGAAGTTCCGGTGCTTTCATACGAATCTCAAAATGAAAACCGCGATAAGAACCGCGCGGATTCCATGTAAAATTCATCTCCCAGCAATGAAGATCGCGATAAACTGTAATTTGAGGTGCGGAAATTTCCTTGCGGTCAAAATCATAACTTCCGCGCACGGTAAATTTCCAATTCTTAGTTAAACTGAAACCTAGATCTGCGCTGATATTTGAATATGATATTGATTGATCCGCAGTCGGTTTAGATAAATTGTAATTATAACTCAAACTCAAATTCCACGGAATGGATAAATCAGGTGATTGAGCGTCATCATACAATGCTGAATAATCTTTCTTGTTAAATGGATTATCCGGATCAGTTTTGCCTTTCTGCTGCTGTACCGGCTCTTCTGCACTTTTAATTTTATCGCCGCTCAAAGCAGTTGAAATAGAAAATCCAAAATTGGTCATCCTTAAAAATCCTTTCCCGTTCGTAGAAAGAAATTGATTAACCTTAGGAAAACTTTCATATCCATTCTGAACTACTCGAACCTGATCGTAAAAAGTATAAGAGGATGATCCGGAAAAATTTAGTAAGTCTCCGATTTGCGTGCGGTAGCTCAAGTTTAGATCGGAAAGTTTCAAGCTATCAGCCACAAAATTGTAACCAAGACTCGCGTTCAAATTCAGTAGTTGAATTTTCTTCTGTTCTCTTGTAGAATCATTTGGAGTCTTAGCCATTTTCATTTCAAAAACATTCCCTAGAGAAAAATTCAATGCCTGGCTTTGCCCGGAAGATGCGCCGCCGAAAATTTCTCTTCCAAATTTATCGTACTGAACAGCTTTGCCATCCAATTCTGTGTATGAATCGTAGTAACCCCATTTGACGTCTGCAAAATTGGGTGTGTATATATAGGATACCGATGGCATCAAAGTATGTCTAAACGATTCAACCCCGAAAAGATTCGGATTATAAATTCCATAAAGTTTTGTTGAAGCCGATACGTTTAAGTTAAATGTGCGGACAAAATTCAGTTCGTTCACCAGAGATGTATCAATTTTACTTTTCGACATCGCAGCTCCGGTTAACGGGTCAACGGTTTGTTCAATTCTATTTTCTATTTTCAAGCGTTTATTGTACCATTTTTCGGTGTAGTTAACACTTGGTGAAATGTTGAAGTAACTAATCTTTGGCGATGCACTTAATGATATATTGTGCTGAAACCCACCGTGAATATCCAGATTGCCCCTTGTTGTGCGGCGGTTATTAGAGAATTGACCGGAATAACTATAACCGATTAACTCATACCATTTCTGATCCCGTACTGACTCAACATTTTCTCTCTTGAAAGGATAAGTAAATGATTTTGAGAAACTGATATTAGGAAGGGACTCGTTTAAATCGCCTGTTGAGATGTTTTGTGTCCGGCTATAATTTATTGACATACTCGCGCCTGATTCATCCCACACTTTACTAAATGTTGCATTAGAAGTAATATCTTGTCTTAGTCTATCGTCAATATTATAAATATTGTTAGTGATATAGTTCGATGATAAAAAACGGAGATTAACATCGAAGCGCATTGTGGGATTAATCTGCTGATTATGATTCCAGGAAAGATTCCAGTCGGATTGAATTTTTTTATCGGGGTCATCCTGTTCACCTATAATAACTTTCGAGTAGCCGGCGTTCATTGATCCCGTAAAATTATATCTCTCCACATAGCGGAATCTTGAGCTCGCACCCCATCCTCCTTTTAAATAATAATCACCGGTGAGTGAAAGATCCATGTAATCATTCAGCGCTAAAAAATAGCCGAAGTTTCTAAAGTATTGTCCACGGTCAACCGATTGACCGTAAGTCGGAATTATTAAGCCTGACCGTCTTCCGGTTTCGTTTGGAAATACAGCAAACGGAAGCGGAATCGGAAATGGAACTCCACCTATATACATAAATATCCAGCGCGCTATAATTTTATCTTTTTGAATAACTTTCATCTCGCTCGCGCCAAAGTAGGTGTGGGGGGTATCGCTTTCGCAAGTGGTAAACGCACCGTGCTTAATGAAGTAAGTATTTTTATCAACCTTGTTTACATCCTCCCCTGTGTAATTCTGTCCCTTGTTTTTATTTTTGGCAAGTGAAATATATCCACGCTGCGTCTTAAAATTATATTTAATGAACTCACCCTCATATGTGTCGACCCCTTCAATTAGCCGCGGAGCCTCTTTTAGTTTCACTTTTGCGGTATCTGCCGTATCCTTAATACCGAAAGCGTCTAGCTGATTGGTTTTATAATCGACAAAAATTTGACCGCTCTTTAGTTCTGTTGTTTTATATTTTAACGCGCCAGAGCCGTAGAGATACATTTTTTTTTTCGGAATTTCAAAAATAAGCGAATCGGACGCGCTTGAATAGACGACTGCATCTACATCATATTTTTTTTTAGATTTTGTTGTGTCGGATTGCGAGAGTGAATCGGCACTGATCAAATTCAAAGAAGCAGATTTATTCAATGAATTCTCACCTCTCTGCTGAGCGGAAAAAGATGCAGCTAAAAAGATTAATATGAGAGAGTAAATAAACTTCATATTGGATTGAATTCTTCCTCTATTCACCGCAAAGTTATGATTAATAAAACAAAAGTGCCGATGCACTTTTTCTCCCCGACCTATTTTCCATTTCATCTTCTTTCCCCAAAGTAAAGAGAAGATGAAATGTTCATTCATTAGAAGTTGCGCATTAAGATAAAAAAAATACTTCCACAGTAAACAATCGGGAGTAAAAATTACTTACTCCAAAAATCTTAGCCTAATTAAATATTTTATTTACGATTGTAATCTCCTCCGGATATTCCAACCTTCCAAAAGGAGTACCAAGAACAGGTTTAGCCACAAGTTTTAGATTTGCGGTAGACCCTTTTACACCGCCAACCTGTAAAAAAAGAGCAAGTAAATCATCCAAATTTTTTTCCTTTAATGATTTTGCTACATCAAACTCAATTTGAATTGGGATAATAACCGATTCACCTTTGCCGGGTACAAAAACCGGTTGAGTAATATTTCCATGTACTGTTTCTTTATCATTCAGATATAAACGCCAGGGGAATGATGTTATATTCAGATCGGTTTGAGAATAACCCCCGCTTCCATTATTCGGATTAATAGCCTCTACGTTCAATACAAAAGTCAGTGGAAGAGTTCCTCTTATCAATCCGCTTGATAATTTTAAAATCTGCAGCGAGTTAAAATCTTTTATAGATTTTTTATTCCCAAGTTCAATTCCGAGAAGTTGATAATTCTCGGCGGAGTGAATTTTATATTTCAATCGGGATACATTCGATATGATCTGCATTACACTACAGCCGGATAAGATCAGAATCGCTATCGAAAATATTAGAAAAACTTTTCGCAATTTTTTATCGACTCCTCAATCCTAGCAATGATAAGTTCCGCAACACGCAAAGCTTTCAATCCATCTTTGCCGCTCACTATGGGAGTTCCACCATTCGCAATTGCGTTGACGTACATTTCAAGTTCGAGTTTAAGCGCGTTGACCTCTTTAAAGTCGGGTTGTTCAAAAACAACAACTTTCTTTTTGTCGCCGACGCCCAATTCCCCAAATGCCATGAAAGGATTTTCAGGCATATTATCGGGAGGGACTAAACGAAAAACTTCCGAAACACCCGTTGTAAAATCGAGCGAGATATAAGCATCCCTCTGAAACATTCTCATCTTTCTCATTTTCTTTTGAGATATGCGGCTTGCTGTTACATTTGCAACCGCTCCATTCTCAAATTCTATACGTGCGTTTGCAATATCAATTGTATCGGATACTACCGGTACGCCGCTCGCGCTTATATTTTTAACCTCACTCTTTATCAAACTCAAAATAATATCAATATCGTGAATCATTAAATCCAGGACAACCGCTACATCCGTTCCTCTTGGATTAAACTGAGCGAGGCGGTCAGTTTGAATAAATAGAGGATCGAGATTATATTTTTCGAGAGAGATCAATGCCGGATTAAATCTTTCAATATGTCCCACCTGAAAAGTTAATTTACTTTCTTCCGCAATTTTAATCAGTTCTTCGGCTTCCCAGATCTGTGTTGTAATTGGTTTCTCAACAAAAACATGTTTCTTTTTTGCAAATGCCTTTTTAACCAGATCATAATGAGCACTTGTAGTAGCAACGATGTCAACAGCGTCAACCTCATCAAGAAGTTTTTCTAAGTGATCAAACGGTTTTACTTTGAATTCTTCGCCAACTTGCTTTGCCCGTTCTAAATCTTGATCATAAATTCCGATTAATTCACAGTTTTCAACTTCCTTAAAAAGTTTTGTATGAATTTTTCCAAGATGTCCTGTTCCAATAACCCCGATTTTAATTTTACTCATAACGCTCCGGTATTAATTTTTTTATATCCAATAATTTTGTCATAACCGCCCTTCTCTTCTGAAGCATAGTAGAGAAAAATTCTATACTCATTTTCCGTTTGATAATAATTACCTTCAAGAATTTCCCAATTTATATTCTCAACAGTTCCGTTGACAATCTCTCCGGTAACATATTGGTATTCATGTACACCACGTTTCAATTCAACGGAAAGATTCATCTCACCTTTGTCATCAAACATCTCGTATTCGGGCAATACTTTCCAATCATTGAATGAGCCGACAAGGAAGATTGACGATTTAATATCATCAGGTGGGCGAATTCGAAAAGTAACTTTTATATACTCCGATTGTTCATTTCTAAAATTGAGCAAGTATGATGCGCCATTAAAATCTCTCTTCCCTGCAGTAAATAGATTTGAAGTTTCAGACCCGCCAAAATGAGCATAAACCGGTGGTGTGTTGTATTTTCCTATATCGCGCAAGTCCGTTGCCCTGTATTCATTACCCGGTCTAACATTTCGTGCAATGAACGAAAACTTACTCGCTGCATTCCATTCGAAGAAGCGGTCGGCTGAATAAGAATTTCTATCAATTACTATCGGGTAATTAAATTTTCTGTTATTGATTATTTCGACCCGCTTAACATTTGCCGGGTAAAGTGTATCGGGTAAAAGAAAATTTGTCCGCAGTGCAATAGTTCTACCGGATGAAGCAATCTCTTTCATTTCCCCTTGCAATCCTTCCTTGGCAACTTGCATATTCAATTTCACCAAAGGATAAACCACATAGAATTTTCCAGAAGCAAGTACTATATTCTTGTTGAAGGAATCGACAATAAAAAATTTCCATTTGCCTGAATATGGAAATGTAACATTGTTATTTGGGAAAGATCCGTTATAGTGCCAGCGTGCACCTCGAATATTATTAGGCAACTTATCGAACCATAAATTTCTTTCGGTATTATACATCGGGTTTAATAAAAATGCGTTATCATAAGCATTCCACTCTGCATCACAAAATTTGAAAATGATATTCAGACTGGGCATGAATTCCGACTGAATATCAAACTCTATTGTGATCGACACGTTGTTAGGATCGGAATAATCGATGACCGGAAAATTTATTTGGTCGCCGGTAGAATAAACTCGAAGACTTTTTATTTGAGGAGCGACTGCATTTGCAGAAGACCATGAAATAAATAAGATTGAGGCTAACAGAATAATATTGCGAGTGAGTGGCATTAAAAAATCTCGACACACTTAATAGAATTATGGGGAACGAAAATTTGATACAATTTTTCTTCACGGGCCGATTCCAGGAGTAAACCTTCATCAAAAGCCTGAACTAATGTACCGTTTTTGAAAACGATCTCGTAAAAAGTGGGGTTTTCACCCTTCTCTTTTCCGTAAACAACGCCATAATTTTCCATCATGGTAATGTTTACTGTCTTTCCAACAAATTGATCCCAATCCAATTTCATAATTCAGCCTTGAATTAGTGAATGATTTCTTATGAATATTTGTAATTGCTCTCAAAAAGTAGTTAAAAACCGAGTCTTTTCCAATTAGAGGGAGGGGGTAAGAATAAGAGCAAGAATAGGAACACACTCAATAATATTAAAACTTGATCTTGCTCATGCTCTTCTTAGTTTATTTTTGATCAACGCGAATATCTCCACCGGATGTTTCCAGTTTTAGAATCTCACCGCCGCCATTAAACTCAGCGTTAATCTCTCCGCGTTTTACACGCTCGGATCGTGAATTACCAAAATTGTTTATAATTCCGCCGCCGCTTGTTTCAAGATGAACCTTTGCTTTGAAATCGGCAGGTATCCTAACATGAATATCACCCCCGGATGTTTCAGCTCTGATACCTTTGTTAACGCCAGAATAATTAATGATGATGTCTCCACCGGAAGTTTCTGCAAAAATGCTTCCATCGCTCAAATCTATTTTGATATCACCCCCCGATGTCTCAGCGTATAGGTCTCCAATTCCTTCCTTGCATGTAATATCTCCACCTGAAGTTTCAGCTTTCACCTTTCCATTTGTATTTTGCAGATAAATATCGCCACCGGAAGTATCAAGTTTAAACCCGCCACTTAGATTTGATACTTTTATATCACCACCTGATGTTTCAACAAGAGTGTTATAATTTTGGGGAGTCAATATTTCAATTCTCACACTTATACCGCCTCCAAACCAATTGAAGAAAGACCCCCTTTTCTTCGCAATCACTTTAACAACTTCTCCCTCCTTGTAAAGATCGAATCTCATTTTTTCTTCTGCCCGTCGATTACTAAATATTTTAACTAAGACTTCTTGCTTGTCCCAGCTTTCTAATTTCACATCTGCGCCGCTGGCAATAACATAAACATTCTGCCAATCCTTCACACTAAAAGATTTCTCACGAATAAGTTTAAGCTCCTCTGCAAAGGACGGAGCAGAAACTACCACAAATAAGGCAATAATGAAGATTAACCTTTTCATAAGAATTAATTCAAATACACGATTCATAATATTCTCCCAAATAATTGTTTCATCCGATTGTTTAGACTCGCTGATTACCAAATTAGTTACATCCTTTTTACATTTTTTATTTTTCAGAAGAATCTAATTACAGTATATTGTTCATAACGAATGAGGAAAGATTGCTCAAATATCTTATAGTATTTATAGGGGCGGGTTTTGGAGGCGGATTCCGTTATTGGCTTTCATCCTCAGTTCAAAAATATTTTCCTCCATATTTCCCGTTTGGAACTCTCTCAGTAAACTTGATCGGCAGCTTTATCCTTGGTTTGATGATATTTGGTCTGGATGAGCGAAACCTTATTAGCCCTAGCGTAAAATTATTTATAGGAATCGGTTTCTGCGGCGGATTTACAACATTTTCTACATTTTCCTTCGAAACATTTAACCTGATTCGCGACACCGAATTTCTTTTGGCAGGTTTGAATATTCTCGCGAATGTTCTTCTTACTTTTCTCGGTGTTTATATAGCTTACTTAATTACAAGGTGATCTATGAAAATTGAAGGCGAAGCAAAATTATTGAGAATATTTGTGGGTGAGTCAGATAAAATTTCTCACGTTCCCGTATATGAAAAAATTGTAACCGAAGCCAGGAAGCAAAATCTTGCCGGTGCAACCGCGTATAAAGGAATAATGGGATTTGGCGGAAACAGCAGAATTCATTCGGCGAAAATTTTACGGCTTTCAGAAGATTTACCTTTCGTTGTTGAAATAGTTGATGAGCAGAAAAAGATTGAAGCATTTTTGCCGGTTGTTGAACAAATTTTTGAAGAGGCGAACTGCGGAGGTCTCATCACTATTGAACGGGCTGAGATTATCAAATATACCTCAACCAAAAAAATCTGAGGAACAAAGTGACGAAGAATCTCCTGCCCTTTATTGACTCTCCAAATAGTAATGATCCCAAAATCAGCCTCTTACAATTTAGAATTCATTCAATTTTTTTCCTTTTATTGATCTTCCAATCATCTCTTTTCTCGCAGAATGCGTACAACATTTCTCAATTCGCAGAGGAGTCATTTCAGTTTATTAAGCAGCCAACAAAATGGCAGAGCAATGATTGGATGAAACTCGGATTGATCAGCGCCGGAACAGTTTTAATTATGCAGGCAGATCGACCTATCCGTGAAAATATTTTTAAGGATCAGAGTTATTCTAAGAGTATTCCAATTGAAGCTGGGAGAATTTGGGGCGAAGCTTATCCGGCTGCAATTTTTGCAGGCGCGTTCGGTTTACACGGCTTGATAGCAAATGATCCATCCTCCAAAAAAATCGGGTTTGAGATCGTCCAGACAGTATTATACGCAGGCGCAATAACAACATTCTTAAAAATCGCAATTGGAAGAGCCCGTCCATTCACGAATAAAGGTGACGCTAACTATAAACCATTCACATTATTTGATGATGATTTTCACTCGTTCCCCTCCGGTCATACAACGCTCGCTTTTTCACTTTCAACAGTGCTCTCTAAAAATTCGAAATCTGATTTATTAAAAATATTGGCATATGTTCCAGCTATACTTACGATGGTTTCGAGAGTATATCAGGATAATCATTGGACATCAGACGCTATTATTGGTGCTTCGATCGGTTATTTTGTTGGCGATTGGGTTGTAAATCTTCATGAAAAAAAAGCATCACCTATGCAAATCTCATCTATCTTTCCTCTTAAAATTAAGATCGCAATTTTTTAGTCATTGGAGTTTTCCAAACGATGAAAATAAAATTGATTCATCATACCGATCCTTCAGATGACATAGTGAATCGGTTGCATTGATATATCTTTTTATTTTAGCCATTAGAGTTGATATATCCGCTCTACCTGCCAAATCATGTGTTGAAAAGATTGATTCTTTGTAAAGTGCGGTTTATATTTTGATTAGATTAATTAACACCTATTAAAGGAATTTATATGTTTGCAAGAATATCAGTTGATCCGAAAGTATGTCACGGAAAACCTGTTATTAAAGGAACAAGAGTGCTTGTCAGTAATATTCTGAGTTATCTTGCGACAGGCAGCACTTTTGATGAGATTGTAAAAGACTATCCTCAAATAACCAAAGAAGATATATTTGATGCCATCTCATTTGGCAGTTTTTTGTCAGATTTTGAAAGTTTTCCTTACGACATAAAAGCATCATGAATTTTTTTCTTGATGAAAATTTCCCCTAAAAGTGCCGAAGACTATCTACAATCTTTAGGACACCAAACTTTTAGTACACGTTTAACAGAATTAGAAAGCATTGATGACACTTCGATATTCACACTGGCTCAAGAGAAAAAGATGCAATATTTCTTACAACCGACAAAGATTTTTTCCATACCATTCCATTACAGTTCAAAAACCATAAAGGAATCATGGTAACAGCATTAAAACTACCAAACAGTAAAAGCATATTAGAAAAACTAAAATGGGCAATTGGGAACCTTGAGATAGGAAATTTTTCTAACAAAGTTGTTCTTCTGCGCGATAGTTCTTACACCGTAAGATAGAAATCATTTTTCCAATTAAATTTTAATCACCTCTCTCTTCTTCAATCAATAAAAAAAACATTTTTAGATTACCTCGAATTCCATATTTTTACCAGCAAATTAATAATCTGAATATTCTTACAACAAGAAACAATAGGAATACTAATGAGTAAAATAGTTTTCAAGAAACAACTCTCAACAGATGTTTACATGATGCGTCTCCACGCTCCCTTAATTGCCGAGGAAAGAGCTGCCGGACAATTCATCATTTTGCAAATAGATGAAGACTACGGTGAGCGGATCCCACTTACTATTGCCGATGCCGATGTTAAGGAAGGATCTATCACAATCATTTTTCAAGTTGTTGGCAAAACCACCCTTCAACTATCAGAAAAAAATGTTGGAGATGAAATTCCCGCACTTGTAGGACCTCTTGGTAAACCAACACATATTGAAAATTTTGGTACGGTTGTCTGTGTGGGAGGAGGAATCGGCGTAGCGCCTCTGCACCCGATTGCTCAAGCACTTAAGAATGCGGGCAATTATGTAATCACAGTTATCGGCGCAAGGAACAAAGATTTAATTATCCTTGAAGAAGAAATGAAAGCTATCGCCGATGAATTTATTCTATGCACAGATGATGGGAGTTATGGGCGAAAAAGTTTAGTGACCGAACCGTTAAAAGAGATTTGCGAGCGCGATCCAAAACCTAATATGGTCATAGCTATCGGTCCTCCTATAATGATGAAATTCTGTGCCGAAACTACCAGACCATACGAAGTTTTCACACAAGTCTCTCTCAACACAATTATGGTTGATGGAACCGGAATGTGTGGCGGTTGCAGAGTAAATGTCGGGAAGGATATTAAATTTGTTTGTGTTGATGGACCAGAATTTGACGGCCACAAAGTTGATTTTGATAATATGATGTCGCGATTGAATTCGTACAAAGAACTAGAGAAGGAATCACACAGTTGTTTCCTCGAACAAGAAATTAAGAACAAGGAGGCGCTTCAATGAGTCATCTTACTCCGGAACAATTATCGGAAGAAGCAAAAAAGTTAATAGCCGATTATCTAATAAATATAGATGGATTAAAAACCAAAGACAGAATGAAAATTCCTGCTCAGGAAATGCCTGCGCAGGATCCTGAAATTCGTTCTCATAATCTGGAAGAAGTTGCCCTTGGATATACCATAGAACAAGCACGCATCGAAGCAATGCGCTGTCTTCAATGTGTAAAGAAAAATTGTGTTGATGACTGTCCTGTTCAGATCGATATACCAAGATTTATAGATCATCTAGCTCATGGTCAGATGGATGAAGCCGTTGGTGTAATCAAAGAGGCTTCTCTACTTCCGGCAATTTGTGGAAGAGTATGTCCACAAGAAACTCAGTGCCAATTAAATTGCACTGTTGGAAAGGCTTTAAAAGATGTGGATAAATCTGTAGCAATTGGAAGACTTGAAAGATTTGTTGCCGATTGGGAGCGCGCCACCGGTAAAATTGCAATTCCAGAGATAAAACCTTCTACGGGTAAAAAAGTTGCAGTCGTTGGAAGCGGTCCCGCAGGATTAGTTGTTGCCGCAGATTGCAGAAGAGAAGGTCATCATGTTACAGTATTCGAAGCATTTCACAAATTAGGCGGAGTATTACGTTACGGAATCCCAGAATTCAGATTACCAAATGATATTATTGACAAAGAGATTGAAACGTTAACAGCAATGGGTGTAGAGTTTAAAACAAATTTTGTTGTAGGCAGAACAAGAAAGTTAACCGATTTAATGGATAAAGATGGATACAACGCTGTATTCGTTGGTACCGGTGCCGGGTTGCCAATGTTTATGGGTATCGAAGGAGAAAATTTAGTCGGGGTATTTTCTGCGAATGAATATTTAACACGTGCAAATTTGATGCGCGCCTTCGAAAAAGGTAAAGCGGACACTCCAATTTATCCATCAAAAAAAGTTGCTGTACTTGGCGGCGGAAATGTTGCAATGGATTCTGCAAGAATGGCAAAACGTCTTGGTGCTGAAAAAGTTTATGTAGTTTATCGCAGAACCGAAGTTGAAATGCCTGCCCGTAAAGAAGAAGTTGCTCACGCAAAAGAAGAAGGAATTGAATTCTTATTCTTACAAAACGCTAAAAGTATTATCGGCAATGATAAAGGCAGAGTCAAGGAAATGGAATGTGTACGGTACGAATTAGGTGAACCGGATGCATCCGGAAGACGCCGCCCCGTTCTAATTCCCAACAGCGAATTTATTCTTGATGTAGATACAGTTATTGTAGCAATTGGAAATGGAAGTAATCCATTGATTAGCCAGACCACTCCGCAGCTAAACGTAAATAAGTGGGGTAACATAATTGTGGACGAGACACAAAAAACTTCTGTAGATAAAATTTTCGCCGGCGGAGATATTGTTCTCGGTGCAGCAACAGTAATTCTTGCGATGGGAGAAGGAAGACGCGCTGCAGCAGCAATAAATAAGATGTTAGCTGAAGAAATTGAAAAAGAAAAAGCGGTGGTGAATTAATTTTTTGTTGAGACGCTCGATCGAGCGTCTCCGGTTTATTTATTTTGTATTAAAATTTGGTAATTGGCTTTTCAACTCATTCAATAATTCTACAGTTTTGTGTGTGTTATCTTCCATACTGACAAAGCAAGAAATTATTTGTCCGTTGGCTACAACAAGATAGCCAAATCCGGCAGTTAGTATTCCAATTATAAAACCAATTGTCCCTTCAAATTTGTTACCGCTTGTACAACTTCCTAAACTCAAAAGAAGTGTAAGTCCAGCAAAACCAACAATTACCCACCCAACAGTAGATAATGTTTTGCCGAGAGATAAAAGTGTTTTGAAGCGCGAATTATTTTGGAAGTCCATACTAATTCTCCAATTTTATTTTAGCAGCAATAACTTCTTAGTTTGAGAAAAACTTCCAGCTTGTAAACGATAGAAATAAACTCCGCTTGGTAAATTGCTTGCGTTAAATTTTACTTCATAAGTGCCGGGTTGCTTTTCTTCACTAACAAATGTTGATACTTCCCTTCCAAGCATATCATAAACTTTTAGCGTAACAAATTGTGTTTGGGGAATTGAAAATGAAATTGTTGTACTCGGGTTGAATGGGTTAGGGTAGTTTTGACCTAGTGAATACTTTGTTGAAATTTCTGGATGTTTCTCTTTGATATCGGTTGTTTGGTCAATGTATTTATATATTTTATTATTCACCGCAGCAAAAACATATCCAGATTTTGTAATTCCGATCGGACCTACATCCGCTGGATTAGGTAATCCTTGATTGAATTGAATCCACGTACTTCCACTATTTGTACTTTTGAAAATTGCCTGATTTCCTGCCCCAGAAGTAAACACAGCACCATTATAACTTAGAGCAAGTTGCGCAATCTCATCAGTTGTGATCCCGCTTGTTAAATTTTGCCAACTCACACCATTATTTGTAGTCTTAAAAATACCTTTGCCTTGCATCCCAGTATAAATATTTGTTTGAGTTCCTACAAATATATTTCCTGAATTATCGGCAATCATAGTTGCAATATTTGTACTTGTCAGCCCATTATTAATTTGTTGCCAAGTATTTCCAAAATCTGTAGATTTTTATATTCCTTTGATTCCAGATCCGCCAAAAACTAATCCATTTTTTGTAATAATGACATTACCAGTACAAGCTCCAAGGCCACTCTTAACATTTGTCCATATACTCCCTAAATTTGAAGTTTGATAAACTCCAGTTCAATAACAGCAAGTGTGGGGTTAACATATTTGATTTCCGGTTTTTTATAATAAAGAATCACTGCTATTATTGCACCAACAAGTGCAAGTGAACCGGAAAACTTTAGCGGATTATGCCCAACATAATTTCCTATCCATCTTACTACGGACTTCTTTGTACGTTCAATAATTTCATAACTGCCGTTGTAAACAGCTACTGCTCTTTTGTGTTCATCAAGTAATTTTTCATTTTCTATCTGTGCATTTTGTCTTAATATTTTTTGAGCAGTTTCAGAATCATTTTTTTCGTGCTCTTCAGAATTAGTTTCGATGTACGAATAGAAAGATTTCATCTTTTCATAATTCTCACTGCATAAATGACACTTAGCTAAATGTTCTTGAATACTTCTTAACTGCTCAGCAGATAAGCGATGTTTATCAAGAAGTAATAATTCTAATTCGTTATCGTTTATGTGGTTTTTCATTTTATTCTTTCTGATTCCATAATGTATATTATTACGTTTTAATTCATTTGCTGAAAATCATATCTCTTTTAGCAGATAATTTGCAAACTCATCGCGTGCAAGTTTTACTAGATATTCTACTTTAGTTCTGTAATTTTTTAGATATTCTTCTTTTTCTAAATGGTGATGGGCACTAAAATAACTATAGATTGAATCCTTAGTCTCAACACCAAAATACCAGTCATTGATAATATCTCTTATCGCTAAATAAATAGATTCAGCTTCTTCTTTATTGATTTTCCCTTTGACAAAATAGTCCAACAAAATTTTTTCTTTGATATAGTTTTCAACTTTCTGCTTTACTTGAATGATTTCGTATTCTTCAAATCCATCATTATGAACCGGAGATAAAAGTAATAATTCATTTATTTCATATGCATCATTTATCTCAGCACTAAAATATTTTTTGAATAATGATACAGTATCCGTAAGTAAAATACTTTTCCGGTATTCATTTTGATTAATTAGAACCTGGTGTAACCGTTCCAATAATGAATTAGTATCCGATTCATTACCATTCATGCTAAATTCAGTTATTATTTTTTCTAATGGGAATTCAGGCTTGCAAAATAATTCATCATTGTTACTTACAACTAAAGTCAACCCTCTTAAACTTTTTACTATTGTATATTTGTCAAAACGCCGTACAACATCTTTAATATTTCTAAGAATTTTTGAGCCGATAGGGGTCCGATTGTGAATATAGTTTAGACAACTGAGCATCGGCGACTTTGATCAAAAAACTTTTATAAGCGAGAAATAGATTTACTGCTTCTATTTCATCAATGTTTTGGTTTAAGGAAGAAATGAATTTTTAATATGGAACTTGTTTTCTCCATTCCTTGCAAAGGCATCTGCAATACAATCGTAGGAGAGATCAGTTATCGTAATTCCATTTCTAGCAATAAGATTTAATACTTTAGAACGGTAATTGATAAGGTATGATTGAATTATTAATCGTGATATTCTGACAAGTTCTGTTAATTAGGAATGGCTTATGGATTCATCAAAAACGGCAATTAAGCATTTATGGAGCTTATTTTTATCAACCCATGCCAAATTATTTCTCTATCATTTAATAATAGTTAACTTTTCTTTGAGCAATTCCACTTTATATTCTGCCATTTCCGAAATTCCTAATATCTCTTGAAAGTGTTTATATAATTCTTTGAAAGATTCGGCTACCTCATCAATCGAGACAATTTCATCTTTCATCAATTCTAAACTAGATAAAGTAAACATCCAATCAAGTAATTCCTCAAATTTTTCCTTACTGTAATACCAGGTTCCTTCATGTTCATTTACACCGAGAAACTTCTTGGTAGATTCTTTTGCAAGCAATTCTAACAGACTATTTTCTCTTACTTCAATCAGGTCATCTACCAGATTTTCTTTCATTGCATCATATTCTTGCGGAGTAAAGATTTTAAGCATGTCAGTTGAGTCACTGTGAAAAATATTCAAAAGATTAATCTCGCTATAAATTTCAGAATCTCCTCTGCCTAATCTCTTCAAAATTCTTTTCACAGGTGAATCGAGCAGCATTACATCAACATAATTTTCTTTGTTGATTGTCCCTTCAATAGGAAACAGTTCCTTCATATTCGAGACTATCAGCCATAACATAAATATTATTGAGTTATCATGATAATTCGTATCTCGTGAAATTTGCACCGCATGATGTATTTCTTTATAAACTGAGTTTTTCTTGTAATCAAATTCATCATCAAGCATGTGATTTAATTTTCGGACAGAAACGATTTCCTCCTCAAATGTATCAATGATTGGTTGGAGATCAGCATCAAGAGCGAACTGATTTTTTACGGTTGTCAGCAGAGTAAAATATTTTCCATCAATAAAACTGATCCGATCTTCTTCTCTAGCTTTCGCATCCTCCAGAACGCATGTCTTAATAAAACCATCAATTGAATCCTCGTTGAACATACTTTCAAATGCATTATGAATCGATTCGAGTTTCATCTCTTCTAAGGCGCGCCACATATTTTTTACACCGGTGTTACCGAGTTTCCACGCTAACTTTTCCCACTCGCCGGATTCATCATAGACTTCCCGCCAATCAAGAAAGATTTGCAGTTTAAAAGCGCCGAGCTCTATTTTGAACCCATTATGAGCGATATCACTCCCGGTCTTGATAAATTCTAAATTGGAAATGTGTTCTTTGTAAATGTAAAAGTGTTTGCGTGACGGATTGATACTAAGCGCATCGGCGATAGTTCTGGTCTCGATTCCTTTAGAGCCGCTATAGTTCGCCATTAACTTCGGCGATGAGTAGTGAATTTTTCCGGAAGTATTCTCATACTTGTTATTGTAGAATATCAGTGCGCGTTCACCGTGTTCACTGTTGGTGTATGCAAACACATTCTCATTTACTGTCCCATGATCGGTAACAAAATCGAACAACCAGAAATTTGTAACTTGACAGAATAAGTATCGTTTCTTCATCAGCGGAAATATTTCGCGCTTATGCCGATCAAGCAGCCATTGATTCGGGACTTCATGATAATACGCACGCTGATATTCCATTCCATATTTTTCGGTAAATCCTTCTATCTGTCCGTGAGCGAACATTGGTAATCCAGGTAAAGTAACCATCAACGAACAGACACCAAAATATTTATCATCAGTCCCAAACTGTTTAATCGCCGTTTCTTCATCGGGATTGCTCATAAAATTTACATAACGTTTTAAGATTTCCGGTTCGAACTCGAGTGTGTTGGAAATTAGATCGCGGTACTTTGAGTTTTCTTCTTTCATCATCATGTGCATGAACGCGCTGTTGTAAACACGGTGCATACCAAGCGTGCGAACAAAGTATCCTTCCATCAACCAAAATGCTTCAGCCAATAGAAGTGTATCGGGCAATTCATTATTAATTCTATCAACGACCTCACGCCAAAATTCTTCGGGAAAAGTTTTATCAAATTCTTCTCTGGTCATCGCATAATCCGAGCGTGATGGAATATCGCCTCCGCGTCCCGGTTCGGGATACCACAATCTCGCAAAATGTTTTTTTGCCAAAGTCATAGCGGCATCGAATCGAATAATTGAAAACTTACGCGCGACCTCAAATATTTTTTGAATCACAGCTTCACGAACATCTTTACGAATCAAGTTGAGTTGAGCCGTATCGTTCCACGGCATATTCGTTCCGTCATTGCCGTGATAGATATACCTTACTTCTCCGGTTCGATTATCAATTCTTTGCGACACAACTGCTGCATCGCTTCGATTCCAATATCCATCTTCAATCCGCAGCTGAACGGAAGAGTCTTCTGAAAGATCCGGACCATTAAAACTATAATTTGGAAACGGGGGATGTGTTGATTGAATAAAATATTCCGGATGTTCAATCACCCATTTAGAATATATTCCGGTATGGTTTGGAACCATATCACTGGCGAGTCGAATTCCACGTGCACGTGCGCGCTCATTTAAACTATTGTAAGCGTACTCACCACCCAGGTCGTAAGCAATCTGATAATCATAAAGTGAATACGCCGAAGAGACTGCATCGATATTTCCCATAATATGTTTTATTTTTTTTGATGCACTGCTCCGTTCCCAGATTCCGATCAGCCACAATCCGTTAAAATTCCATTGTGCAAGTTCGTCCAGTTCTTCATCCGGAATCTGATCCAGAGTTCTTATGTTGCGTCCATATTTTTTTGACAGTTGATCTAACCAGACATAACTGTTCTTTGCGATGACAACAACTCGCGGCATCCAGTTGGTATCGGGAGTAAAATTCTCCGGTTCATCATAATCTTTTGAACTATCGAGTGCATATTTATAACCGGATTTGCCAAGGATTAAAAAGTCATCCTCACCGAATTCACCTTTGTATTGAGGCACTACAGTTGGCGCACCTCCCGGTCCGCCGTGTTCTAAGATGTAATCCTCTTTAATTAAATCTTTACTGCTAAGTATTTTGCGGATAAACTTTTCGTCAAGAATAATTTTATAGTGCTCGAGTATGAAATCGAGTTGAGCTTCGATACTATCCGGATTGTTGAGTATTGGAGTTTTGAAAAGTGTAAATATATCCTTCTCACCTGGACCAAATTTTTCTTCTTTTTGGAAAAAGAGATCGAGTTCCGAAATAATTTTATTATAAAGATTTTTTTCGGAAAGATACTTTTCGTCGAAGAGTTCAATCAATTGAATATTTGCCGGGTTAAAGTTAGCCATAAAAAGTAGGATTAATTCTTCAAGAGTCACTTCCGCATTCGACCGGTCGGCACTAAACGAATTTAGATAATCGAACGCGCTGATATTTCCTTTATACACATCTGTTGGTGGAAAGTGAGAGATAAAATCAAATAGTAATTTACGAGTATCCTCTTCCCCAACATTTTTATTGAGATGATTCAATGCTTTATTGAAAACACCGGGATTGACTTGAAGTTCGTAGATCCGAAAAAGATAATGATAAATCTCGTCCATCAAACCCGCAGCGTTTACCTTGCCCGCTGAAACGTAATTTTTTACCTCTCTCTTCTCATTCAATTTTTGAGCAAAATTTCGCACCGCGCGGAAATCAGCAAAAATAATATTTCCGCTAATGGAGAATAATTCATCATCAATCTCATATTTTTTTCTTACATCTCTCGATATATGGAATTCGTATTTTGGAAATGAGCGGTTGACGAATAATATTTCATTCCCAAGGATTATTTTTTTTTGTGCCATTTATACTCTGAGCCGGTTCGTTTACATTCTTAATATAAACAATTGGTAGGTATCATTAAACTTTTGGTTGTACACTGTTAATCGTCTATTGAAAGCTACGCGGAGATTAGGAAAGAGATAAAATTCAAACATGATGAAGAATTTTCAATATTCAGATATAGTTTACGCGGTTGAAACAGCAGCTCTTTTTCTTTTTAAGTAGAAAGTTCCTTCGATTGAGAAGATAATTAGAGCAATCCAAATAAAGATGAATCCGCTAAGTTTCGCATCGCTCAACGGTTCACCATAAATAAAAACTCCCACAAAAAGTAATAATGTTGGATATATATATTGCAATATTCCAATCAATGAAAGGGATATCATTCGAGCACCCATAATAAATATAAGAAGTGGCAACCCGCTCATCACGCCGCTGCCAATTAAAAGAATCGTAGTTGAGGTGTTCATTATAAATGAACTTCCCCCGTAAGCTGTTAAATATAGAATGTAGATTATAACTGGCGCAGCAAGAAGCGCCGTCTCTAAAGTTAAGCCCTCTATTGAACTGAGAGGAGATTTTTTTCTGAGCAGCCCGTAAGTTGCCCAAGTGCCCGCTAAGAAAATTGATATCCAAGGAAATTGCCCGTAGATGAATGTTATGATTATTACGCCGGCAGAAGCAATTAAAACAGAAAGCCACTGGATCTTTCTTAAGTTTTCTTTTAAAAAGAGTACACCTAAAAAAACGCTAACCAAGGGACTGATAAAGTAACCGAGACTAGTCTCCACGATGAAACCCGCATTAACTGCCCAGATATATAAAGACCAATTGGAACCAATAAGCAGCGCGGGCAAAAACAAAATTATTTTATTGTCACTCCCCTCAATCTTCATGATCATTTCTTTCCACCCCTTCCGGTAAGAAATTATGATTGCAAAGAAGAGCAGTGACCATATAATTCGATGAGTTACTATCTCAATCGAAGGAACTTCATGGAGGAGTTTCCAGTAAATTGGATGAAGACCCCAGAATATATACGCGCTAAGGGATAATATTATTCCGCGATTCACTGTTCACCAAATTGTTTTTGCACCCAGATAATATCAATCAGTTCGCCAAACTTAAAAGCAACATTTTTAAGCATGCCTACTTCCTCAAAACCAAGCTTTTCATGAAATCTCAAACTCTGAACATTCTTCGAAGAAATGTGTGCTAAATAATTTGTTATACCGATCTCTCTCCCTTTTGAAATCAACTGGTTGAATAATTTTGTGCCAATTCCTTTACCTGTATATTCGGGCAGAATGAAGTATGTCAAAACTCCCGTATGACTAAAATTAGGGTAGGGTTTATAATTACTTATATAACCAAACCCAATTACCTTATCTTTTTCCTCTATGACTAAAATAATTTTAGCATTGTCCAGCAATTTTAGAAATTGATTTTCCTGCAATTCTTCTTCACAATAAACCGCAAAACTTTCTTTAGCAAAGCGGTTGAAGATAATCAGCGTCTTACTTTGATCGCTTTCCTCAAAGCTGCGGATGATATAATTTTTACTCATAATTTTTCCTTAAATGCTCACAAGCTGTTCGGTTTCTTCCTTCAACATTTCCGACAATGTTTTGATTGAATAATTTATCTGCTCCTCTGTAACGTTCGTAAAGTTTAATCTCATCGTTTCAATTCCATCATCCGGATTTGGGAAGAAAAACTTACCGGGGACAAAACCGACTCCTTTTTCGATTGCTCTTTTGGAAACTTCCTCCATGTCCAATCCTTGTGGTCCAACAACCCATAAAAACATTCCGCCGTCCGGCTTTGACCATTTGTACTCCCCGGGAAAATATTTTTCGAGCGCGTTTAGCATTGCTCCAAGCTTGGGCCGGTAAAGATTTATAATCTTCTCCACTTGCAGTGGCACAAAGCCGCCCAATAAATACTCGGCTGCAAGCGCTTGTGTGAAAGTACTGGTATTGAGATCAACTCCCTGTTTAACAATTACCATCCATTTCCCAAATTTTTCAGGTGCTACAAAAAAACCTACTCTCAATCCGGGAGCGAATATTTTAGAAAAGGTACTGGCATAAATAACATTATCCGGCGCCATCGATTTTATTGTGGGTAAAGCTTCCCCTTTATAACGCAGTGCGCTGTAAGGATCGTCCTCCACTAAAAGAACATCGTATTTCTTTACGATCTCGGCAATCTGTTCTCTTCTTTTTAGTTTTATTGTCTTGCCGGATGGATTTTGAAACGTCGGGATAGTATAAACAAATTTTACCGGGTACGATTTAACAATTTCCTCCATCGATTCTGGGATTAAACCTTCATCGTCAGTTTGTATTTGTAAATATTCCGCTTCGTAGGCATTGAATGCTTGAAGCGCTGCAAGATAGGTGGGACCTTCAACCGCAACATAATCGCCGGGAGAAATAAGTAGTTTCCCGATTGAGTCGAGAAATCCTTGTGAACCACTTGAGATGTAGATGTTTTCAAGGTTGGCGGATATTCCTTTTTCTCTAAGATATTCTATCAATGCTTTGCGTAGATGAATGAAGCCCTCGGTCATATCATATTGAAGCGCAATTGAACCATATTTTTTAATTACTTTGTCCGTCAATTCCATAATAAGGTCAAGCGGAAAACTATTTGGAGATGGCAGTCCCCCTCCAAGTGAAATCATGCCGGGGTTAGCCGCTAATTTTAATAATTCTCTTATCGCGCTCGCCTTGATATTAGATGTTCTTGTGGCTAAAATCTTTTCGAAATTCATAATTCCTCCGTTAATTCTTACCAGACTATCGGTTAGTATAAATTTGTTTAATTGCTTTTGATAATCTCTCTATCCCTTCAACAATCTCTTTCTCATCTAAGCTGGCAATAGATAATCTGAAATACTTTTTCTTTTCGGAATTTGGAAAGAAATCTTTACCCAATGCCAATCTTATCTTGCATGAAAGGAAGATGTTATTAAGTTCATCGTAAGTCAGTCTAGCGCCTTTCATGGAAAGCCAGATTGTAAACCCGCCGTTCGGTTCAATCCATGAAACATTTTTATTCTTGACCTTGTTTTTCAACGTCTGGGATGCTAGCATCATCCGTTTACGGTAAATTTTATGAATCTTTTTAACGTGGAGTTCATAATGACCTTGCCTGCAAAAATCCGCAAGCGCCGCCTGAACGGGAAGCGAAGAGCTTAAATCGCCGAATCGTTTTAATGTGGAGAGACGGTTAATGCATTCTTTATCTGCGGCAATCCAACCAAGTCTAATCCCCGGAAAAAGAATTTTAGAAAAGCTGCCCACGTAAATTACTATCTGATTGATATCCATCGATTTGATTGGGAGAGAAACCTTTCCGAAATATTTCATCTCTTCTTCAAACGCATCTTCGATTATCGGAATCCGGTATTTTTCGAAAAGAGCTATAAGCTTTTCACGATGCTCTTGTGTAGTAGTAACACCTGTTGGATTGTGGAAATTGGGCATAGTATAAAAGAATATTGGCAACCCATTTTTGAATTCTTTTTCTATCGCCTCAAGATCAACACCATCTTCTCTCATCGGTATTCCTACAATATCACAATCATAATATGTAAGAGTAGGAATGATCATTCCATAAGTCGGAGATTCCACAAACACGCGTGAGCCTGGCTTGGCTAACAATTTCATTAAAAGGTCTATCGCGTTTTGCGCTCCGTTAGTAATTAATATTTCATGTGAACCCACCGAAATGCCGTGCGATCTTAGTCTTTTGGCAATGTATTCTCTTAGGTCCGAAAATCCTTTGCACTCTCCATAGTCAAGGATTGTCTCCCCCTGCTCGGAGATCACTTTACTTAAAGATTTTTTAAATTCTTTAACCGGGAAAATTCGAGTATCGGGATGAAGTCTTCCAAAATCGATTCCGTCAAATTGATCTATTGATTCACTGAATGGATAGTTAATACTTCCAAACATTTTGAATACTTTTTCCGCATTTGGATTTACGCGTTGCGACCATTTAATAGAAGTAACCGGTAATTCAGAGTCATTAGAAATTAGCTCTCTTCGTTGTCGAACGAATGAATAGGATCCAGATCGGCTTTCGATATAACCGAGCGCCCAAAGTTCTTGATACGCCTTATAGATTGTCGTACGGTTAACGCCAAGTTGTGTGGAAAATATTCGGGTCGGAGGCAGAACATCGCCCGGCTTTAAAATATCTTTATCAATCTTTTCTTTTAATTGATGAAAGACCTGTCTGAATAGAGGTACTTCACTTTTTCGATCTAGATTCAGGAGTAACATAATTTCTCCGGTATTTCTGACGTAAAAGTAGATAAATTTTGGCTCCCCCGAAACAGCCAATTATACACTATTTATGGTATGCCAATTATTTCATCTGAATTTGACGATAATAGAAAACGTATGAGTATTCAAAGGTCACGCTGAAAGTAGGTCTTATTTGATTTTCCTTACAACACACTTTAAGTGCCTTAAATCCGTGGAGGTAGAACCGGCTGATCTCCTGTGAGATCTCATCACTCTGAAAGTTTTGAAAAAGTTGTAGTGGCTTTAGTGAGAACACTTGGCAATTTGATGAAAGCTACTTTGATTCTAACCGCCCATTAAACTATTTTTAGCGCAAAATTATAAGCACACTATGTCAATCACCCCATTAATGGCACAATACGGAAAGATCAAGGAAAGCTACCCTGATACAATTTTATTATTCCGGATGGGAGATTTCTTTGAAACTTTTGAGGAAGACGCAAGGATCGCATCGAGGGTACTCGGAATAACACTTACTAAACGGGCGAATGGCGCCGCCGGCGAAGTTCCGCTTGCAGGATTCCCCCATCATGCTATAGATAATTATTTACCAAAACTTGTTCGTGCCGGTTACAGGGTTGCCGTTTGTGAACAGATGGAAAATCCAAAGTTCGCCAAGGGTATTGTAAAGAGGGATGTGATTGAGGTAGTTACACCGGGTGTTACAATTTCCGATAAGTTGCTTGATCACAAAAAAAATAATTATCTCCTCTCCATTTATCTAGAAGATGAAATTGTCGGAATTGCGTTCTGCGATATCTCGACTGGTGAGTTTTCCACTTTTGAAGTGAAACGATCGGAAATGGCTCAGCAGCTTAGCTCAATAAACCCAGCAGAAATTTTAATTCCAAAAAAGCTTAAACATGAACTCGAACCCCTAATTCAGAAAGCTGTTCCTTCGGCACGAGTAACAAAAATTGATGACTGGATTTTCAATTTTGAATATTCTTCAGAACTTCTGATGAATCACTTCAACACAAAAACATTGAAGGGTTTCGGAATTGAAACTATGCAAACCGGAATCAACGCAGCGGGTGCGGCTCTTAATTACTTACGCGAAACTCAGAAGGACAATCTCACTCACATAAATAAGATTTCTCGGCATAACCCTTCCGACTATATGATTCTCGATTACTCCACGAAAAGAAATCTCGAAATCATGTTTACAATGCAGGAAGGTGAACGAGAAGGATCGCTCATTTCTATTCTGGATAAAACCGCTACTTCAATGGGCGGAAGAATGTTAAAAAAATGGATAGCCGCACCGCTCAGAAAATTAGAGCCGATTATTAAAAGGCAGGAATGTATTGGGGCGCTTCTCCAGAACAAGATGCTGAGAAATAATCTCCAGAATGAATTAAAAGAGATTGGCGATCTGGAACGTCTGGTTTCGAAAATTTGTACAGGCAGAGTTAACCCGCGAGAACTGCTTCACTTAAAAACTTCTCTAAAAAAAATCCCGTTGCTAAAGCAACTTTTAGATCAAACATCAGTTGAAACGCTTGTTACAATTAATCAAAAGTTGAATCCTCTGGAAAAATTGGTTGAGAAGATTGAATTATCTATTAGCGATGACCCACCGCTTTCAATTTCGGATGGCGGAGTGATACGCCACGGATACAATGCTGAACTTGATGAAATGCGGGGACTCTCGACCAACGCAAAAGATTGGATTGCAAATCTTCAGAAGACAGAACGCGAGAGGACAAAAATTTCTTCGCTCAAAGTAAGTTATAATAAAGTTTTTGGTTACTATATCGATATTAGTCACGCGAATAAAGATAAAGTACCGGATAATTATATCCGCAAGCAAACTTTGGTTAACAGCGAGCGGTTTATAACGCCCGAGTTGAAAGAATATGAAGATAAAATTTTAAATGCGGAAGAAAATATTGCTAATCTGGAGTTTCAACTATTCGATCAAATTAGAATTGCCGCCGCTGCCGAAACTGAGACAATACAAGAGAATGCTATATTAATTGCTATGCTCGATTGTTATCAATCGTTTGCCGAATGTGCAGATGAATACAAATATGTTCGCCCTATTTTAGATGAATCGGATGCAATTGAAATTGTTGACAGCCGCCATCCGGTAGTTGAAAGAATTCTTCCGCCGGGGGAAAAATTTACTCCGAATGGATACAAACTTTCTTCCGCAGATGAGCAGATACTAATTTTAACCGGACCTAACATGGCGGGCAAATCTGTTTATCTTCGTCAAGTTGGATTGATAGTTCTGATGGCGCAGATCGGTTCATTCGTTCCGGCAAAAGAAGCACACATCGGTTTGGTCGACCGCATTTTTACACGTGTCGGGGCAAGCGATAATATCTCTGCCGGTGAATCAACATTCCTGGTGGAGATGCAGGAAGCCGCAAATATTTTAAATAACGCCACTAGTAAAAGTTTGATTTTGTTGGATGAGATCGGGCGCGGAACAAGTACATTTGACGGTATATCAATCGCCTGGGCAATTACGGAATACCTTCACGAAAATCCGAATCTTGCAGCGAAGACTTTATTTGCTACTCACTACCATGAACTCAATGAAATGGCTGAATTGTTTCCCCGAATAAAAAATTACAAAGTTGAAGTCCGGGAGTATGGGGATAAAGTAATCTTTCTCCACAAAGTAACTTCAGGTGGAGCAGACCATAGCTACGGAATTCAAGTAGGGCAGATGGCAGGACTTCCCCTCTTTGTAACTAACCGTGCTAAAGAAATTCTTGCTAACTTAGAGAGTAAGGAATTAACTCCCTATGAAATGAAGAAAGCAAAACTTGCAAAAATGAAAGGTGGAGATGATTTACAGATCAATCTCTTTGAGATGAAAGATGAAGAATTGCGTAAACATATTTCCGATATTTCAATAAACAGTTTAACTCCTCTCGAGGCGTTAAATAAATTGAGTGAATTAAAGAAGAAGATTGATAATGAAAAGAAATCTTAATAAATACAGTAGAAACGAGCAAGATCACGAGCAGGAGCAAGAAACTTCTTTTCGTATTCTTACTCATGCTCTTGCTCTTATTCTTGCTCTTCTTTTAGTTTCATGCGGAAAGAATTATTCACCTGAGCAAAAAGCTTATATCGCTAAGATCGAAAAAGAGAGAGCTGCAAAAAATGAGTGGATGAAAAACGATCCATCATCACCTTTCAACAAAAAAAGTAAAATTGAATTTCATGATCTGAATTACTTTGATGTTGACCCCGATTATGCATTCAAGAGTAAACTATTTGAATATGCACCCAAAGATAGTGTAACGGTGATGGGGACCAAGGGTGATGAACGGAAGATGGTTCGTTATGGTTATTTTAAGATTAATCATGAAAAAAAAGATTATATAATTAATTTTTATGAGGGGGCTAGCAAAAGCGGAGAAAAGTATTACACAATTTCTTTTACTGACCGAACCACGAACCAAGAAACTTACGGAGTAGGCAGATATATTGAGATGGAACTAAACCCGGATCCAAATTATTTATATGATGTAGATTTCAATTTGGCTTTCAGTCCTTATTGCTCTTACAGCCCGGACTACACATGTTCAATTCCATTAAAAGAAGATCACATCCCGATGGCGATTCGGGCTGGTGAGAAAAAATTTCACGATTAAAAAACGGAGAATAAATTGGTTGTTATATTAGAAAATAATGCTACCGAAGCTCAGATAGAAAATGTTATAAAGCATCTTGAAGGATTCGGATTTCAGATTCATAAGTCTGTTGGTGCCGAAAGAACTATCATTGGCGCAATTGGAGTAAAACCAAATTTCGATACACGCAACATCAGCATACTTGACGGTGTTGATGAGGTGTACCGAGTAACTACGCCCTACAAACTTGCAAGCAGAAGTTTTAATGAAGAGAATACTATAATAAAAATCAAAGATGTAGAGATTGGCGGAAAGAATATTGTAATGATCTCCGGTCCATGTTCTGTAGAAAACGAAGATCAGATTTTCAGGCTTGCAAAAATTGTAGCTGATTCCGGTGCAAAGATTTTAAGAGGCGGGGCGTTCAAACCGCGTACTTCTCCCTATTCTTTCCAAGGGCTCGGCGAGGAGGGATTAAAGTTACTGAGAAATGCCGCCGATAAGTATAACCTGCTTGTAATTACAGAAGTGATGCAGATGGATCAGATCGATCTAATTTATAAATACACAGATATTTTCCAACTGGGCGCGCGCAATATGCAGAATTTTTCTCTGCTAAAAGAATTGGGAAGAGTTGATAAACCTGTAATGATTAAGCGCGGAATTGCCGCAACAATCGAAGAGTGGCTTATGTCTGCGGAATATATTTTAAGCGGAGGAAATAAAGACGTTGTATTGTGCGAACGCGGAATTAGAACATTCGAGAATTATACGCGTAACACATTTGATCTTTCCGCTATTCCGGTAGTACACAAGAAGAGTCATTTACCAATCATCGCCGATCCTTCACACGCAACGGGATTAAGAGATCAAGTTCCGCCAATGGCGCGCGCGGCTGTTGCCGCCGGTGCTGATGGAATTATGATTGAGATACACGACGACCCGGAACACGCTTTATCCGATGGACCTCAGGCTTTATTACCGGATACGTACCTCAAATTGATGGAAGAACTTCGTCTCATTGCAATAGCAATTGGCAGGACTTTATAATTGAAGATTGAGAATATCTCGATAATTGGTTTGGGTTTGATAGGTGGATCGATCGCAAAGGCGATGAAAAATTTTTCGTCGCTTTACCAAATCAATGCGTTCGATAATCACGATATTCTTGAAAGAGCATTCCGGTTGAATGTGATAGATAAAAAATTACAATCAATTAACGAAGCTCTAGATTCCGACCTAATTTTTATTTGCCTCCCCGTAGACGCTTCCATCACCGCATTTGAAAAATTAGCTGATAAAATCCGAGATAATCAAATTATTACCGACGTTTGCAGTGTCAAGACGGTCTTTCAGGAAATATGGGATAAGGAAAAAAGAAACGGTTATTACATTGGCGGACATCCGATGACAGGTAAAGAGAAAAGCGGTTTTGATAACTCCGATCCCCTGCTTTTCGAGAACTGTGTATATATTCTTAATGAATCGGCTAAAGAAATTCCTTCAATCGATTCTTTTACAGAGATAATTCATCAACTTGGCGCGCGTATAACATTTCTCAGTCCCAAAGTACATGATATAATAGTTGCGTCAGTAAGTCATCTTCCACAGCTTGTTTCTGTTTCATTGATCAATTCGGCAAATTTCAAAGAGAGCGCGTTAAACTTTTTTGATTATGCCGCCGGCGGATTCAGAGATATGACGCGCATTGCATCAAGTGAATTTAATGTTTGGGAACCGATAATCCGTAATAACGGAAAAAATATTATTCAAGCAATCGATAATTTTATTATTGATCTGGAGCAGATAAAGAATTCTATTTTAAGGGAAGACATCGAAACTCTCGCTTTTAAATTCGAAAGTGCCAGGATAAAACGTGACGAGATTCCAAAATCGAATAAAGGTTTTATCAATCAGATCTTCGATGTATTTGTTTATGTGAAAGATGAACCGGGAGTGATAAGCAGAATTTCAACTGCACTGTTTGAAAGCAACATTAACATCAAAGACATCGAGCTTCTGAAAATCCGCGAAGGTTCCGGCGGTACGTTCCGTCTTGCTTTTGAGAGTGCTAATGATGCTGACAAAGCTAAAACTGTAATTGAGGAGATGGGCTTCTCAACTAAGATTTAAATATCTGCGAATCGCTTCAGCGCTTCGCTCTCCATCTATCGCAGCAGAAACAATTCCACCTGCGTAACCGGCACCTTCTCCGCATGGGAATAATCCTTCTACTTCAATATGCATTAAAGTTTTATTGTCGCGCGGAATTCTAATTGGCGAACTTGTGCGTGTTTCAGCGGCAAGTATCTGAGCTTCTTCGGTGAAATATCCTTTCATCTTCTTTTCGAATATGATCAAGCTCTTACGCAGTCCTTCTGCAATTTTTACCGGAAGGATTTCATGAAGAGGCGAACTTACCGTTCCCGGTATGTAAGAAGACATTGGAAGAGATTGAGAAGTTATTCCTTTAACAAAATCTGTAATCCGTTGTGCCGGAGCTCGTTGAGTCATCCCTCCCGCTTCAAAAGCAATCCGCTCAACTTCTTTTTGGAATTCCAAACCGGCAAATACTCCGTGCGATTCATATTGAGCCCAGTCTTTTTCATCAACAGTAACTACTAATCCTGAATTTGCAAACGGCGAATCCCTTCGGGAAACACTCATCCCATTCAAAACGAGCTCGCCAGGCTCTGTAGATGCAGGAATTATTATTCCGCCTGGGCACATACAGAATGAATAAACACCGCGGTCATTTACTTGACATGTTAAACTATAACTTGATGCGGGCAAATTTTGATTGCGCTCTTTTGTATGATACTGAATTTCATCAATCAATTTTTGAGGATGTTCTATACGAACTCCCATTGCAAATGGTTTCGATTCAATTTTTATTTTGTATCTGTCCAGTAAGTAATAAATATCACGCGCCGAATGACCGGTTGCTAATATTACGGAATCACCAAAGTATTTATGTTCACCATTTACTATGACACCCTTAATTTTGTTACCATCGAGAATAAATTCAGTAACGCGTGATTCAAAATAAATTTCTCCACCGCAGTTTAAGATTGTCTGGCGAATTGCACTCACAACTTGCGGTAAAATATTCGAACCGATATGCGGATGAGCATCAATCAATATTTCTTTCGGTGATCCGTGCTGAACAAGAATGTTTAGAATCCGATTTACATCGCCCCGTTTTGTTGAGCGAGTGTAAAGTTTACCGTCGCTGTAAGTGCCGGCTCCACCTTCTCCAAAACAATAATTCGAATCGGGATTCACTTCACCAAATTGCTGAATTGCTCTCAAGTCTCTGCGTCTGCTTTGAACATCTTTTCCGCGTTCAAGAATAATCGGTTTAATACCAAGTTCGATCAACCGTAATGCTGCGAACATTCCACCGGGACCCATTCCAACAATTAAAACTTTTTTATTCTTTTTAACGGGGTTGAATCTGATTGTATGGAAAATATCTGCCGGTTCTTCATTGACATATACTATAGCTTTTGCTCTGAAAACCGGATTTCTGCTGCGTGCATCAACGGAACGGCGTATTACTTGAACTGCTGTAATCTCTTCCACATTTAGCTTTAGGAATTTCGCTGCAAGACTCTTTTGGTAGGAATAATCGTTAATATATTCAGGTGGTATTACTAATTCTATTTCTTTAGTCATGTTGTCCTCTGTTTTGAGGAAAAGCTTCTATAATTGAGAATTGCGAATTGAGAATGGAGAATTATTTTTCTTTTAATTTCTTGATGATTGAAATTAATAGTCGAATTAATTCGTCACAATCTGTAATTAAACTTATGAATTCCTTTTCATTTAATACTGCTGATTCTTTTAATAATTTCAACCAATATTCAGTTTCGCGAGCTTCTTTCAAAGCTATGGTAAGTTTACTAATAAAATCCTTTGTTGAAGATGCTTCTTGTGATTCAGCTATATTTGCACCAATTGATGTTCCGCTTTTTAATAATTGCCTAAATAAATCTTTAATATGATATTCATCTTTAATACGTACTAAATAGAATTTGACAATTCTAATTCCAAATCGAAAACTTTTTTCGAGAATTGGATTACCATATTCATAATGTTTTTCAAAAACCTTCATAGAATTCTCAATTCTAAATTCTCAATTCGCAATTAATAAGTTGATTTAATCACCCCGCCATCAACAGCAATAGTTTGACCGTTGATGTAACCGGCTTGTTCAGATGCCAGATAAACAATCGTTGAGGCAATCTCCTCCGGATCGGCAAGCCGTTTCATCGGAACATCATTTGCCATCGATTTAAGAATTTTTTCCGGTGTTGTACCGGCAAGTTTTGCTCTGCTTTCTGCCAATTCATGAATGCGAGAGGTTAATGTATACCCCGGCGCTACATTATTAACAGTAATATTGTATCTGCCTACATGACTACTTACTGTTTTTGCGAATGCGGTAACTGCGCTCCGAAAGGAATTGGATAAGATCAAATTTTCTACCGGTTGTTTTACAGAAAGTGAAGTAATGTTAATTATCCTTCCCCAATTTTTCGCTTTCATTCCGGGAATAACAAGACGCGTAAATCGAACTGCGCTCATCAAGACTTGCTCAAAAGCTGCTTCCCAACTCTCATCATAAAGATCTTCAAAAAATCCGGGAGACGGTCCTCCGCAATTGTTTACTAAAATATCGATATCTCCAAAACTTTTTTGTACAACACGGACTGTCTCTTCTATGTCTTGCGGTTCATTGATATCGCATAATTCCCAAAGCGGTTCGATGCCGTTTAGTGATTTTAGTTCTTCTACAGCTTTGAGAAGATTTTCTTTGTTGTGAGAGCATATTGCTACTTTGCACTCTTCTTTAATGAATAACTTAGCGGTTGCTTTTCCTATTCCGCTGCTTGATGCGGTAACTAAAACGGTTTTACCTGTTAAATGTAAATCCATCATTCACTCTCTAAATTTTTCCGGATGTAATTTAAGATTTTTTACGGATGGTTCTAAATGATTTGTTCAATTAAGAAGTGGGCACTTTGAGTTGTGGAGAATTATCAGCCCACGGAATTATCCGCAGGCCTAATAATAAAATTAATTTGAGCCTGCAGCTTTCATTTGTAATTGCTCTCTTACTATCTCTTCCGTATCAAGAGCTATAACAAGTTCTTCATTAGTTGGAATTCGCAACACAGTAACTTTGGAATCGGGAGCAGAAATCGCAGATTCACCTTTCACATTTTTATTTGCGATTACATCAAATTTGATTCCGAGAAATTCCATGTTGGAACAGACATCATTACGAACCAAATCGGAATTTTCTCCAATACCACCTGTGAATACTAACGCATCGAGTCCGCCCATTGCGGCAGTATAAGCGCCGATATATTTTTTAATGCGGTAAGTGAAAACATCGAACGCATATTTTGCTTTTTTATTCCCCTCCCCGACTGCTTCTTCAATCTCGCGCATATCACTGCTCTCACCACTAATACCAATTATACCGCTATGTTTATTTAGAAGAGTGTTCGCTTCAGAGAGAGAGAGACCTTCTTTTGCCATGATATATAAAATTACGGATGGATCCATATCTCCGCTTCTCGTTCCCATCAACAATCCTTCGAGTGGAGTAAATCCCATTGTTGTATCAACAGAATGACCGCCATCGACAGCTGCCATAGAACAGCCGTTTCCAAGATGTGCCGTAATAATTTTTAATTTTTCTACCGGTTTGCCCAGCATTTTTGCCGCACGTTCAGAAACATAACGGTGCGATGTCCCGTGAAAACCATAACGGCGAATTTTATATTTTTTATAAAGCTCGTACGGAATTCCATAAAGATATGCCCGAGGCGGCATCTTAATGTGAAAAGCTGTATCGAATACTCCCACTTGAGGTGTACTGGACAAAAGGCTTTTTGCAGCTTGAATACCTTTAATGTTTGGCGGATTGTGGAGCGGCGCTAACTCAATATTATCTTTGAGAGCTTTCATCACTTGATCTGTAATTAGAACTGAACCGGAGAAAGTCTCTCCGCCGTGAACAACGCGATGCCCAACGGCATCGATCTCATTTTTATCTTTGATGACGCCATGATTAGGCGAGAGCAACACTGCAATTACATATTCGATGGCTATAGTGTGATCTAAAATCTCGCCGACAATTTTTATCATTTCTTTTTCGTGCGGTTGATGTGTTAACACCGCACTTGACATGCCTATCCGTTCAACCATTCCCTTAGCAAGCGCAATTTGTAAAGTTGTGTCCATAAACTGATATTTAATCGATGAACTTCCGCAATTTAAAACCAGAACTTTCATTTCTTCCTCAAAATTTTTAGTTGATTATTTTCCCGTCAACATCATATTTAAAAAAACCTTCACCCGTCTTCTTTCCTAGTTTTCGTTCGCGCACAAGTTTGCGTAGTATTGGGCATGGGCGGTAGCGCGGCTCACCTAATGTAGACCACAATGTTTCCATCCACGCCAGCACTTCATCAAGCCCCATCGAATCTGCCATCTCGAGCGGACCGGTATTAAAATTATAACCGAGTCGCATTGCGGTATCAATATCTTTCGCACTTGCCAATCCCTCAAGAAGAATATGCATTGCCTCGTTAAGCAGAGGTACAATTGCACGCGTAGTAACAAATCCAGGGTACTCGTAAACTTCAACGGCAGTCTTACCTATACGAGAGGCAAATTTTTTGATTATCCCGATAGTCTTATCAGATGTGTCTAATGCGCGGACCAATTCAACAAGTGGAACCTTCGGTACCGGATTTAAGAAATGCATACCAATAATTTTATCTCTTCTGTTAGTGACTTCGGCAATTTTGGTTAAACTTAGAGTAGAAGTATTTGAGATAAAAATTGTCTCCGGTTTTGCAACAGCATCTAATTCCTTAAATATTTTTTGCTTCAGCTCATAATTTTCATCCACCGCTTCAATTACCAGATCGCATTCGGGGATTTCACTTTTATCAGTAGTCCATTTAATTCTGCTGAGAACCGATTTCATTTCACCCTGTGTCATTGCCCAACGAGCAATTTCTCGTTCCATGGAAATTTTTAAATTTTCTTCTGCCCTAGTAAGCTGTTCATCATCACGTTCAACTAAAAGAACATCTAAACCCGCATTGGCAATTGTCTGAGCAATTCCTTGTCCCATTACTCCACCGCCTATGATTGCAACATAATCGATTCTCTCCAGCTCTTCAGCCTTGTGAACTCCGCCGAGAAGATCTTCCAATTTTAATTTTTCTTCCGCCATTCTATTTCTCTTCTGTATTATTAAAAGTGATCCATTTTGGTTGTAAAGATAGCTAAAAATGAAAATAGATTCTTTTTTGAACAACAATTATACCAGCGGAAAAGCCACTAAGAAAAACAGAATGAGATAGAAAGCCTCACTTTTTATCAAAAATAAAAATCTGCGCTTCACCTTTGAGAATAGTATTATAATTTTACTTAAGGAGGCTTCTAATCACATAATGTGATGCCTATGGCAAAACTATTTTTTTATTTAATAGAACGCTGAAAAACGCAGACCCGCCTGCCATGCATGCGGCAGATAAACCGGACGGGCAGGTAAAACAGATTTCCGCTGATCATTTTTGTTGTTTTTAGAAGTCCCCTTAAATAATCCCATGCCGGAAACGAATCAATGCGTACGAGTTGATTAGAAAAGCAATGGAAAATAATATTAAAACATGCGACGCAATTCCCGCAAAGTTAGAGTGCCGCCACAGTACTTGTAGAAATCCTTCCATCGACCAATAAGTGGATCAGAGGATCGTGCAAGAGACTTGCCGCCAAATTGAGTCTCCTTTTCATGCCGCCGGAATATTCTTTGACGGCATCTTTCTTTCTATCCCTCAGTTGAACCAGTTCAAGAACATATTCAATTTCCTTCTCTAATTTCTTTGAAGGGATTCCATACAACTCGCCGAAAATTTTTAAGTTTTTTAAAGCACTTAGTTCAAGATAGAGTGAAACTTCCTGGGGAACGTATCCATTTTTTTTCTTAACCCAATATTTTGAGATGAGATAGCTTCTCTGCCAATTGTTACTTCCCCGCTGTTGGGCACAAGGTAAGCGATGATTATATTCATTAACGTTGATTTACCCGCACCGTTCGGTCCAAGTAATCCAAAGAATTCTCCTTTTTCAATGTCCAAACTGACATTTTGAAGAGCGTTTATATTTTCAAAATTTTTTACGATGTGACTGATTTTAAGCATATTAAATCAACTATATTTATTTTGGCTTTAAGATAATTGCTTAAGTTAAGATGTCAAACTAAATTTTATGTCCATGCACTCCAAAGAAATTCTACAAAAATTTTTCGGATTTACAGAATTCAGACCGGCTCAGGAAGAGGTCATCTCAGCAATTCTAAACGGTGAAAATGTTCTCACAGTACTTCCAACCGGCGGAGGTAAATCTCTCTGTTATCAAATTCCGGCTTTAATGGCGCCGCGCTTTTCAATTGTAATTTCGCCTCTGATCGCGTTGATGAAGGATCAGGTTGACTCAATCAATAAGATAGAAACAGTGGCAGCATTCATTAACAGTTCATTAGACTCAAGTGAGATAGAAAAAGTTTTACAAAGTCTTGCCAAAGGATCAATAAAAATTCTTTATCTCTCACCCGAAAAGCTATCCAACAGGAATTTTGCAGAGCGGCTTAAATCATTTCAGCCTTCTAATTTATTCGTAGATGAAGCGCATTGCATAAGCGAATGGGGTCATAACTTTAGACCCAGTTACAGAAAGATAAAGGAATTTGTAGACTTCCTTGAGATGAAAAACGTTTCTTCATTCACCGCGACAGCAACGGAGGATGTCAGAAAAGATATTATTGATCAACTGGGGTTGAAAAATCCTAAAGTTTTTGTCCGCGGATTTGAGAGAGATAATTTTCACTTAAATGTGTTTCACACACAATCCAAAAAAGAAAAAATCGCAGAGCTGTTAAAAAAAAGAAATGTACCGGCTATAATTTATACTGCAACCAGAAAATCGGCGGAAGAAGTTTCGGAATTTCTTAGAAGCAACCGGATCGACTGCGCGTATTATCACGCCGGTCTGGCAGCAGAGATGCGTAGAATGATTCAAGACGATTTTTTATCGGGAAGAATTAAAGTGATCGCGGCTACAAACGCATTCGGAATGGGAATTGACAAGAGCGATATACGCGCTATTTTTCATTTAAATATGCCCGGAACAATAGAAAACTATTATCAGGAAATTGGAAGAGCCGGACGAGACGGCAAAGAATCAAACATATTTTTATTGTACGACGAGCGCGATAGAATGATTCAAGAATATTTTATCGCTAGTTCCGCTCCAACGCGTCAGCAAATAGAGGAAGTTTACCAATTGATTTGCGATCTTGGTAAAGTTGCAGTCGGAAATCTTCCAGCAAATGAGATTCCGTTGGATAAAAATTTCCTTACGCTCCTTAAAGCAAAAAAAATAAATCAAGGATTGGTGAACGCGTCGATAAAAATTTTGGAAGAATCTGAATACCTGCGAACAAGATCTGATTTTGAGAATAACCATTACGGTCAATATCTTCTTGATCCAAAGCGGCTTAATCGATTCGCAAAGAGCTTTACCGATGCCGAATTGAAAGATTTGATTCTACTTCTCGCAAGGGAATACGGCAGCAGAATTTTCAGTTCAAAAATTAAGATTAGCGTTTCAAGACTTTCACACTTGCTCGAAATATCCGAAGATTCAATAATTGAGTTACTCCAAAATTTGAACCGTTCCGGAATTTTCTCGTACGATCAGCCCTCACTCTTTCCAACCATAAAACTGATTGTTCCGCGAGCGGAAGCAAAGCGGCTGCAATTAAACTTAACAAGAACACGTAAACTTGCAGAACACGCAAAAGCAAAACTTGATATGATGATTGGATATGCTTTCACAGAGGAGTGCCGCTTTAATTATATTCTAAAATACTTTGGGCAGTTTGATACAGACTATAAATGCGGTAAGTGCGACTCCTGCACCGGCTCTATTCACACAGCAAAAGTAACGCTGGAATACCTGGAAGAGATTATACTCCAAACGATTCACGAGTCATCAACACATATCCAAAAGAAGAACTTAATACGGATACTAACCGGACAAACGGATTTGGCTTCTCTAAAAAATTTTTCAACTTTTAACTCGTGTACTCATTTCAAGAAAGAAAACATTGAGAATGCAATGACATCTTTGCAAAGCAAGGGATTGTTGATCGTCGCAAAGGATCTGCTGTCCCTATCCCCAAAAGGTGTTGGTAATTTTATCGAGTTTGAGCATGAAACAAAATCTACGGCATCAGACACCAAATATGAGGCAGACCTTAAACTTTTCAATTTATTACGTCAGATTAGAAAAGAAGCCTCTGATAAATTTGGTCAGCAAGCGAGGCTAATCTGTTCCGACGAAACACTCAGAGAAATTGTCAAAATAAAACCGTCAACTCCCTCGGCGTTGCTCGAACTTACCGGCTTCAATCAGCGCATGTTCAACAAGGTTGGCGAAGATTTTCTTAGCATACTTAAAAATTTTTCGGATTCTGAAAAATTCAATTCCAATTTGAGAAGTAAGAATATTCCAGATAACATCTTAAAAGTCCTGGAGTTAATAAAAAATAAATATTCGTTAAGAGATATTGCGTCGTTGACAAAATTACCTGAGTCAATAGTTTCCACGCAGATAGAAACATTGCTGGAGTTGCAGCCCGGTCTTGATATTGATTTTCTATTTGAAAAGAACGAATTGAAGACGATAAACAAAAGAATTGACGAAGGCATTCTTGATTTGAAATCATTACGTGAGATATTGGAGAATAAAATCAGTTACGCCAAATTGCGAATTGCCGTTGCAAAACGGAGGGTTAATTGATTGTGTTGCTCTTCTTTAACTCATTCAGATAATTGTTTGCTTTTGTAAAAAATTTAGACCAAGAATCTTTATCCTGTGAGAATTTCCTAAGTCCGGTTTCAAATTCTTTTTCAGTTAGACCATATTTTTTAAAAACAGCATTTTTGTGATGACGTAAAGAATCGGTATTGTTAGAAAATGATTGCTCCGCAATAACGTTTTCTACATAAACTTTGACCAACACTTCTTCGGAAACATTCTCTTTACCGCAAGAGAAAGATAGTAGAGTGAGAAGAAGAACTATTACTACCGTACTATTTCTTTTTGCTGGCTTCAAATAAAATTCTCTTTTCGCGGTCTGATAAATTTTGATATCCGCTCTGGCTAATTTTATCAAGAATTTTGTCGATCTCTTCCTGATTTACAATATCATCCCCTTTTCGAGAATCATTGATATCATAAAACTTTGCGTCTTCCACATCTGCTTGCTTGAAGGGATTTTTTCGAAGTGTATTTTTGAAATTACCGGCGGAAAAACTATCGGCAGATTTTTTGAAAGAAGTAAAAATATTTTTTTCCTTAAATTCGTTTCGTCGATCGTAGATTATAAATGAAAAACCGGTTAAAGCTCCTCCGATGTGAGCCAGGTGTGCTACCAAACTTTGATCACCAACAGACATAAATTCAAAAATGAAAAGAATTGCAATGAGATACTTTGCCTTGATGGGAATTAAAAAATAGATGAACACATAACGATCGGGGAAATACATCGCGAATGCAATCATTACACCAAAAACAGCGCCGGATGCACCAATAGTTATGCCGGCTCCGCCTGAAAGTACCGGAGATAAAAACATCTGAAGCAAACCGGCTCCAATTCCGCATAAAAGATAAAATAGTAAAAATTTCTTCGATCCCATGATATGCTCAATCTCCATTCCAAACATCCATAAAGCGAACATATTAAATAAAATATGAGAGAAACTTCCATGCATAAACTGATATGTCAGGAGTTGCCAAATCTCGAAATTAAATCTTTCGCCAAGAGGATTTAGCGCGAACAGATACTCTAACCAAGCCTCACCGGAAGCTCCGCTAATTAAGAGGTTGCTTGCTATCATTTGAAGGAAGTAAACCGCTCCATTCCCAATTAAAAGATATTTTATAATAGGCGGGAAAAAACTAAACCCACCCATTCCGGATGGACGGTAATAATCTCTCGAATCTAAACCCATTTACATTCCAGTAAAATTTACAATCTATTTTTTCAGTTGCGCTAACATACACAATTATACAGTGAATAAGAGTAAGAATATGAGCAAGAGCAAGAAAGAAATATAAAATCATGCTCTTGATCTTTTCTACACGTCATCATTCAATGCTTCAACACCGGGAAGAATCTTTCCTTCCAAAAATTCTAATGATGCGCCGCCGCCCGTTGAAACGTGAGAAACTTTATCATCAAGTCCGGCTTTTTTAATTGCAGCGGCGGAATCACCACCACCGATAATTGTTACAGCACCATTTCTAGTAGCCTCTGCCAACGCACCGGCAATTGTATCGGTTCCGTTAGCAAAATTATCGAATTCGAATACTCCCATCGGGCCATTCCAAATAATAGTCTTGCTCGAGAGAATTATGCTCTTAAATTCTTCAATTGTTCTAGGTCCAATATCTAATCCCATCTTGTCGCATGGTATTTTATCGGCATCAACCACAGCCGAAGGAGAATCATTCTTAAATTCAGGTGCGACCACATTATCTATTGGTAACAAAACTTTTGCCTTAGAAGTTTTGAATTTTTCGAGCATTCCTTTTGCAAGATCAATTTTTTCTTTTTCCAGCAGAGAATATCCGATCTCATAACCCATAGCCTTATAAAATGTATAAGCCATACCGCCGCCGATTAAAAGATTATCAACCTTAGGCAGGAGATTTTCGATTACATCAATTTTACCGGAAATTTTTGATCCACCTAAGATTGCGGTTAAGGGACGAACCGGGTTTGCTATTGCCTCACCAAGATAGTCGAGTTCTTTCTGCATCAGATAACCTGATGCGCAAATTTTAATAAACTTTGTTACACCTTCGGTTGAAGCGTGTGCACGATGAGCACTGCCAAACGCATCGTTAATGTAAACATCTCCAAGTTCGGCAAGCTGCTGAGCGAACTCTACTACATTTTTTTCTTCTTCCGGATGAAAGCGTAAATTTTCAAGTAAAAGTACTTCTCCGTCATTCATGGAACTGACAATTGCTTTCACCTGGTCGCCGACACAATCCGGCGCAAACTTGACATCCATTTCCAACAATTCGCCAAGGCGGACGGCAACAGGTTTCAAACTGTATTTAGGATTTGGTCCGCCTTTAGGTCTTCCAAGATGGCTCATAAGTATACATCGTGCGCCATCCCCAATAATTTTTTTGATGGTAGGAAGCGAAGCAGTAATTCTGATATCATCCGTTATTTTAAAATTTTCATCTAAGGGAACATTAAAATCCACACGCACAAGAATACGTTTGCCTTTAAGATTTACTTTGTCAATACTCAATTTTTTCATTTTACTCCTCCATAGCAAAAAGACAATTCCTAAAAAAAGACGCAGCCAAAACTTGATGGTCTGCGTCTTGACTCAAAAATAATTTTGATTTACTAAATCATTTTCATTAACAGATCAACAACGCGGCAGGAATAGCCCCACTCGTTGTCGTACCACGAAACAACTTTGAAGAATCTCTTCTCGCCTTTTAAGTTGTTACCTACTGTAGCAAGTGAATCATAAATGGACGATCTCTCATCGTGAACGAAATCTGTTGAAACAACTTCTTCGTTGCAATAACCGAGAATTCCTTTAAGGTAGGTCTCGGATGCTTTTTTCATCAATGAATCAATCTCTTCAATTGAAGTATCCTTTTCTGAACGGAAGGTCAAGTCAACTACCGAAACATTTGCGGTTGGAACTCTGAATGACATTCCGGTTAATTTTCCTTTTGTTTGAGGAAGAACTTCTCCCACAGCCTTAGCAGCGCCGGTGCTGGAAGGGATTATATTGATTGCCGCGGCACGTCCGCCTCTCCAATCTTTCTTTGATGGTCCGTCAACTGTTTTTTGCGTAGCAGTGTAAGAGTGAATTGTAGTCATCAATCCGCTTTCAATTCCAATTCCCTCTTTCAACAAAACATAAACAACCGGAGCTAAACAGTTTGTGGTACAAGATGCGTTTGAAACTATCGGATGTTTTACAGCATCGTACTCATTGTCATTCACACCGATTACGAGCGTCTTAACATCGCCTTTGCCGGGAGCGGAAATTAAAACTTTCTTTGCGCCGGCGGTGATATGCCCTTTTGCTTTTTCAGAATCTGTAAATAATCCTGTTGATTCAATCACGATATCGACACCGAGTTCTTTCCATGGCAATTGTGACGGATCTTTCTGAGCCATAACACATTTAATCTTGCTGCCATTCACTACAAGAACGTCATCAGTTTCAACCGATGCTGAAGATTTCTCGCTGCTAATAGTACCTTTAAATTTTCCATGAACAGAATCATACTTTAATTGGTAAGCAAAATATTTTGCGTCAGTGCTAACATCTACAACCGCAACGATATCAACTTCCTTTCCAAGAAGACCTCTGTCTGATAAAACGCTTATCAACTGTCTGCCAATTCTGCCAAATCCGTTAATGCCAATTTTAACTGCCATTTTAATACTCCTTCGTACATAATTTTATTAAATTCCATGTCAAATATAGATAATCGATAATGAAGTTTCAATTTGGGTGGAGAACATAAATTATTCTAAGATAAAGATTGTTGATTTGATGCGAAAAAATTATCTTGAGTGTAGAAAACTAAACACTAATCTTATAACTTCAATAGCCGAGGATCACTATGGCTCCGACCGAGTTTTTATCATTCGTCCCGATTTTTTCCGATCTTCCTAGTGAGACTCTCGAAAAAATTGAAAGAATTGGTTCTCATAAACATTACAAGAAAAATGATGTGATTTTGATGGAAGAAGAATCCGGCACAGCACTTTTTGTGATCGTTACCGGAAAAGTTAAAGTCGCACGTTCAAGTAGTGATGGGCGTGAGGTAATTCTTAGTATTCTTGGTGATAGTGATTTCTTTGGCGAGATGGCAATTCTTGATGGATTAACCCGCTCTGCAACCGTTACCTCCATTGAGGAAACGGAATTATTTCTACTGCAACGAAACGATTTCTTGAATTTATTACACGATTATCCGGAAATTTCTGTGGCTTTGCTCCAAGAAATGACCAAGAGATTGCGTTCGGCAGATATGAAAATTAAAGCTCTCTCGCTAAAAGACGCCGAGGGAAAAGTTGCGACTGTCATTCTTCAATTAGCCGATGATATCGGAAAAATCAAACAAGGCAAAGTTGAAATTGACAAACTTCCGCTGCAACAAGATTTAGCCAACATGGCAGGTACCTCAAGAGAAACCATTTCACGGACTCTGCATTCATTTGCGAAGAAAGGTCTTGTTGAATTAGAGGGATCGAAATTAAAAATCCTTGATTATGAAAAATTCAAGGGAATGTTCATCTAATATGCCCCTTAAAATTGATCTTCACACTCACACAAATTATTCGGACGGTGTTTTTTCTCCTGTTGAACTTGTTGAGAAAGCCCATCAACGCGGGCTGGACATTATTAGCATCACAGACCATGACAGCATTAATGGTATTAAAGAGGCTACAGTCTGCGCAAAAGATTTAGGAATAGAAATAATTCCCGGACTCGAGATAAGTACAGATGTGGATGATAAAGAAATTCATCTCCTGGCATATTTTATTGATATTGATAGCGAAGAGCTTTTAAAGTATCTGAGTTTCTTTCGAGATGAGCGGATGCACCGCGCAAAAAGAATGGTGCAAAAGTTAAGAAACCTAGGTCTTAAAATTTCCATGGATGATGTTGTAGCGCATGCGCAGAATTGCGCCATTGGCCGCCCACATATTGCGTATGCTATGATTGAACTCGGAATAATCAATAACTACAATGAAGCGTTCGAAAAATATATTGGTGATTACGGACCGGCGTTTGAGAGAAAAATTCATGTATCATCTCAGAGTGCGTTAAAATTGATAAGTGATGCTAATGGATTATCGTTTATCGCTCATCCTGGTTATATGAAAGAAAATTTACTTCTAAGTTTAATAAAAGCAGGTATAGACGGCATTGAATGTATTCATCCTTCTCATAGTGAAAATCAAATTCAATTTTACCGCGGGATAGTTAACCAATATTGTTTGTTGGAATCGGGCGGATCCGATTACCACGGCGGGAAAAAGATGGATGAAGAAAATCTCGGTAAATTTGTTCTTGGTCAAAATCATTTCGATGCAATGAAAAAAATGGTTCATAAACACAGCTCATAAATTATCTCACCAAAACAGAGACGCATGAAATATTTTTCCACTTTTTGTTCACGCTAAAAACTGTAAATTTGCCAAGCGTCTTAAATAATCATTTAAATAAAAACAGAGTTGAGGAGTTCATGCGAGAGCTAAAAATTTGCTTGATCCTTATTGTATTTGCTACAATCATCAATGCACAATCTATCGGACAATGGAAAATTTATTCCGATATGAAAAAAATTAACGACGCCGCAGTTACATCCACCGGAATTTGGGCGGCAACAGATGGCGCCGCGTTTAAGTTTAATTTTGCCGACAGCAGTTACACAACAGTTAATAAAGTTGACGGATTAAATAGCCAGGCTCTCACATCGGTTGCTGTGGATAACTCGAATAAAGTTTGGTTCGGTACGCAGGAGGGATATATCAATGTCTTTAACCCTCAAGATAATTCCGTTATCAAAATAATCGATATATTTTCATCCGGGAAAACGCAAAAGCAGGTCAACCAAATTTATGTGAAGGGGGATTCCGTATTTATCTCGTTCGATTTCGGACTTGCGCTTATTAGCGCCAAGACACTCTCTTTTATAGATTCCTTTTTGAAGCTTGGAAGTTTTCCAGCTGAGTCAAAAATAATCAGCGCTTATAAATCATCACTCATTTACGCGGTTGCAGAAAATGGAGTAGCTGTTCAAAAACCGGGAACAACCAATTTATCCGCGCCGGAGTCATGGAACACTTTTCAACTTAATTCCTTCTTACCTTCTTTCCCCGTTCCTTCAGCCAAGCAAATAGTGGAACTTAACGGACAAATATTACTTGCCACTTCAAATGGAATTTATAAATTCATCAATGGTTCGTGGCAATTATTCGCTTTTGACGGGAAGAACATCCGAAGTATGAAAGTTTCCGGAACTACTTTGTACGCTGCAACTTCAAGCCAGGTATTAAAATACTCGGGCGGACAATCAACTATACTTTACACAAATGAGAATCTAACCTTTAGCTCTATTTCCATAACCGTTGACCAGACGATATATGTATCAACATCGCAGGGATTGATAGAACTTAAAAACAATATTTTGCGCACGCTTAACCCAAATGGACCGGCAGGCAATTTATTTGTTAATTTATCCGTCGATCCACTTGGCACCTTATGGGTAGCCACCGGTAAGGATAACACAGGCAAGGGATTTTTCGCATTTGATGGAAAAAATTGGAAAGTTTATAACAAAACTTTTTATCCCGCTCTCCCATCGAATGACTATTATAATGTTTACGCCGCACAAGACAGCGCAATCTATCTTTCAAACTGGGGGCAAGGCATTACCATTTTTAAGAACAATTCTTTCCAAACTTATAACGCGAACAATAGTTCGTTAATTGGAATTCCAAGCGATAATAAATTTGTTGCGATACCCGACTCTAAAACTGATTCTAAAGGGAATTTGTGGATTCTCAACACCCAATCCGCTTCTAGAAAACCGTTGAGTGTCTTTACAAAACAGAACCAATGGATTCATTTTGCGTTTACTAATCCCTCACTGACAGAGGGAGATAATTTAGATAAACTTATAATAGATCAATACGACACTAAATGGTTTACTGTCACTATCAACGGAAGATTTGGATTATATTATTTTAATGAGAATAAAACGTTGGACAATACCACAGATGATGTGCAAGGATATCTAAACTCAAGTAATAATCTTCTAAGTGACTTGATTACAGCATTAGCGGTTGATGTTAGAGGCAACTTGTGGATCGGAACAAACATTGGAGTAAACGTGATTCCGGCTGTAGATGTGAGAACAGACGCAACAAAAATTAAAGTAACAAAAAATCTTGGTTTCGCAGTTAATAATCAAACCGTAACATGTATAGCTGTAGATCCCCTTGACCAAAAGTGGATAGGAACAAAACAAGGAGTATTTGTATTATCATCGGATGGGGTTAAGCTGATCAACCAGTACAGCACAAAAAACAGCCCGCTGCCAAGTGACGACATCAAAAGCATTGCCTTTGACGCAAAGAATGGAATAGCTTATATAGGAACAGATTACGGATTAGCTTTGCTTCAAACCGCATCGATTCAACCGCTTCAAAATTTTAGTGAAATTTTTATTTATCCAAATCCGTTTGTGATAAGCAACGAGGCGGTTTCTTTAACGATAGAAGGACTTGTGAAAAACAGCAGCATCAAGATTTATAATATCACCGGAAATTTGGTCCACGATTTTAAATCACCGGGCGGGAAGATTGCATTTTGGGACGGGAAAGACTTGAACGGCAACTTGGTATCAAGCGGAGTTTATCTAATTGTTGCTTATGATGAAGAAGCAAATAAAGTTAAAACTTCCAAAGTAGCGGTAATAAAGAAGCAGTGACCGGGAAATTAATTTTGATCTGAATATTTGAGAAATAATGATTGATATAAAAAAACTTTCGATTCAATTTACCGGGGAAAATCTTTTTGAAAATGTAAACCTCAGAATTGGTAAACATGATAAAATAGCTCTCGTCGGTTCGAACGGTACTGGCAAATCAACATTACTGAAACTTCTTTATGGTATCGAACATCCCGAGTCTGGCGAGATATACCGGCAAAGAGGGATTCGCATCGGATATCTTCAGCAAGATTTAATCTCTTCAAAAGGACAAACTCTTTTCGAGGAGGTAAAGTCTTCCCTGCCGGATTTAAAATCTTTAGATGAAAGAGAATTAGAAATTATTGATGGGCTCAATTATCCTTTTCTATCTGATGAAGATCGTGAAGAATTGCTTGAGGAACTTGGCGAGATCCATCACAAAAAAGAGGAAATCGATTTTTATTCTGCTGATTCCAGAATTGAAAAAGTGCTCGAGGGGCTTGGTTTTAAGAGCAAGGATTTTAGCCGGAATACAGCCGAGTTTTCCGGTGGATGGCAAATGCGTATTCAACTTGCACAAATTCTTCTCGCTGAAAATGATTTAATTCTTCTTGATGAACCTACAAATCATCTTGACCTTGACACTCTAACCTGGCTGGAAGAATTCCTTGAGAATTTCAAAGGTTCTCTTATAATTGTTTCTCACGATAGGCATTTTGTAAACAGTGTTACAAATAAAACTCTTGAAGTGTTCGATAAACATATCAGTTTTTTCCCCGGAAATTATGCTGCCTATCTAAAATTTAAGGACGAGCGGGATATTCAGCTTCGCTCACAACAAAAAGCGCAAGAGAAAAAAATTAAAGAGACGGAAAAATTTATTGAACGTTTCCGTTATAAATCCACCAAAGCCAAACAAGTTCAGAGCAGAATCAAACAACTTGAAAAGCTTGATACAATCTCAATAGCCGAGGAAGAGAAAAGAATTGAGTTAAGATTTCCCGATCCGCCAAGGAGCGGGATTGTCCCTGTCGAATTAAAAAATGTTTCAAAATCTTATGGTGAATTATCGGTATTAAAAGACGTCAGTATGCTCATCGAGCGGGGAGATAAGATTGCTATTGTTGGTCCAAACGGTGCGGGTAAAACTACTCTTGCCAAAATTATTGGCGAAAAACTTGAACCGAGCGGCGGAGAATTAATTTACGGACACAACACTTTATTTTCTTATTACGAGCAGGAAGTGGCGGACGCCTTGAATCCTGAGGATGATTTGATTGACACGCTCGAAGAGATTAATAGCGATTTGAGTGTTGGACATTTGAGATCAATTTTGGGTTCTTTCCTTTTTTCCGGTGATGATGTATTTAAGAAAATAAAAGTTTTATCGGGAGGTGAAAAGAGCCGAGTAGCTCTTGCTCGCTTATTGCTGACACCAAGCAATCTAATAATACTCGATGAACCCACAAATCATCTGGATTTCTCCTCAAAAGAAATTTTGAAACATGCGTTAAGAGAATTTACCGGCTCTCTTATTATTGTTTCTCATGATATCGATTTCCTGGAGCCAATTACCAATAAAGTTCTTGAAATCCGTGATCAACATGTGAAAGTTATTGCGGGCGGAATTGGTTATTACCTTCAGAAACAAAAAAAAGAAAAGGAAACCGCGCAAGAAATTAGATTGGCAGATCCAAAGTCGAATCGTAAAGATCAGAAAAGATTGGAAGCAGAAATTCGGCAGCAAAAATTTGTATTAACAAAAGATCTTAAAAAAACACTCGATAAATGCGAAGCCGAAATAGCTAAGTTGGAATCCGCTAAAAGTAAATTGGAGGAAGAGCTAGTCAATCCTAAAATATTCAGCAATCCTCAACTTTCTAAAGAAAAAAACCTTGACTACGAAAAGACTAAATCACAACTCGATTTTGAATACAACAACTGGACGGAAATTATTCATCAGATAGAAGAGATAGAAAAGAGTTTTGAGTTACAGTAACCACTTTTCCATTCGCTCAAAGTTTCAGAAGACTAATTGAAAATCCGTACTAAGGGGGACTTCTAAAAACAACAAAAATGATCAGCGGAAATCTGCTTTACCTGCCCGTCCGGTTTATCTGCTGCAGGCATGGCAGGCGGGTCTCCGTTTTTCAGCGTTTATTAAAAAAATAGTTTTGCCATAGGCATCACACTATGTGATTAGAAGCCTCCTAAATTAAAAATTCTTCGGCTAAAGCAATTCCACCGTAGAGTGCAGCGTCATCGCCGAGTTTAGTCTCAAGAATTCTGACAATTTCTCCCGGTTCTTTTAAAACAGAATTTTTCAATGCTTCTGTAATTTTGGGTATCATAAATTCGTGCATCGCCTCAATCACTCCGCCTCCAAGCACGATTGTATCAATGTTCAGAAGCGTTGTAAGACTGCCGAGAACCGTCCCGATTGTAGTGGCTGCTCTACCGACACATTTAACCGCAAGCTGGTCCCCTTTATTCACTGCCGCTGCAAGAGCTTTGCTTTTCAATTGTTTTTTTGGTGATTTGTAATCTTTTAGAATACTTTTTTTCCCTTTATTCAACCCTCTTTTAATATCTCGGACAATGGCAGTTCGGCTGGCTCTTAATTCCAGAGTAGCGCGGTTTGAAAAAGCGGAGAACTCTCCTTTTGGCTCAACAACTATGTGACCGATCTCCCCGGCAAAGAATGATGAACCTCTATAAATTTTCCCATCAAAAAATAATGCCGAGCCAATTCCGGTACCAATAAAAACAACGAGCATGTTTTTAGCATCCAATCCCAACTCAAAATTTTTTATGCCAAGCCCGGCAAGGTTAACATCATTCTCTATCAATACCGGGATGGCAGTTTCTTCTTCGAGCGCTTCTTTAATATTAAATTCGGTAATTCCAAGATTCGGCGCGCTCCCAATTAACCCGGTTACAGGATTTACCGTTCCCGGAACGCCGAGGCAAACAGCCCTGACATCTTTTTCATTTAGTTTATTCTCTCCCAATAATTTCTTTATACAACCGGCAATCGACTTGACCAGGTATTTGTTTCCTTTCTCTTTATCAGTGGAAATTTTAATCCGGGAGACGATTTCATTACCGGAATTTATTAATGCCGATAATATCTTAGTGCCGCCAAGATCAACTGAGATGATAAATTGAGGAGCCATGCTTTAACCGGTTATTAAGATTATTGTGATTAACTAACTTATTATTGGATGAAAAAATTTATAAATTCAAGTTGCAAATAAAACTTATCTGGGCAGAGAGCTATCGTCCATATTTGTAATGCAAGATAGTAATTTTTAATTACCGAGGAAGTTGTAATGTACATTAATTATTCAGATATCCCGACACATCAAAATCTATTTCTCGATTACATTCATGAATTCGAGAATGTAGAACGATTTTATGGGAAACATTTCAGAGCCGTTGACCAATATCTTCCTTTCTTTCAACAGTTATCTGCTAAGGAGAGACCCCAGCGCCAATTGATCTTTGAAATTATTCAAACTCAGTACAGCAACCGGGTAATTTCTAAAAAGACTCAGCAGAATATTGAACTTCTCAATTCAAAAAAAACTATTGTTGTTGCAACCGGACAGCAACTTGGATTATTCGGCGGTCCCCTTTATACAATTTACAAATCTATTACCGCCATAAAATTATGCAGCTACCTCAAAGAGATTTATGATGATTTTAATTTCGTTCCTCTTTTTTGGCTTGAGGGTGATGACCACGATTATGACGAAGTGAGAAATTTTTCGTTACTCAACCATGAGAACCAGCTCCTCAATCTTAAATATGACGATGGACAGATAGATGAGGTAAATCGCGGTGCAATAGCGTCACTTAAATTTAATCAGAATATTGAAAATGTCTTCGCGGAATTAACTGCCGGTTTACGTGAGACGGAATTCAAAGCCCCTCTGCAAGAACTACTTGCATCGATATATCAAAATGATAAGACCTTTCTTGAATCGTTCCGTGAACTTATGATCCATCTTTTTGATGAATTTGGTCTAATAGTTTTTAACCCTACCGATTCAGCAGTGAAAAAAGTTCTCTCTCCTATATTTGAAAAAGAATTAACGGAGTTTGGCGATCATACCGGATTACTTGTTGAGCGCAGCGCCGAACTTGAGGAATTGTATCACGCACAGGTAAAAGTAAAACCCATCAATTTATTTTTTAATGATGAGAAGGAACGGTTGTTAATAGAACCGACAGAGACAGGCGAATACCGCTTAAAAGGGAAACGTAAAAAATTCACTAAGGAAGAAATTCTTAATCAGTTGGAATTATCTCCGGAAAAATTCAGCCCGAATGTATTGCTTAGACCAATATGTCAGGATTTCCTTTTCCCGACTGCCTTTTATGTTGGAGGTCCGGGAGAAATCAGCTACTTCGCGCAAGTCTCTCCCCTTTATAAGATCTACAATATTGATGAGCCGTTTATCTATCCAAGGTCTTCCGCAACGATTGTAGAAAAAGGTGTTAAGACAATTCTCGAAAAAAATAATCTTGAGTATGTAGACATTTTTACGGAAGAAGAAGAACTGATTAGTAAAATTGTCGCCGCATCTTCAGAGATAAATCTCGAAGCCCTCTTTCAAAATACTGCAGAAGAGATTAATAATTCATTGAATCAGATTAATCAGTTACTCCCTTTGATTGATAAATCACTAGGAGATCTAACCGTAAAATCTAAATCAAGAATTGATGAAACACTTAATAGCCTGAAGGCAAAAGCGGTTGAAGCGGAAAAAAGAAAATATGAAACTACAATCCGGCAAGTGAGTAAAGTGCGCAATGTCCTCTATCCAAACAGCAATCTGCAGGAACGCGAACTGAATTGGATCTACTTTGCAAATAAATACGGAATTGATATTGTGAAGTGGATTTATAATGAACTAGCCATCAACAAGTTCGAGCATCAGATTTTAGAGATGTGAGTTTCAATTTTAATTCATATCTCCGGATGTAATCTAATCTGTTGCATGTATGAATTACATATTAGTGCTTAGACTATTTATCTCTTCTACAAAATTAGGGTTAGAAACGCCGACACATTCAAACTCATTCACCGAACTTCCCTTCTTCATCAATAAACTCAAAACGCCGAACGCCATGGCAATTCGGTGATCGCCAAAACTTTCGAACAGAACATTCTTATCTGTAACATTATCTTTTAGTTCAAATCCATCTTCATACTCATTTACAGTAATACCGGCTTTGTTGAAATTACTGCATAGAGATTTAATCCTATCCGACTCTTTAACACGTAATTCTTTTGCTCCGTTAATTTTGAATATTCCCTCTGCAAATATTCCGGCGACAGAAAGAATCGGGATTTCATCAATTATATTAGGAATTATTGCGAGGGGTATTTCTATATTTTTTAATTGACTTGAATAGACCCGGATATCACCGGACTTCTCCCCCTTTTCGTTAATTATACTTTCGATTACGATCTTACCGCCCATCTTGCGGAGAATATCTATCAATCCTGTCCGTGTTTCGTTAAGCGAGACGGATTTAATTACCACTTCTGAATTTTTTGTAAGGAGTGCAAGCACAATAAAGAATGATGCGCTGGAGATATCCGAAGGAACATCAATTTCAAATGGTTCGGGATAATCATCTTTCGAGACAAATATTTTTGTGCTTTCTTCATCTTGAACCGTTTTCAGATGAAGAAGTTTTTCTGTGTGATTTCTGGTCGGCACTGACTCAATAATAACCGATTCTCCATCAAGATGGATCGCACATAATATCAACGCACTTTTAACTTGAGCGCTCGCCACCTGCAATTTATAATTAACCGGTTTAATTGATGATGAGGGTCTAATTCGAAGCGGCATCATACCATTTTCATCTGCAGAAATATGCGCACCCATCATTCGAAGCGGTTCGACTATCCTCTTCATCGGTCTTTTTGATAAAGAATTATCCCCTGTTATAATCGATTCAAAATCTTGCGCTGACAAAACACCGCTTATCAAACGAGCGGTAGTTCCGGAATTGCCTGCGTATAATTCTCCGTACGGTTTTGAAAATCCTTTAAATCCTTTACCAGTAACCTTTATAAGATCCGGACTTATTTCAAACTCGCAGCCAAGTTTTTCAAAACAATTTATTGTCGAGTACACATCTTCCGAAGCGGAACAATTTCGGATGAGAGAAATTCCATCTGCCATTGCGGCGAACATAACAGCCCGGTGAGAGATTGATTTATCACCGCGGAGTTTTAATTTTCCACGAAGGCACTCAATATTTTTAAACTCTTGAATCATTTATCGCACCATTTATCTATGAGAACATCAAGATCATCTTGTGATAGTTCGCTATGTGAATACATCTCTTTCAATGTGCGTTGCCTTTGAGCCTCGTACAATGTTACCGCGGCTGCAACAGACACATTCAAACTTTGTATCATGCCTCTCATTGGTATATAAAAAGTCTCATCCGCTAACTTTTCGGCGTCGGGCGAAACACCTCTTTTCTCGTTTCCAAAAACGAGCGCAACTTTTTGAGTTAAATCAATGTCGTAAATGTTTACCGCATTTTTATTCAACATACTCGCATAAACTTTATACCCTTGAGATCGCAATTGATTATAACATTCCTCCGTATTTGTAAATTTTTCCAAATCGATCCATTTATTTGCGGATGAAGAGGAAGTCTTACTTATTCGCGGGAACAATTCGAATGTATAGAGTAAATTTATTTTGGGAACGCCAACAGCATCACATGTTCTAAATATTGCACTTACATTGTGCGGATCGTGAATATTTTCCATTACCACTTGAAGTGAAAACTGTCTTGCGCTTGCTGCCGAGATGATTCTTTGCAGGCGTTCGTCCGTCTTAAACTTTCTCATTATTTATCAAATATAAGTTTATAAACAGTCAGTGGATGTTCGCGTCGCGCCCGGTCGATTTTGAATTTTTTGCCGGATGAGCTTTGTAAATAAAATTTAAGCAGCTCTATTGTTTTATCAATCGCCTCATCTTCACCGTGTGCCCAGCTATCGCATCCTTTGATGGACGGCACCTCGGCGGTAAAGCCGTCATCTGTTGCTATTACATGTAAATCTAAAACCAAAATATTTTCCTTTTAATTCTGAATCTATACTAGTAACTGAAATATAGAAATGAGATTGTTGTGCAAGTATTTTTTTCACTTGTCATGAGGCTGTCTCAAAAGTAATTATTCAAATGAATAATCTGCGAAAATCTGCTTTATCCGTGGGCTATTCTATTATAAAACATTACTTTTGAGACAACCTCATCTATTTCAATTTTTAGATTATGTATTCCCGTTTTCACGGGAATGACATCTACTACTATAATATTGGGTCAACATCATATTAAGTGTATTCATGTAAACTAATTGCTAAAAGCTAATGGCTAACAGCTTTTTCAATATCCACCGGCAGCCACAGCCTCACCTTTTACAATTTTTACACTAGCGCTCGCACCGATTCTATCTGCTCCGCTGGCGATCATCAATTTAGCGTCTTCTGTTGTTCTTATACCTCCGCTAGCCTTAACGCCGATAGTAGAACCAACTACATATCTCATCAGTGCTACATCCCCCGCTGTAGCGCCCCCTTTGCTGAATCCCGTTGAGGTTTTTACAAAATCTGCTTTGGCTTCTTTAGCCAGCATACATGCTTTAATTTTTTCTTCATCGGTAAGAATTGAAGACTCGATAATTACTTTGCAGATAGCACCAAATTTTTTAGTAGCAAGAACAACTTGATTTATGTCGTTAAAGACATATTCATTTTCACCTTGTTTTAACATACCGATATTAATAACCATATCAATTTCTTGAGCGCCTGCTTTGAGTGCTTGTTCAGCCTCGAATCTCTTTGTTTCTGTTGTCGTAGCACCTAATGGAAATCCTATAACCGTACAAACTTTTACTTTTGTTCCGCTCAATAAGTCTTTACACATCGGAACGAAAGAAGGATTAACACAAACGGACGCAAAGCTGTACTCTCTAGCTTCTTCGCAAAGTGTTCTCACTTCCTTAGGGGTCGCATCCGGTTTGAGCAATGTGTGGTCGATCATCCTGGCAACATCTTTATCAATATGCTCACCTACACCAATACTGGCGGCAATTCTTTCCGCGCCGTTAGTAATAATATTTTTTACCGCAGTCCGCTGATCAATTACATTACGTTCCCATCCGGCGCAGGTTGCACCCGTGCAATAAAAATCTTGTAACGACTTCTCCATGAAAACTTGTGAAACTACTTTATCAATTATTCCTGTACTCATAACTTATGCCAGTTTTTGTTTTGTAATTTTTATATATGCAAGAAATGTATTTTGCAGCAACATTGCAATAGTCATTGGGCCGACACCACCGGGTACAGGTGTTATGAAGGATGCTTTTTTAGATACAGTCTCGAAATCAACATCGCCTACAATTTTATAACCTTTGGGATCTGATGAATCTTCAACACGATTAATTCCGACATCAATTACAGCGGCGCCCTCTTTAACCATATCACCGGTAATAAAATTTGGTTTACCGATTGCCGCAATTAATATATCCGCATTCTTAGTATAGTGAGATAAATCTTTTGCAGCGGAATGGCATACAGTTACAATAGCATTGGCGCCCTCTTTTTTCTGAAGCAGCATATTGGCAACCGGTTTGCCTACAATATTGCTTCTTCCGACAACAACTACATGCTTACCGCTCGTTTCGATTTTATAACGTTTGATTAGTTCCAGAATTCCGTTTGGAGTGCACGGGTAGAAAGTATTTTTGCCTATTACCAGATTGCCCATGCTAATTGGATGAAATCCATCCACATCCTTACTCGGAGAAATTCTCTCAATCACTTTATCTTCGTTTATATGCTTCGGAAGTGGAAGCTGAACAAGTATACCGTGAAATTCTTCATTTGAATTATAAAGATCAATCATTTCCAGAAGTTGCTCTTCGGTAGTTTCTGCAGAAAGCATCTCGATTTTAGAGTGCATGCCAATTTCAGTGCAGGCTTTACCTTTCGATTTAACATACGATTGAGACGCCGGGTTATCCCCCACCATTATAGTTACTAATCCGGGGACGCGGATATTCAGCGATTTCAACCATTCAATTTTTTTCTTCAGCTCCACACGAACTTCCGAAGCTATTTTTTTACCGTCAATTATTATTGCCATAACCTCTCATTCTGATCCCGTTTTAACGGAAGAAGAATCTCCTAACTAATTTTTTTATCGAATTCGGGAATAAATATTCTTTCTATCTCAAGCGTTTTTCCGGTTGTAGAATCAACCTTTAGAAACACACCGGTTAAATGAACATTATCAAATGCTGTCTGATACTTTTGGGGAGTCTGGTACAAGAACCGGTTTATTGCTGCGTCTGTCTTCATACCAATTACCGAATCATAAGGTCCGGTCATTCCGCAATCCGTTATGTATCCTGTTCCATTCGGAAAAATTCTCTCGTCCGATGTCTGCACATGTGTGTGTGTTCCAATTACGGCAGAAACTTTTCCATCAAGAAAATATGCAAGTGCAATCTTCTCGGCTGTGGCTTCCGCATGCATATCAACAATAATTACTTTCGTTTCCTGTTTCAATTTTGTAAGAGCAAACTCAGCCGATCTAAACGGACAATCAATCGGCATCATGTATGAGCGTCCTTGCAAATTTAGTACAGCCACCTTTCCCATACCGCTCTCAAAAAGATAATAGCCGTTTCCATGCGTACCTCTTGGATAATTAAAGGGACGGAGAGCGCGCGGGTCTTTCTTTAGATAATCTTGAGATTGAGGTTTATCCCATGTATGGTTGCCGCCGGTTATAATATGAACGCCAAGATCAAATAGAAATTTTGCCTCTTTTTCGGTACATCCTTTGCCATCGGCGGCATTCTCGCCATTTGCAATAACTACTTCGGCATTGTATTTTTTTATCAGACTTGGAAGATATAACTGGACAATATTCAACCCGGGTTGACCAACGATATCGCCTATGAAAAGTATGTTAATTGTCATCTAGTTCTTTCTTTTGGAGTGCAATATATCTAAAAACGAGGGAATAGGAAAAGTGGGAACATAGATTCTGGATCTTATAAACTTACTCGAGTGTTTGCACACGAGACAACTAACCGGTAGGTGCAATCAGTTCCGCTGCACTTGACGAATTGTGTAATGCTTTTTTCTGGTACAATTATTTTTACTAAATTTGATTTACAACAAAACGATAACAAGTGATGAGTATTTTCTATTCTTTTTTGATCGGCTATTTAATCGGTTCTTTTCCAACTGCATATATTATACTTAAGCACTATAAAAGTATTGATATCCGAACTGCCGGCTCCGGTAATGTCGGCACTTTAAATTCCTTCAAAGTCTCAAAATCAAAATGGATCGGCTTTTCTGTCCTCATTATTGATCTTCTCAAAGGATTTGCAAGTGTATTATTAGTTAAAATGTTAATAGGTAATGAATTTTTTTTTCTAATGACCGCTCTTAATGCAGCTGTATTAGCACACTGTTTCTCACCCTGGCTAAATTTTAAAGGAGGAAGAGGAATAGCAACAGCCGGAGGCGGATCACTGATCATCTCCATGCCGATTCTTCTCCTCTGGGCATTAATTTGGCTGATTGCTTTTATGTTCCCGAGAAATATTCATGTAGCAAATATTAGCGCAACTTTAATAACTGCAATATTTTCTTTTACTTCTGCTTTGGGATTGAACAAATTTTCGTCACCTCACGCGACAAATAATTTAGAATTTGGATTTTTTGTTGGAACCTTAATGCTGATAATTCTTGTAAAACACTATGTTCCATTAAAAGAATTGATTCTCAACGGAAATAATAAAAATTCAGGATAATAAAAATGAATAGTATAAAATCAATCATTCTCTCTTCTGCTATCACTTTAATAGTTGCTACTATTATTTTTTCGATGGCTCTAAAGAACGATTCAAGAGAGCAATCGTTATCTTTTAGCTCTATCTTTAACCCGGCTCCATCAAGTTTTATACAACGACAGCCGTTAAATTCTGACTTATCATCTGAGCGACAGAATATAATTACTAATACAGTTGCACGTGTTAGTCCGGCAGTTGTGGGAATTACCGTTACCGAGATCCGCCAATACCGCGATCCATGGAGCGTCGATCCATTCTGGCGTCAATTATTTGGCGACCGTATTTATAATCAGCAAATTAAAGGATTGGGATCGGGAGTTATCATCTCACCTGACGGCTACATAATCACAAATGATCACGTTGCAGGAAATGCAGTTGAAGCAATCGTCACTTTAACTGATGGCAGCCACTACAACGCCAAAATTATCGGAACCGATCATACATCCGATATTTGTCTTTTGAAAATTGATGCCAAGAATCTTCCATATATTAAATTCGGTAATTCGGACGACATCATGATTGGCGAATGGGTTATTGCATTGGGAAATCCGTTCGGATTATTTGACATCAACGATAAACCGACAGTAACAGTAGGTGTAGTAAGCGCCAATGGTATGAATATGGGTTCAAATGAAAATCGGTATTATGTTAATATGCTGCAAACAGACGCCGCCATAAACAGTGGTAACAGCGGCGGTCCTCTAGTAAATGCTCTTGGTGAACTTATCGGCATGAATACACTCATATGGCAATCACAAGATGCGCAAAGATATGGATTGAATATGGGTAGTATTGGTGTAGGTTTTTCAATACCGGTAAATAAAATAAATCGCATTATTGGTGAATTGAAAAGCAAAGGTAAAGTCGAAAGAAATTTCTGGACCGGCTTAAAGATATTAACTATTAACGAACAGCTTGCAAAGACTTACAAATTAAGTGTATCTCGAGGAGTGATAATTACTGAAGTAGATAAAAATTCACCAGCGCAAAAAGCAGGTTTACAAGTTGAAGATATTATTATTGGCGTTGATAGCTTCCGTATCAATGACGAAAATACACTCGGCGGAGTAATTCAGGAATACCGTAGCGGAGAAACTATTGACGTCAAGATACTAAGGGATGATAAACAATTGATAAAAAAAATGAAGCTGGAGAAGATGAAATGATAGAGCGGTACACCAGGAAAGAAATGGGAAAAATTTGGGAAGATCAATTCAAACTAGAGACTTGGTTGAAAGTTGAGGTTCTTGCGTGTGAAGCCCGGACTGAAATGGGCGATATCTCAAAAGAAGATTTAGAGCAGATAAAAACGAAAGCGAATTTTGATCTAAAACGTGTTCTTGAAATCGAAGAAACAACCAAACACGATGTGATAGCTTTCTTGACAAACGTCGCAGAATATGTTGGTCCAGCTTCACGTCATATTCATTATGGAATGACGTCATCTGATGTTCTTGATACAGCTTTAGCTTATCAAATGAAATCTGCCGGTGAATTACTTCTCAATGATTTGAAAGAATTGAAAGATGTTTTGAAAAAAAGAGCAATTGAACACAAGAGAACAATTTGTGTTGGACGCAGTCACGGAATCCATGCAGAAGCTTATTCAATGGGTTTAAAATTTGCTCTATGGTACGAAGAAGCTAAAAGAAACATATCCCGACTTGAAAATGCAGTTGATTCGATTAGTACCGGAAAAATCTCCGGAGCCGTAGGAACGTTTGAGCATCTCTCACCCAAAATAGAAGAATATGTCTGTTCAAAATTAGGGTTGAAACCTGAACCGGTTTCTACACAAGTTGTTCAGAGAGACCGGCATGCGGAATTTTTAACAGCTATAGCAATCATCGGCTCGTTATTAGAAAAAATCGCAATTGAAATCCGGCATCTTCAAAGAACAGAAGTCTTGGAAGCAGAAGAATATTTTTCGAAAGGACAAAAAGGTTCTTCGGCAATGCCTCACAAAAGAAATCCGATAGTGAGCGAAAGAATCACCGGCATTGCCAGATTACTTAGAAGTAATTCAATTGCCGCACTTGAGAATGTTGCGCTCTGGCATGAGAGAGATATTTCCCATTCATCCGTGGAACGCGTGATTATCCCCGATAGCTGCATCGCTCTTGATTATGCTTTGAGTCTATCTGTAAAATTAATCGACAATCTCATTATCTATCCCGAGAACATGTTAAAGAATTTGAACCTAACACGCGGATTGATTTTCTCTCAAACAGTGCTTCTTAAACTTACGGAGAAAGGAATGTCCCGTGAAGATGCCTATAAGATCGTTCAGACTTCCGCGATGAAAGTTTGGGAGAATAAATCGAAGAATCTGAAAGATGAACTTGCAAATTCTTCTGAAGTGACACAATATTTTACTCAAAGCGATTTGGATGACTTATTTAATCCCGATAAACTTTTAAGAAATATTGATTATATATTTAAGAGAAGCGTTGAGACCAAATAATTCCGAAGTTAAAAGCGGTCTCTAATAAAGATGTTCTTCTTTTTTAATAATTATCTTGCTTCATGCTAGATGAATTAGTAGTTTCCTCCAAGGATGGATTTTCTCTTTCCTTCAATCGTTATAATTTCCCTCGACCGTCCAGTGTATTAATTCGTCCTAATACTATTTCCGGTTATCCTCAATTATTAATAGGCATTTAAATTCTAAAAGATACTTTTAGATGGAATTTATTCGAAGCTTATTTAATGAGAAGAGAATAATATTGCTGGAAGATTTTTCCATTTAATTGCTTTTAGGAAGAGGGATCTCTGACAATGAAAAAATAAAATTCCTTTTTACTGACATTACTTTTAATAAATATCAAGGAAGGTGTTTATGAAAAAATTTTCCTTTTTATGTCAGCTCATTTTCTTTTCCTCAGCCATCTCACTATTAGTTTCATGTAAACCCACTGTCGAAATGTACCAGCCAAACATCAAAAACGGCGGGCGAACAATGTCATTAACCACACATCCAAGCAACAACAACATAATATTTGCTTCAACCGAAACGGGAGGATTATTCAAGACCGAAGATGGGGGTCTCACCTGGAGACATATTGATAGTCTTCATCAATTCGCCTTGAACGATGTAAAATTTGCACCCTCCGATCCGAACATAATTTTGGTGACGGCATTTGCTGATACAAGGACAAACAATGGAGGGGGAATTTGGAGAAGCACAGATGGGGGCGCAACTTGGACAAAGCCTCTTTCCGGAATTCCTCCGGCTTCCGGCAGATGTACTGATAGATTCAGTGCGTTTGGGATTTCGTTCGAAGAGAACAGTAATAATGTTTATATCGGTACTGATTATGGTATTGCGTTTAGTAATGATTTAGGTTCAACATGGAGCCATCAGGTTCCGGATAATTCACTATGGATTAATGATCAGAAAACACAAGATCGAATTTATTCAGTTTTGTGCAGGGGCAATGGAAAAGTGAATGCGCTTGGAATGAATGGAGTATTTTATACAGAAAACAGCGGAACAAATTGGACCAAATGTTCCTCCCCCGGAGGAGATAATTGGGTTATTCACGGATTAGCACAATCACCTAAAAATTCGGATCATGTATTCCTATCTTTATATTGTAATCAAGCATTCCTTTCATCAGACGGTGGTCATACTTGGAACAGTATAATAATTAATGCTTCTTGTAACCGTCCATCATTTATTAAAACATCCAACTCAGTCTCTGGAAATACTAATCAATTTGATCTTTACTATGGAAACGGGTCATCTTTGTATAGAAAGACAATTACCGATGGAAACCCTCCCGATTTATCGGGTTCATGGCAAAATTTAAATCTCGGTCACGCTGATCCTGCCGATGTAGCATTTGACAACGCAAACAAAAATCCAATTTTGTTGGCATCTGATGGAGGCATTCATAAAACTACCAATAACTGTGCTCACTGGACATTAGCCGGCGGAGGTGAGAATGGTTTAAATGCACTTCAAATAACCGAAATAACTGGTCAGGTTGTTGAAATTCCAAATCAACATGTTGATCTCTATTTTGGTACGCAGGATAACGATCTTTGGGCGTCAAGTGATAAGGGGTTACATGGATAAATCCTGTTTGCTGTGAAGGATTTTTCATTGGTACAGATAAATACAATAGTAATGAAACAAATTCCAAGGTTTCTTTTGTATCATGTGCCGGATGCGGTAACTACTACAGCAATCCACATTTTATAGATGTTGCCGTATGGACTAATCCTTTTGGTAACGCTGTTGGTAATCCGTTTATACTAAGCGAAGGGAAATATATCCAGAGTTCTCAACTGGTTGGTTCTACAGATAACCTGATTAATTATACGGAAAATACCGGTGCCGGTTGGACGCCAAAAGTTAATATACCACAAGGATTAAGAGGAATACCTCAAATAGCCGGAAGCGAAACTTCGCCGGTAATTTATCAAGGAATAACTAGATCAGGGCTTACTCCAAGCGGTGAACCGAAAGAAGGATTAGTAAGAATTGACGGAATCAATACCTCTACACCAACTATCAGAAATGCCGATGGAACTGGGTTCGGCAGTCTTGGAATATATCCTACAATGTTTGCATGGTACCGGGTGGTAGGCGCAAACCCTAATAAACCTGATCAGGTTATTATAGCAGACATCTCAGATGATAAGATGAAATATACTTCCGATGGTGGTCAAACATGGCAGATAGATGCGGCTTTAACCGATCTCGTAACCAGCAATGGAAAGTTCAGATTCCGAGAGGGACCTTTCCCTCAAGCGCATGCAATTGCATTTAATCCGTTTAATGCGAATGATATTTTTGTAGGGACCAACCAAAATGGCATAATCCGCAGCACCGATGGCGGAGTGCATTGGAGTAAAATAGAAGGCAGCAAACAAGTAACAAATATATCCTCATTCTTCTTCCATACTTCTACTCATATTTTTGTATCAACTTATGGACGGGGTTTATGGCAGTTGAATGTTGCTGAAGCGCCTCAATTTACAATTCCGAAACCAAAACCGAGAAAACTTGCTGAACCGCTAATCCGAGATCCAATATCCGGCGTTATGATTCCGTTAAAAGATTTAGGTGATCCCGATGTCTGCCCCGTCTGCACGTACATAATAGTAAGTTATATTGCTTGAAAATAGTTAAAGGAGAAGTGATTTATAGTTTCTTGCACCGTGAAGTATTCTATGAATCAAAATTGTTCTTTTTTCTATTGTGTAAAATATTAGGTAGTTCTCAATTATCAAATATCGGTATCCAAGCAGTTTAAGATCAGAATCACTTGGAGATTTACCTAATAAAGGATTATCAGAAAGTAATTCTAAGTTCTTTTCAATTTTGTCAGCAAGATTTGCAGCAGCTTTTGTGTTGTCGGAAGCAATGAAAGAGATTATTTCAGTGAAATCTTCTCCCGCAATAGTTAAAAGTCGAACGCTAAAATTATTTTTGCTCATTTATCATTGTCCGGATTTTAGTCATTACTTGTTTAAGACTGTTTCCAGTATCACCGGCTGATTTTTGTTTTTGAGCAACTGATAATTTTGAAAGCAAATCAAGTTTGAGTTGCATCTTGGAATAATGATTCATTGACATGACAACTAGATCACCTTCACCATTTTTGGTGATATAGATTGGTTCATTAGAATCGTTTGCAAGTTTTGAAATCTCATTTGATTTGTTTCTTAAATCTGATATCGGTTTAATTATTGGCATGGGTCATACTCTTTATTTTAGCTATGTCAATATTATGACATAATTATGATAAATGCAAAAACGCAATATAACCAGCAACTCAAAGCGACTGCTTTAAACGTTGTGGCATTTGTGTAATTGTAAAGTTGCGCTTTAAAAGTAAGTTGCTTGTTAAAAGTAGTTGACAAAAAAAGTATTAATTAATTATTGGCGTTGGCTTTTCAGCGTTGCATTTATGTTCTGGGCAGCGCTTTAGCCACAACGCCGTTATGGAGAAATAATGGATTTGGATTTTTCCGAAAGAGGATTAATGAAAATTACACTTGACAAAGGAGAGGCACTATTTTTAGATAAAAATAAAAATTTTATACCGTCAAGTTTAGAAATTGCTTATTCCAATACGCAGGGTAATTTCAGCGGAAATGAATTCATTTTAAAACTTGCGAAAGGCGGTCAACACGTTAGGGGATTGCGTCTCGAAAAGAACAAAATAACCGGAATAATAACCGCCGATGATGATGTAACTTATTTAACAAATAAAAAAGGAGTTGCTCAATTAAAAGAAGATCCTAAACCTAATATTAAATTAGTATTTCCGATGGGAAGCTTAGGACAAAATGCGATCTCCGCGGTGAAGTATTAACATTGATAGGCAAAGGATATAACCAAGCAACCAAGCCCTTTAAAATTTACATAGGTGACCGTGAATTAGGTAGCCTCATTAAAGTTAATGAAAAAGGAGAGTTCAAAATTGATATTCCAATTGATTTGGTACCGGGAATATATAAAATTGTAATCCGATCGGCGGAGGATAATAAAATAGAGAAAGTTGAATATATAAATGTTGTTGTTAATGATTTCAGAGAAAAAAGATAACAAAAAGGAATTTCACAGTTAGAGACATCTGAAAAATTCTGCCATTTCATTCCTGCTTGCAGCAGGCAAGTCGATGGAGCCCCGTAAAAGGAGTAAACTCCACAACAGAGAAATCTTTCTAAACTCAAAGACTTCTCCCTTCTGCCTACCGGAAGCCGAAGTGACAACATATATTTTTCAGATGACTCAGTTAATGAGTAAGCTTAAAATCCCAGACTCTACGTCCTGGGATTTTTCTTTTGATGCGCGGTTAATCATGATTCATTAGCTAGTTATAAGATAAAGTTGAAAAAACACTTGCGCAATCTTCTCTCAACCCTTAATTTTGCAACGTACCAACTATTTACCAGATTGAAAAGATAAAAGATTAATTACAACCCCATTTTCTCCGAAAACAACCCATTTTCAATTAATTCTTGACAAATTCTTCCTCTCTTCTTATATTAGCACTCACTAATTCAGAGTGCTAATCATTTATCAACTAAAGGAGGTCAAACTATGGCAGATTTCAAAATCAAACCATTAGGTGACAGAGTAATAGTAAAAGCTAAAGAAGCTGAAGAAACCACAAAAGGTGGAATCATTCTTCCAGATACAGCAAAAGAAAAACCAATCGAAGGAACAATCGTTGCAGTTGGAGCGGGAAAAGTTACTGAAGAAGGTAAACTGGTGGCAATGAGTGTCAAAGTTGGAGATGTAGTATTGTACGGTAAATATTCAGGTACCGAAATAAAAATTGATGGTGAAGAATATTTAATAATGCGCGAGAGCGATGTTTACGGAATTGTAAAATAAAATATTTGAAAAATAAAATTGGAGAATAATAATGGCAGCAAAAATTGTAGAATATAGCAGCGATGCAAGAAGCGCTCTAAAAGCGGGTGTTGATAAACTTGCAAACGCTGTTAAAGTTACACTTGGACCTAAGGGAAGAAATGTAATCATTGACAAAAAATTTGGCGCACCAACAGTTACAAAAGACGGTGTTACTGTTGCCAAAGAGATCGAACTTGAGAATCCTGTTGAGAATATGGGTGCTCAAATGGTTCGCGAAGTTGCATCAAAAACCAGCGATGTAGCCGGTGACGGAACAACTACAGCAACAGTTCTTGCACAAGCAATCTACCGCGAAGGTTTGAAGAATGTAACCGCCGGTGCAAATCCAATGGATTTAAAACGCGGTATCGATTTAGCAGTTGTAAAAGTAATTGACTATTTGAAATCCAGCAGTAAAGAAGTCGGTGGACGCGAGGAAATTGCTCAAGTTGGTTCTATCTCTGCGAATAATGATAAAACTATCGGCAACTTAATTGCAGATGCAATGGAGAAAGTTGGCAAAGATGGTGTTATCACAGTTGAAGAAAGCAAATCTGCTGAAACAAGCCTCGAAGTTGTTGAAGGTATGCAATTCGATCGCGGTTATCTCTCCCCTTACTTTGTTACAAACTCAGAATCTATGGAAGCTTCTTTAGAGGATACATATATTTTAATTCACGACAAAAAAATCTCTGCTATGAAAGATCTTCTTCCAGTACTTGAAAAGATCGCTCAGGCAGGTAAGCAACTTTTAATTATTGCTGAAGATCTTGAAGGTGAAGCGCTTGCAACATTAGTTGTTAACAAATTGCGTGGTACATTGAAAGTATGTGCTGTTAAAGCTCCGGGGTTTGGCGACAGAAGAAAAGCAATGTTGGAAGATATCGCTGTTATTACAAATGGAACTGTTATCTCTGAAGAACGCGGATTCAAACTTGAAAACGCAACGTTAGATTATCTAGGTAAAGCTAAAAAAATCACTGTTGATAAAGACAACACAACAATAGTTGAAGGTGCTGGAAAATCTGATGACATCAAGAAAAGAATCAACGAAATCAAATCACAGATAGAAAAAACAACTTCGGACTACGATAAAGAAAAACTTCAAGAAAGACTTGCAAAACTTTCGGGTGGAGTTGCGGTATTGAAAATTGGCGCTGCTACAGAAATTGAAATGAAAGAGAAAAAAGCCCGCGTTGAAGATGCTCTTCATGCA
>CAMTXU010000001.1:0-34343 GCA_947085815.1 uncultured Ignavibacteriota bacterium | reverse complement strand
TAACCATCATAATAAATCTGCGTTCCATTACTTCCCTCTCCAAAAAGTTTATTTTCTCGGCAATCTTTCTAAATAAGAACTTGTGCTGAGTACAGCAAATGTATTTATCTTCTTTAATTCCTCAAGCGATTCGCAATTAAGATAACTCATAGAACTTTTCAGTCCATCAGAAATCGCGTTCACAACACTCTTAACTGTACCTTTATATGGAACCATCGTCTCTTCGCCTTCGATAAACTCACCTTTCATCTTAACGCCAAATGATGCAGAGCCGCGGTACTTTTTCCACAATTGATCGTTGTACTTAATCACTTCACCGGGAGTTTCTTTTGTACCGGCGAGCATTCTTCCAAGCATTACTATATCGGCTCCGGCAGCGAGAGCTTTGACAACATCACCCGGACTTTTAATTCCGCCATCAGCAATCAAATCAATTTTTAATTTTTCTTCTTCACGCGCGAAATATGAATCGAGGACAGATGCAACCTGCCCAATTCCAATTCCCGTCTGAACTGAAGTAGTACACACGCTTCCGCCGCCGATTCCAATTCGAACCGCATCTGCGCCTGCGTCAACAAGCTGTCTCAACGTTCCGCCATGAGCAATATTTCCTACGATTACTTTCACTTTGTACTTCTTCTTTATCTCTTCACATTTTTGAAGAACGTGAGCATTATTTGCATTTGCAGTATCAATACAAACAATCAAATTGTTGGCAGCAATTTTTTCAAGCAGTTCATCCTCAGCAGTTAAACTAACCGATACCGCTTGAATACCCTCAACAACATTTCCGTTTGAGAATAATTCATTCAACGATGAATCGAATCTGTTCACAATTCCAATGCAGCCTGAACCGGAAAGTTCTTTTGCCATTGCTATTCCTGTAACTGTATCCATTGGACTGGAAATTATAGGCACGGCTAATTCTTTTCCTAAAAAACTTGATTTTATATTTACTTCTGATCTCGTCTTTACGCGTGATATTTCTGTAGGAATAAGACTGATATCATCATAAGTGAGCGAGAGTGAGTAATTGTTCAATTCATGTTTCGAATAAATCTTCATTTGAAACTCCGGTTTAATCCAAAATAGATTTTATGGTTACATTAATTACGGAGTTGAATCTATGGAATTTTTCTATTCAAATCTCTTGGTAATGCAAAATTATTGAGAGAGTTTTTTTTTAATGAATGAAATTCTATAACTTGCCTGAAACTTTTAAGGATTCCTGATGACTGAACAGAGTAAATTGATTGGCTGGAAATTTCCGAAAGAATTTTGGCTTGCGAATTTGATGGAACTGTGCGAACGCGCAGCTTATTATGGTTTTTTCATTGTCCTCACTCTTTATTTAACAGATATTGTTGGATTTGATGATAAAGAAACCGGAATTGTAGCCGGTGTTTTCTTTGCGGGATTATACCTTCTGCCTCCTTTTGCCGGCGCAGTAGCTGATAAAATTGGCTTCAAGAATGGATTGATACTCGCCTTTGGATTATTAACAATCGGTTACGCCCTCCTTGGAATGTTTCATGCAAAACTTCTGGTGCTGTTATTTTTGTTCATAATACTTATCGGAGGCTCGTTTATAAAACCATTAATTACCGGAACAGTTGCAAAACTTACAAACGAGGAGAACCGCGCACGCGGCTTTGCATTGTTTTATTGGGTAGTTAATATTGGTGCTTTTTCTGGAAAAACTTTTGTACCATATATCCGTCAAGGTATCGGTGTAGAATACGTAAATTTTTTCTCCTCTGCGATGGCATTTGTTGCAATGCTTTTTGCAATTTTTCTCTTCAAGCAGAACGATGTATCACATCAGACTAAGACAGTTGCCGATGTATTCAACTCACTTAAAAGAATATTTTCTCAACCTCGATTGATAATTTTAACATTGATTGTAACCGGTTTCTGGATAATTCAACATCAGTTGTACGCTACAATGCCAAAGTATGTAATCCGTTTGCGCGGTGATGAGGCGCGTCCAGAGTGGCTCGCAAATGTTAATCCGGCTGTGGTTGTATTATTTGTAGTTCTTATAACGAACATGATGAAAAAGAAAAAAGCAGTTTCTTCCATGCTTGTGGGAATGATGCTTATGCCCCTTTCGGCTCTTGCTATGTCTTTTAGTCAAAGTTTAGAAGGAATGGCGGGCGACAGTATTTCAATACTTGGTTGGTTTACACTTCATCCGGTTACTGTAATGTTAATTGTTGGAATAGCAATTCAAGGATTGGCGGAGTGTTTTATCTCTCCCCGTTTTCTGGAATATTTTTCTTTTCAAGCTCCTAAAGGAGAAGAGGGAGTTTATCTTGGATTTAGCCACCTTCATTCATTCTTTTCCGCGCTGGCGGGTTTTATTATGTCCGGATTTCTTTTGGACAAATATTGTCCTGACCCGAAAACTTTACCAACCGGCTTAACCGAGATTCAACGGGCGACATATTACGCGGACGCTCATCTGATCTGGTATTATTTTCTCGCAATCGGGTTCGTAGCAGCGGTGGCTTTATTTATTTTTAAATTCATCACGGAAAGAAATGATAAGAAGAAAGAGAAGAAATCAATGGTATGAACCTCGTGGCAAGCCCTGAACCCTCTTCCGCTGCAAACGGCGGGAATTATACCCAACCTTCTCGTCCGCCGAAGCGAACGCGAAGGCGGATTAAAGTGAAAGACTAGTTTTTATTTTTTCGGGCAATAGTGAATTGAGATGCGGATGAGTTTCAACAAGACGCATTATATCTGCAAGGTCTTTTTGTCGTTTACTTTTTCTTCTCTCTTCATCCAGGTATGCCCATATTTTCCCTTGAAGGACATCTTCCAAAGGGGCTACTTTCATAATATATCCTAAAACTTTCTTTTCAACTGCACGGGATATAAAATCCTGATATCGTTTATCTGTTTGCAACTGGATTCTAAGATCGGACTGCGGATGGTTCAAGTTAATGCTGTGAGGATATTTTTCTATACTATATAATATACTAACCGACTTAAGAAGATTATCAGTCTCATCTAATGTAACAGCTAAATCAAGATCAAGACTTGCAACCGGATCGGCATACGCGTTAACAGCAAGACCTCCAATTATACAGTAATCAATTTTTAGTTTATCAAGCAGATCAAGAAATTGCTGGATAATATCTACACTTCCGTTTGCTAAACTATTAAGGAATTCTTTGCTTGTCATTTTTATTCAAATAAATTCTTTTAAAAATTACAAAATTTTTATCATGTATGCGACTACCTAATACACACGCTATTTTAATCTACAAGGCGAGTGCTAAGGGAATCACTAATCACAATTATTTTTTTTCGAAACGGGAACGAATGGTTCCCGTTTTTATTTGCCGCAATTAATTTGAGAGGATAAGTACCCGGCTGCGGCTTCTCAATGCTTATTGTTAGAATATTTGAATTGTTATAGAATAAAAATTCTTTCTCCTCTTTATTTATTAATACACGGATTGATTTAGGATTTATTCCCGCCGAGTCTTTAATCATAAAAGATAATTTCAAAAATCCTTTATCAATTTTAAGACTGTCAATCAAATGTGATATCTCCGGTTTTCCGGCTTTATAATATTTTGCAAGTCCTCTAAATATTCCCCAAGCTTGTATCTGGTTGAACTCTTCGTTATTTAAACGCAATTCTTCAAAATGACTTGTGTGAAATGCGCATTCAACTAAAACTCCGGGAATATTTTTTTTACGTAATACTGAAAATCCTTCGCCGGGATAAATATTATAATCTGAATAAGTGCCGTCAAATGAACCAAGTCCGCCCGGATTTCCCATTACATATGATAAATCACGCTGAATATAGCGGGCAATATCATTATCGCACGGTTCAAACTCATAATCAGTTTCTTTTGCATGGTAATAAACAGAAGTGTAATTAGTATAAACATCTTCGGCTTTTCCCGGCGCGTTATGATGAATGCTTACAAAAATTTCGGCTCCGCTATTGTTTGATATTACTGAACGGTCACCGAGAGCTACGGTTGCGTCTTTATCTCTAGATATAAAGACTTGAGCTCCGGCTGCCTCCAGGTATTTTTTCAAGTTCAGTGCAACTCGCAAATTAACATCTGCCTCAATCACATCGCCATTTTTATTTTTGTTCTTTCGGTCTTCGCCGCCGTGCCCCGGATCTAAAAATATCTTTCTACCGCTTAGATATTTCGAGTAGTCAATGATGGTTTTATCTCGATCGGAAATATTTTTCCAATCGGGGGGATATTCATAAAGAGGAACAACCGGAGTCGATGAACAAGATGCCAGTATGAATAATAATAAGAATAACGGAATTGTAATTAAAAAATTATTTTTAGATGGATTTTTAGGTGCTACACTACTCCGGGTTTTACGCATCTGTTTCCTTCCAATGCAAAATGGCATTTTGAACAGTGAATTAAATTGGGTTTGAATTGACTTGTATAGATCTTTTCTACGGCATCTCGTATTTCATCTCCAAATAGTTTCAGCTCTTCGCGGTTAATCACTCTGGTAATTGGTTTATGGGAATGTTTTAGAAATAGCAGACGCAGCTCAAATGTGTTATAAAGAGTAAAAAGTTTAGAGAGAATATATGCATAAAATTTCAACTGAGGCATATAATCACCGGCTCTATCATTTAACTGTTCTTCCGTAATATTATCCGTTTTGTAATCAACAATAACAAGTTTGTCATTATCAATAATAAGTTTGTCTATTATACCGTAAAGATAATGCTCTCCTTCCTCGCAGTAGATTTCAAGTTCACTTTTAGAATTTTTTGAAGACACTAATTCATTATACGCTTCGGAATGGTAAAACTGTTCAATCTCTCCAATGATAGATGTTACCATATTTTCTTTTGATAAATCATCTTCGTCTATATTTTCCGCATCCATTTTCATAACTATATAACTGCGTAATTCTTCGCCTCGGTAATTCTCCTTGAGCGCGGCGTGAATTATTTTACCGCGGATCTGTCTGAATGACCTTGATTCATACTCCTCATTTTCGTTGAATTCATAACCATCTTCATTCTCCTTAATTAAATTGTAAATTCTTGAATAGCCAAGCTCATAAGTAAGTTGATACTTAACAGGGCATTGAGAGAACATAGAAATTTTTGTAGCCGAGATTATTTCACTTTTAGGAACATCAGTTATTTTTTGTGTTAAATTAATTTTGGTCGCATTTTCTACAGCTTTTTGCAGTTCATCAATCTTTACCTCATCTATTTGATGAATGATCGGAATCGACAAAGAAATGGGTCTTTGATAAAATTCATATTTATCGCCAATGAATTTCATAAACTCGACATTCGAGTTGAGTTCGATCTTTTCTGATTGGGGATCTAAATTAAATCCTTCGATAATAAGTTCCAGAAAAGAATTTGATTTTACGTTGTAATTTTTATGTGTGGCGGTGATAAATAAATGACTAATTGCCCTAGTGACTCCCACGTATAGAAGCCGTTTCATCTCAGCACAATTTTTTCTTTCATTAGAATAATTGTAGAGCGCAACAATTGGCGGTGTAGAGTATTTTTCAAAATACTTCTGTAGCACCGGAACTTTTGTAAGAAGACCATAATTTTTATCTACGCTTAAAGATTTTGCTCTCACGGAATCGTCTCTGGTTGTGTTATTGCAGCCGTATAGAAAAACAGCTTTATATTCGAGCCCTTTGGCTTGATGAATTGTAAGGAGTTTAACAGTGTTTTCATCGCGCGCAACTTGAGCTTGCCCTTCATCTTCGTAGCCTTCAATAGCCTCGCGAAGAAACACATTGAAGTCGTATAAATTCTTAAAACTTTTTTGTGAATAACTCCTTGCGAGAGTGAGAAGTTTCTCAATATTGGCTAGTTCTTGATTGGAGTTTTGTTTTGCCGCAATTATTGCCCAATAACTGCTTTCTAATAATACTTTCCTTATTAGTTTAGAAATCTCCATGCTAGATGCGAGATTCAGATTCTCATTCAATTTTTCAAAAATATTTTTGATTTCAGAATCAGGTATGTTTTTAATCTTTTCGAAGTATGAGTTTCCACTGGCGAGTGAAATTTGATAGAGCTGAAGATCTGAAATATTAAAGAATGGAGAACGGAGAATTCCAATTAATGCCGAATCGTTTTCAGTATTCAAAAGAAAGGAGATATAATTGTAAACATCGTAAATAGTTTGCCGCTGATAAAATCCTTTTCCGCCAATGATTGTAAATGGTATTCCGTAACGGACAAATGAATCTTCCAATTCAACAAAGGAATCACGCTTACGGCATAATACAGCTATATTTTTATAAATGATAGTGTCGTCTGTTTCGTCAGCTAAGAGTTGCAATATTCTTCTTGCAACAAGATCACTTTCTGTAGTGACGGTATCTTCGTCAGCCAATATTATTTCAGCGGCTCCTTTTTGATTTTCTTCCTTTGCGCACACTAATTGGCTATGCTTTACTTCATTGAAATATGTATTTGGATTTTTGAAGAGATTTGTAAATAAATGATTCGTGAAGAGAACCAATGGCGGCGTCATTCTAAAACTGTGAGGAAGAGTTAGTAATTCTCCACTTTGGTTTCTATAGAGTATCTCATTTTTAGTGCGCTCAAAGATTTCCGGTTCGGCGTTTCGGAAAAGATATATACTTTGTTTTTCATCTCCTACAACAAATAAATTTCCACTTTGCAAGTTTTCAAGTATCGGCATAAATATTTCGTACTGCAGTTCATTCGTGTCTTGATACTCATCAATCATTACATATCTGAATTTTTGGCGGAGAGAATTAATTACATTTTGAAACTCAAGTATTTTTTCAGTCTTTAGCAGAAGATCTTCGAAATCTAGATAACCGTTTTTTTTCTTCTTCTCCGTGTAGAGATTTAGCAAATAATCGTAAACTTTGATGAATGACTTGCCAAACTTTGCCAGTTCTTTCTCGGATTCACCAGATAAATCCACAGAAAAGAAGTTTGATAATTCCGTAAGAGACTTATGAATCAAATCAATTTCATTTTCGAATTTTTCACGTTGTTTGTTCAAGTAACCCGGTTTTCTAATCATCAATTTTTCAGTGAGAGCGTTTTTAACTAGATGCTTTAGGAGTATAAGTTTATCAATTGGTTTTGCCTCCGAATTGATTTGATTAAGGACATAGGCTGCCTCAGCTGCATGTTTGTTGGCGGAGTCATGACCAATCACAAATTCATTTATCTTTTTCAGCGCAAGTATCGTTTGTTCAATTGAGTCTGCAAATATCATATCAAAACTATTTTCAAAGTTTTCTTTGAATATCTCCGCTATCTCATCTTCGCTTTTGTCGTATCGACTGACTTTTAAGTTTTCGATAACTCTACGTTTTTCAACTGCATTTTGAAGTTGAGAAACTAGTCCCCTCTTAGATGTGAAAAATCGTATTAAGTACTTTAGATCATCTTTATATGATTGATTTTGAATTAAACTATTTATCGTTTCATCCACACTCAGTTCAATCAACTCATCGGAAGTGGTTTTATCGATTGGGTTAAAGTTCGCATCAATCTCCGCTTCCGGCGCAAATTCTTTCAATATATTAATGCAGAAGGAATGGATTGTAGAAATGTTAGCAGATACAAGCTGGCGGCGTAAATTTTCCAGCTTTTTTCTTTTTTCGGGGTTTACCTCTAATAGTAATCGTTCATCAACCTCATTGGCAATTTTCCTCTTCAACTCTCCCGCAGCTTTATCCGTAAACGTTATTGCTACAATACTGTTTAGATCAACATCAGCGTTTAAAAATATTTCAACAAATCGTTTTGATAGAACAAATGTTTTTCCCGAACCCGCATTTGCAGTTACGGAAACATGTTTATCAAAAACAAGAGCTGCTTTTTGCTGAGGAGTTAATTCTTTCATTAGTCAGCCAATGGTAAAGTGATTAAGAATATGGTTCCCTTGTCGGAAGTTTTTTCTACTGAGATAGTTCCGTTTATACTCTCTACAAATCTTTTGGCAAGACTAAGTCCGATTCCCATACCGCTCTTTTTTGTGGTGAAATCTTCATCAAACACTTTGGAAACTAAATCTGAATCTATCCCAACTCCATCATCGTGAATGAATATTTTACAAATTTTATCCTCTCTTTTAAGAACCACTAATATATGCTCAGATCTGGCTTGAATAGAATTGCGCAACAAATTTATTATTGTCCTCTTCAATTGATCAGAATCAGCATTGACAAATATTTCGGCTTCATCACACTTAAATTTAATTTCATGTTTCTCTTCCACAAAAAGGTTAAGTGCTTCTTTTATTACAGCTGTTACGTTAACCTTTTCGATATTTAGTCGGGGCATCCGAGCAAAATTGGAAAACTCCGAGGCTATGTTTTTGAGCGTTTCTATCTGTGAAATTATTATTGCCGTAACCTTTTCAAATATTTGATCGAATTTGGGTGACTTATCTTTGTAAGCTGTTATTAATTGTTGAACGTTTAATTTCATAGGAGTAAGAGGATTTTTAATTTCATGCGCAACTTGTTTTGCCATCTCTTTCCAGGCGGATTCCCTTTCCATCTGCGCAATCTCAATCTGGCTTTGTTCAATTCTTTTAACCATCATATTAAAGCCATCTACCAGTTCTTTTATCTCTCCGTTAGATTTATAATTCACCTCCACATTCAGATCGCCGCTTCCAACGGATTTCGTGGCGGATGTCAATCTTCTTATCGGGGATGATATTTGATCCGCCAAGACTGTGCTTAGAATAAATAGTAATAGAACCGCTAGTGAAAACACTCCGAATAGGAATATATCCAGTTCGACGTCTGAAAGAGGAACCATAACCTTATTGAAAAGGTCGTCAACTTTAAGTATAACTTTCTGATTGTTAAAATCCGTTATCGAATAAACCGAATTGAACCGTGTATTTTCTAATTTCTCGCTCAAATATATTCTTTCATTTTTCCCGAGAACGCAATTTTTATACACGGATGAACTGAGAGTTGATCGAATTAAGCCAACCTCGCTGTATACTTCAAGTGAACTGAATAAAAGATCTTTATCTGAATAGATGGAAAAATTAATATTAAGATCGTGCGCAGCTTTTTCGAATATGAGTAATTTACCTGCGGATGTGCCCGGGGCATAAAGAGTAAGGTAAGATTCAACTTGTTCTGACATTTCTGTTAAACGTTTCTCAATCAACTGGTTATTTTTTTCTTCTGTAATACTGCGGAAATAAAGAGCAGTAATGATTAATGGGATTAACGAGATAACTAAAAACGCGCCGATTAGTCTGGTCCTATAGGAAGCAAAAACTATTTTTGTTTTTTTGAATCGTGCAATCGCAAATACAATTATTAATAGGGAAATAATAATTGTATGAACAAAAAACACCTTAAAAAAATCGGAGAGATTCCATGAAAAATTTTTTTCTTCCAGAGCTATCGCTAATACTTTTTTTGTATCCGGAGAATCTAATTTGAGGGCGTAAACAAGATTGTTTTCATTATTTATATTCATATTCAGCCACGATTCAGAATAAGAAGTAAATTCAGAATTCAATATTTGTTTTTGCTCTTCCGGAGAAAGATTAACCCCGCCATAAGAACGAGCCAGCTCTCCGTTATAAAAATGAAATATTTTCAGTTTATTAAAATCAACCGCAGACGAAATACCGGCTCTTTGCGGGATAAGAATTCTCGGCAGTTCTGCAAAATTGAAATGATCTTCATCATAAACAGCAGTAACAACTGCATATCCCAACAGTTTTTGGTTATTCTTTAACTTTACAATCCCGTTATAAGTAACTGCATTGCTGTATTGATTTGTTTCCCTGAAGATTCTTAAACTATCCTTCATCTCAAGAAGATGTTTCTCGATAATTTTAAAAGGAACTATTTTACCAGTTTGATAACCCCCAACAAAATTGTTAGAGTCGTCATAGAAATTTAACGCGGAGGGTAGCCCTTCCCTGTAAAGCAAACTGCCTGTCCAAAGAATAAAAGCGTCTGAAGATAAATTACTTATTTCATAAAAGGAATTTATTGCGCGTGCATCCTGCCGGATTTGAACCAGCGTCTGAAAAACCATGAATTCAATTAGGTCATGGTTGGTACGTGTTAATTCATGAGCGGTAGTTTTTAACGATTCCCTTTCAATCTGCGAGTTATAATATGTCAGTAAACTGACCGACACAATTGATGCGGCAAATGCATAATAGGCAAAAATTATCCAAGCTTTGCTTTTATGAAATATTATAAAATATAAAAGAGAAAAGACTATTGTGATATAAATTATTCTGATAATGGGAGTGCCTTGCGGATCATTTTGCAATAAATCAAAAAGCCATCCCGCCGCCTGAAAGAAAATAAATAGGAGAAGAAATGAAGCAAATCCCTTCTTCTCTTCATAAAAAGTGTTTATAGAATAAATATAAATCAATAAAATGATAGAGAAAATGATAGAACAAAAACCGAGAGCGAGAATATTAAAATTCATTAAGAGGATAGGCGGTGACGGAACTAGGGCAAAATCTTTGAAGTAGCGAATTGTAGAATCAAATATTACACTTTTTATTGCTGCGCCATATCCGCGAAGCGATAGAAGAACTAAAAACGTTAGAAAGAGAGTAACAAAAATAAATATGATCTTATTTTTCCTTCCTAATTCAATTCTCTCGTCGTATTGTTCGATTGTATACTTGTAGCCGGTCAATATTATTCCTAGGAGAAAGAGGATGGTGATTAGAAATTCCAATGGTGAACGGACAATTCCAAATGCAAAAATTGAAGAAAAATTAGAAGGATCGTTCACTGAACCACGAACTAATGATGAGGGTATTTCAAAAAAGAAAAGTAAAAACCGAAATGAGACTAGAAGTGAGGTAATTATTATAAATCTCACCGACTTTTTTTTGATCTTTGTAAAATAATAACGGAACCAAAAGCTTAGCACACCAATCAATACAATAAAAAGAAAATATTGGAACAAAGTAATTGTATTTTGGAGCTTATTCACAGCCGATTCAAGAGACGGTTTATCAAATGTTGCAACGGCTATTTTATTGCTGTAGTTATTAAGTAGAGCAAATGAATATTTTCTGCCATCGCGCGATAACTGTGCTAGCGGTGAGTAATTAATTTCTATCTTTGTTGATAAGGCGTGTGAAAGAGAATCCGCGAGATTTTGTGATAGATCATTTTTCTGAGAAAGCGAATAGTGTTTTTCAATCTGCTGACTCATAATAATAAACATCACCTCGTTATCGGCATAAACCGTATCTGCGTAACAGAGATAGGTAAAAAGTTTTCGGCTTACAAAAAAAGATTGATTAATGTAAGATTCTGTTTTTTTAAGTCCTTGCGTATCCAGGACGGGTTCCGAGTTCCAGGCGATGAGAGTTTTGTTCGAATTATAAACTTGCACCGATAAATTTTGATATTTATTATCGGAGAGAATTGAAAACAAATATTGTTGATCAGCCGTAGAATCAAGATGGAGAGTACGTAAATCTTTCTTTAAGAGGGAGCTTGATTCAATAAGAACTTCTGTTCTAGTGTCTAAAGAATTACTGATATATGATGCAACATTTTCAATTTTATCGACTAATAATCTGTCCCAGTTGTTTTTTTTCTTTTCTACAAGGATAGGAGAGAGCACCCCCGACAAGAAAATTATAAAAATAAGTATTGAAATTAACCAGATGTATTTATTATTACGATTTGAGATGATGATACTCATTCTAATTTATTGTTATCTGTGAGATCCGCCATTGGTTGTTGATTAAATATAAAGCGATGAATACCGTTGCTGTATCTCGAATTCCTTTGCTGTTGTATTTTAGAGAACCTGAAGCAAAGGGAGTCGATGTTTCGGTCACGATATTTGTCAATTTGAAAGACACACTCTGATAAATGCTGAGAAAATCTTTAATCACGTAATACGATTGATTGGCGCTGAAATATCCGGTAGTTCCGTTAGCAAGACTAAGGTAATTTTTATCCCCAAAGTAGCTGGAAAATTTATCCACCGCGGATGAATTTAAACCGTCCTCAATTCTCAAAAAAACTTTATGAGCTTCCCTCCCCTTCACATCTTGGGCTAATAAATTAATATCAGTAAAAGGATCAATTAATAGAAACACACTCAGAAGAATAATCACTTTATATGTCTTTAGAAATTTCATTTTGCATTTATGGCATTTGTTCGTTTGTAAAATAAAGAAAAGAAATAAAAAAGCATACCACTTGGGTATGCTTTTCAACAAGAGGAAATGATGCATCTGGTCTAATATTTCTTTATAACCGTCTTTGAAATTTCTTTACGGTCTGAGGAAAGATTCCCTCTTTTCAATTCCCTGTTTCCTTCAACCAGTTGATATGCCCAATCGAAAACAATTCTTTCATTCGTAATATTCTTTACTCTTACTTTCGCGTAATGATTATCCCACGTCCATACTACATATGTGTGCCCGATTATGGCTTTCACATATTTTACATTTTCACCTTGTTTTAAAGGAACCCATCCGCCGGTTGGTGCGTAACTAATATCCCAAATATCTCTTGTTGCACCCATATCTTGAATATCAGAATCATCCCAAACATTCAGATAATATGTACCGTTATAATTCTCGAAGAAAAAGTCGGTTAGATTATCATCGTATGGAAGAGTTATAAATTTGCTGAAATCATAACCAGCATTTTTTGGAAAGCGGATGTAATCGTAAATTGTTTGATCGAATCCTTCCGGTCTGGGCGTGTCATTAACTTCATCTTTGCTAAGTTCACTCTCATTACCATTATAATCATATGCTGTTACAGCATAGTAATACGTTGTTCCGTTCTTTGCCCCATTATCAATAAAGGAATCGCTTTTCGTGCTGCCGATGAGTGTATACTTTCCATTAAATGAGTAAGCGTAATAAATGTTATAGCCCGCAACATCATGCTCGGTATTATGATCCCAAAAAATATCAACTCTATTATCCCCGGTAACTGTTGTAACATTTTTTGGTGGTGATGGTGGCGTGTCATCATAAAAATTATTCAGCTTATCGCAGCCGGTAAAAAGGATTACTCCAAATACTAATATAGAAAGCAAAATTCTTTTTAAGGTTTTCATAGCGTTCTCCGTATTATTCTGTTCTCTATTACTCAATCATAATGCCAAATGAAATGTCTATCTAATGTGCCGAAATTCTTTCTTTTTAGTTCGATTAGGAAGATTTTTTGTTTGTGAAAATGTGAAGGATTTTAAGTGGATCCAGAGCTGTATGATTAATTGAACAGCTCTGGTCACTTTTGTGAATTTTAGATAGGAATAAACTTGTCCTCGAAATAGATCTTTCTTTTATTAATCACAGCAATCGATTTGCCCGTCATCAATCGCTTATCAAACGGAGAGTTCTTCGCCTTCGATTTAAATTTCGAAACGTCAACAGTCCATATCAATTCAGAATCGAAAACAGTAAGATTTGCAACTTCCCCTTCCATAATCTGGGGCACAGATATGTTTAAAATTTTTCTCGGGTTTATTGCCAATTTTTCGACGGCTTGAGAAATTGTCAAATGTTTTTTATTTACTAATTCACTAATCACAAGTCCAAGCTGAGTCTCAAGTCCTATGATTCCGTTTGGCGCATATATGAATTCCATCTCTTTTTCTTCAATAGCGTGCGGCGCGTGGTCACTTGCAATGCAATCGATCGTTCCGTCTTTCAATCCTTCAATGATAGCGTCAACATCTGCACGTGTACGTAAAGGCGGATTCATTTTATAATTTGTGTCATAGGATTTTATTGAATCATCTGTCAAAGTGAAATGGTGAGGTGTGACCTCTGCCGTAACTTTAACACCCCGTTTTTTTGCTTGACGGACCAGCTCAACAGCATTTTTAGAACTAATGTGAGCGATGTGAACTTTTGCACCAACAAATTCCGCCAACATTATATCTCTCATTACAATTAAATCTTCTGCTACATTTGGAATTCCTTCCAGACCAAGAGTAGTTGAAATTAATCCTTCATTCATAACTCCATCTGCCATTGATTCATCTTCGCAATGTTCAATGATAGGAGTATTAAAATTTTTAGAGTATTCAAAAACGTTTCTTAGTACACCTGCATTTTTAATAGCAACGCCATCGTCAGAAAATGCGACTGCGCCGGCATCAAACAATTCATACATTGGAGAAAGCGCTTCCCCTTTACGTGAAAGTGTTGCAGCAGCAACGGGATAAACATCAACCAGATGATCTTTTGCTTTTTCTTTTATGAATCGAACTATCTCGGCAGAATCAATATCGGGATTTGTATTAGGCATACAAGCTATACCAGTAAATCCGCCCGCAGCAGCGGCATTACTTCCGGATTCAACTGTCTCTTCGTCTTCACGTCCGGGTTCGCGTAAATGAACATGCATATCAAAAAAGCCGGGAACACAGTATTTATTCTCAAATTCAAAGATTTCGGATGATTTGAAATCCTCCTGATTCAAATTCCCTATTTTTTTTATCACACCGTTTTCGATGAGCATATCACTTTTCTGATTTAATTTTTGTTCGGGATTTAAGATTGTGACTTGTTTAAGTATAATTTTCATTTTTCACCTTAATTAATGCATTGTTCCAAGCAGATATAAAACCGCCATTCTAACTGCAACGCCATTTGTAACTTGATCGAGAATTACCTGATATGGTCCATCCGCCACTTCGGAAGATATTTCAACACCACGATTAATAGGTCCGGGATGCAGAATTACAATTTCCTTATTGTTCTTGTTAATACGTTCTGAAGTAACTCCGAAATAATTATGATATTCACGGAGAGATGGAATTCGGGTGCCTGCATTTCGTTCTAACTGAATACGCAGAATATTAAGAACATCATTTTTCTTCATCGCATCATCAATGCTCGTATAAACTTTTACACCGAGTGATTCTATTCCTATAGGAATCATAGTAGCCGGACCGCAAACGGATACTATAGCTCCCATTGATTTCAAACCAAAAATGTTAGAGAGTGCCACCCGGCTGTGAGCCACATCTCCGACTATACAAACTTTTAATCCTTCTAATTTTCCCAATCGTTCGCGTATCGAATACATATCCAACAAACCTTGCGTCGGATGTTCGTGCAATCCATCTCCTGCATTGATGATATTGGCTTTTGAGATACGCGTTAAATATTGAGGTACACCCGCGGATTTATGTCGAACGATAATCATATCAACCTTCATGGCTTCAATATTTCTGACTGTATCCTTAAAAGTTTCACCCTTCTTAACACTGCTGCTCGAGGTGGAAAAATTTATTGTGTCGGCTGAAAGTCTCTTTTGCGCAAGTTCAAATGATATTCTTGTTCTTGTTGAGTCCTCATAAAAAAGATTCACAATAGTTTTGCCCTGAAGTGTCGGAACTTTCTTAATTGGTCTCTCAAGAACTTCCCGGAATGTTGTAGCCGTATCAAGAATTAGTTGAATATCCTCTTTCGGAACGCCGTTCAATCCTAATAAGTGTCTGCTTGATAATGACATTTTTCTCTTCCTAATTTTTAATTGGAGCGTTAACCAAATAAACCGCGTCTTCCCCGTCTGTTTCCTTAATCCGTACACGGACTTCTTCATTGATGGAAGTGGGTATGTTCTTTCCGATAAAGTCTGCGCGAATGGGTAATTCACGATGACCTCTATCTACTAAAACACAAAGTTGAATTGTGTTGGGTCTACCAAGGTCCATCAGCGCATCAAGCGCAGCACGAACAGTTCTTCCCGTATAAAGAACATCATCTATTAGAATAATGTCCTTCTCGTTTACATCATAAGTTATATTAGTTACGGAAATCTCAGGTTGTTTTAACCGTTTCCGAAAATCATCTCTGTAAAGAGTGATGTCTAAAACGCCGAAGCTGGGTTCGGAATTATCAATCTCTCTTATTTTATTTTTGATTCTCTCCCCTATAAATTCTCCGCGTGTTCTCATTCCAATCAATACAAGATTTTTCGAACCTTTGTTTTTTTCCAGAATTTCATGCGCAAGGCGGGTGAGGGTTCTGTTTAGACCCTCTTCATCAATTACTTTCGCTTTTATGTCCATATTTGTTAGCCTTTGGCTAATAAAAAAAATCCCCGTTGACTATATAGTCGCCGAGGTATCTATTTTGTTGTTTATATTATTTTTGTTATTCATTCCTTGCTTACCTCACGGATAAAATTAAAGGAAAATTTTCTTTGACAAAATTAAATCATTTTTTTTTCAGAACAAAATCGGTTGGCAGATAAAAGAGGTTGTCTCAGAAGTCATATAAACAGCTATTGCGAATAAGGTGATAGCCAGCCCCGCGTTTTTTGCGGGGAAGCAATCTTTTATTTTTTCAAAATAATAAGATCACTTCGTTTCGCTCGTGATGACAAACGATCTTTTGAGACAGCCTCTTATTAAAAAAATTATTGCACCTTAAACTCGATGCGCCGGTTCATGGCTCTGCCGTCGGCTGTTTTATTATCAGCCACAGGATTACTCTCACCAAAACCTGCCGCAGTTAATCTATTAGCGGCAATACCTTTAGAGGTCAAATATCCTTTTACGGCTTCCGCTCTTTTTTGAGAAAGTTTTTTGTTATAACTCTCTGAACCCACGTTATCTGTATACCCTTGTATTTCAACTTTCATATTAGGATTCATTAAAAGAGTTTTTGCCGCATCATAAAGAATTGGATAGGATTCACCCAAAAGTTTTGCACTATTAAATTCGAAATTAACTCCAACAAGAACCCATTTTTCAGTTGCAACTTTCATTGGTTTTTCAACCACAACTTCTTTAATAACTTCTTTAGGGATATGTTTTTTTATCATTTCCTCAATCTTGTTGTAGTTAGTCATGTCTTTATATTCTTGTGTAATACCGGAATATAACTGACAATACTTAGATGGCTCTCCTTTATCTATAAAGTAAAGAAGCCCAATATTAATAGCCATGTAGCTATCGCGACCATTTACTTCGGTTGCTGCAATTGCACCATCGAATTCAGAATTGTTGGTAATGTGATATCCAAATTCAGTAATGAACTTCCATTCGTCTGTTAAATTCCACTCTAAACCAATACCGGAATTTAATTGAAAATTGAGAGTATTGTTATCCAACGTGGCAGTAGCTTTGTTAGTGAGCGATTTATAAACTCCTCCAAACCCACCAAAGAAATAGGGCGAAATTGGCTCACAAGGGACAAGATAAAACATAAAATCAAGATCTCCGGTAAGAGCATTTGTGCTCTCCACAATCTTAACTAAACTTGGATTAACAAATTCGCTTTCCATGTGAGAAAAGCCTGTTCTAAATCTTAACCCAACGTGCTCCGAAAAATTTCTTTGTATGGAAAGAAATCCGCCGTAATTCGAATTGAGTGGAGTTAAATTGATGCTGACGAATCTTGGATACTTAAATCCAAAGCCCGCTATCCAGCTATCTTTTGCTAATTGCGCTTGAACTGATTCAGCAGTAAAGATGAAAAGTATTGAAAGTAAGAGTGAAAATTTTTTCATGTAGGTTCCTCCTATTTTTGTGAAGGATTAAAAATAATTCAAAACATATATTTTTTTCTCACAGTTAAAAATTTTATCTTAGCCCCGTAATTTTCGGGGTGTAGCGCAGCCCGGTTAGCGCGCTTCGTTCGGGACGAAGAGGTCGGGAGTTCGAATCTCCCCACCCCGACATAAATGAATTCTTTTACTACATATATTTTATTCAGCAAATCAAAGAACAATTACTACGTAGGCCACATTAATAACATTTCAAGAAGATTACTTGAACATAATTCCGGTCAAAACAAATCTACCAAATTTGGCTCTCCATGGGAAGTATGTTTTGTCAAAGAGTTTGATTCAAAATCTGATGCATCTCTTTTAGAAATTAAAATCAAGAAAAGAGGTATCAGCAGATTTCTATCAGAACAAAATCTATCAAGTTTGCGCGTGGCGCCTTTGGCGCCAAGGTCGGGAGTCCCGCCTTGCGGGATAAATCCGAATCTCCCCACCCCGGCATTTCTCACATAATTTATATTAATAAGGTCCGCCAATAAAAGCACCTTGATCATGACTATACCAGTACCATCCGGTTTTTGCAGATCCATAAGTAGCCGGAAGAGTAATTGAAGGATCGTTATCACTAAACCATTTTTCTCTATTAACGGTTATATTTCTCGACCATCCTGCACCACTAAGTGTTCCAGTTGTAGGCGTGGTTCTTTTTACAACATACCACCTATACTCCCAGTTTCCTTTTCCAGCAACTCCTGGAGGAGGTGTCTGTACTCCATTAACCTGTTTGTCAGAAGGTAATGCTGGAAAATTTCCACCAACCAAAAATGTTTTTGTTGTAAAATCAACGTTAAGTTTATTAGCTACAATATCTTTCAGCCAATCTGCATTAACAGTACCGGTTCCACCGCTTGCAGCGTAAGAATTTGTCGAAGAATATGATTTTGTACCCGATCCGCTTGCTAAACTATAATATGCTGCTGAACCAAAAGATGCTGATCCGTCTGACAAAGTACCGCTCACAGCACCAGATAAAGCATAAATAGTGAAGTGAGTTACAGGTGCAGTAGCACGGGTGCCTGTGGCATCAACCGTTGCAGTAAAACCTGAGTTAGTATACGTACTTGTCTGTTCATTCAATTGTAATAATGAAAAGGTTGATCCGGGAACTGAGGAAGAAGGAAGTGGAAATGATATTGTCACTGGCTGTAAAAATGTTGTTCCAGCTGGACCGAACTTTGCGGCAGATTGCACATTTGCATTCAATGGCTGAGGAATTTGTCCGGCAGGAATTGAAGCCGCGGTCAAAGTAATAGGTTGTGAAACCGCGTTCGCGGGAACAGTCACAGTCAATGTTTGTCCTGAAGCTGATTGAGCATTCGGAGTACTTACAGTACCACCTGCCGCCACGGTTACACTAGTAGTAGCAACAGCAAGCTTCGCTAATAAAATATCATCCACCGATGCAATATTTGAGATTTTAAGTATTGAAGCGGTTTCTCCCTTGAAAGCATAGCCGTCCTTTGCTGCACTTACTTTGAGCGCATTATCTTGCACATTTGAGGCATCATATGCATATTTGCCATTGTTGTCTGTCAGCATTGTTGTAAGAACGGTTTGATCCGCTCTTGCAATTTTAACGGTAACACCTGAGATTGGACTTAAATTAGTCAAATCCTTTACGAAACCGGTCAATATTAGTGGTTGAGCTGCTGGAGCAGGAGGATTTGGCTGGGGTAGTTCCGGGCCTACTCTTGAACTTTCGCAACTGGTGAATATAAAGGAAAAAATAACAACCAGAAGAATTGGTATGCTTGAACTAAAGGAGATAGGTTTTTGGTGTTTCATATATCACCTCAAAATAAATTAATAATTTTTGGAAAAATAATTTTTTATAAACATTGGATTTAATTTTTTATTAAAAAATCCTAATCGACTTCCTGTATTGTATCTTAGACCAATGAGCTGATCTGTATTAGATTTTACAAGATAACTAAGAAAAAAATTCTCATTAGTTCTAAGTCTAACAAAATTCGGTTTCCAGTAATGTGAGGGGAATATAGGAATAGTAATATTTATCCCTCCATTCGAAATACCATCACGAGAACGGATGGCGAAAAAACCGATTTCAATTTCACCAAATTCCCTATTAATGTCAAAACGTATACTCTCGTCACCCTTTAAAAATCTACCTGCAGTTAATCCAAGAGTCAAATCATACTTTGAAATTCTATACTCACAACTAAACGACCCAGTCCAGGCAAAAGCATCGTAGTATAATATTCTTGTCATTCCGGTGAATAATGCGAAACTCGTTAAGCCTAAATTGAAACCTAAATTAAACTCACCGTTCAAAAAATATTTTTTCATTTCAAAATCAAGACCATACCGGTTTTGAGTAAAAATTCCCGCTGAAGCCGAAATAAAATAATCATCCGGAAGTCTTAAAACTTGATTCAAAGTAACAATTCCAGGTCTAACTGAATCACCTCGTGTACCGAATTCATTCACTAGTGGAACAATTAATTCGTAATTAAAATTCATTCCTTTCCACCAACTTGTTTTGAGCTCCGGCACAATATTAATTTGAGAAATAACAGGTTTTTCATATGGCCCAAATTCAAAATTAAGTTGAGGTTTTAGCGCTACATCAAATCTAAATGAAGATGAATTTTCCAATTCTTCCTCTTCAAGTTCATGATAAATTCTATCAACATTAAAATCTATATTGAGTTTCTCCCCAAATTCTTTTCCGGTAATTTTTGAATCAAAATAATTCTTACAATCCGCAAGCAAAATTTCAATTGTTACGAGAGGAATTTTTCTATTTTCCGGAATTAGAATAATTTTTTGCACATCACTCAATTCCGGCACCACTATATTAAGAACTTCTTTTACCGCCTCAACATCAAATCTATAAACCCTATTCTCATAAGCAATAATTACTAATTGCTCATCTACTTTCACACGAATATTCTCGAACCCATGACCGCTAAGTTTACGTATTAAATTTTCTTTGATAGAAGAGTTATCATATCCATAATCGACGCTACTTATAACAAGAAAAAGAGCGAGAGCTAAGGAATATCTCAGTCGGTATATATAATTTAATAAACTCAAGATTTGTGATCTTTCACACAAGTTAAAGATTGGAATAGGCTAACAGTATAAGAATGAGATTACGGATTGAATAATTTACAATCCTTAAATACTTGTAAGAAAATATACATTCGATTATCCAAATTCAAATGAAATCTTTAACCGCATGAATTTCACGGCAGACTAAATTATGTGACATAAAAGTATCCCCGCCGGAATACCTTTGAATAATTTTTTCTAAATTTGTACAAAAAAAAGGAAGGACTTATGGCTGCTAATCATTCATTCGATATTGTTTCCGAAATTGATTTTCAGGAAGTGGATAATGCTTTGAACCAAGCGATTAAGGAGATCGCTCAGCGTTTCGATCTTAAAGATTCTCACACAGAAATTGTTCTGAATAAAAAAGAAAAACTTATAACTCTCAATACAAAGGATGATTATTCGCGAAAGCAATCGATTGATATTCTACAGTCCAAATTTCTTAAGCGCGGAATCTCTATTAAAGCGTTAAAATATTCCGAGCCGGAACCGGCTGCGAACGCAAGACTAAAACAAACGATAAACCTTCAAAGCGGAATTTCTAAAGAGAATGCTAAAATAGTTACAAAGATGATTAAGGAAAGTAAGCTCAAAGTAAATTCACAAATTCAAGATGAGCAAGTGCGTGTTCAAGCAACTAAGATTGATGACCTGCAGGCAATAATGAAATTAATGAAGGAGGCTGATCTCGACTTCCCTGTTCAATTTACAAATTATAAATAAAATTGAGGTTGTCTCGAAAGTAATGTTATAGAATAGCCCGCGGATAACGCAGATGGAACTGCTTTTCGCTGATTATTTAATTGAATAATTGCTTTGGAGACAACCACTACCAACTTTTGGTTTAAAATAAAAAAGGCTGTCCTTTTGAGACAGCCTCTTTTTTAACTAAAAACAGTATTAGTTAAACAAGTATCTTACAGCGAACTGGATTCTATAAACATCCGATGTTCCGGCATTATCCTGGAATGTTTTGGAGATTAAACTGGTTCCGATATTTCTCAATCTGTGAAGAGCTTTTCCTGAAGCATCAGCACCGCGAGAAATCAATGGAGATGTACTTGTAAAGCTTTGTCCAACTCCCCAGTTTTTATTTAATAAATTTCCAAAATTTAGAATATCGGCTCTGATCTGTAATGTATTACGTTTGCCAAGGAATTCTGCATAAACTTCTTGTATGAAGCTCATATCGATTCTAGAGATCATTGGTAAAGAAACAGCATTACGTCCAGCGTATTCACCTCTATGTTCGTTTAGGTATTTATCCTGTTTAATGAAAGCTTCCCAGGCTGTAGCCTGAGCATCAGCTGTGAATGTTACTCCAGATGAGGTGAATGTTTCAAAATTCATTTCTGTTTTATTTCTTGGAATGTAAATAAGATCATTACTCGATCCGCCATCACCGTTCAAGTCGCCGCTATACACATAGCTCCCGAATCCAGGAGTGAAGTAATCCCAGAAAAGGGTAACTGTAGTTGAACCAAAATTGAAATAGTCCATACGGTAAGACAGAGAAGCAAATAATCTGCTTCCAGGTGTCCACGACGAGAATGAAACTCCTGGATTGTTCGGATCACCTGACATTTGGTTGCTTGTCCAAGAACCGCTGGCGATAGAACCCGGATCAATTGTGTTTCTTGCTTCGCCGTAATTATAGCCGACTTTATAGAATAGACCCTTGCTGAATGGTTTTTCAACAGAAGCAGTAAAGCTCCAATTATAACCATCATTCTGATTTTTTATAACGGTAGCATTGGCTACGTTTTGATTGATTCTGTTTGCGATAACGCCGGTGGTTGTTGTAAACCATCTTGGACGTGTATCGACACCCTTAAATTTAGTTTGAGCTGCCGGTAAATTGGCATTAATATAATAGATACCGTTAACATCGCGGTTATAAAGAATTTCGGCTGTTCCAATTAGATCGAAAGGAAGAGTATGATCAATTGCAAAGTTAGTTCTCCAGGTCTGCGGGAATTTGAAATCTTTATCTGTTAATGCTAACTCGTAAGTAGCTGCCGGTGCACCGGTAACATTTGTAGGTTTATATTTATTTGGATCCGGGTTGAAAGGATAATTTTTAGTGGCAGCACCTGTTGCTTCAATAAAACCTGTAAGAACACCAGTGTTACCAATTTGGTTTGAAATCCATACATAAGCAGGTTTGCCTGTAAAGATACCTGTACCGCCGCGTAATTGTACAGAACGGTCGCCGTTAACATCCCAGTTAAAACCAACTCTAGGCGACCAGAGAATCTTTGGATCAGGTAATTTTTTTGTTGAATACTGAACATCATTACCGTTTTCGTCTCTAAAGGTAAGAGCGTCTGCTTTTGCGTTTTCGAATCCGGTATCGCCAAAGAACGGAACGTCAAGTCTTAAACCGATTGTAAATTTAAGATCTTTATTAAACTGCCATTCATCCTGTGCGTAAATGCCGGTGTAGAATACTTTTAACGGCTGAACAGGTTTTTCCTGTCCTGGAATATTGTTATAACGAACCTGGAATTTGTTCAAAGTAACAGGAGAAGTAGTTCTATTCGGATTGGCAAGATAGCCATTCGCATCTGTATAAAAATCAGCAAGAGAATTGTAAACATAAACACTTTGGGATCCAGGGAAGAATATGTTTTCGGATTCATATATTTCAGCGCTTACACCAAAAGTTAAGTTATGGTTTTCTCCATAGATGCTAAAGTTATCCTGAATTTGATAGCTGCTGTAACGCAATTCGTTATTTGGTGTGAAAGGTTCAAAACCAAATGTTGTGTAAACTGAACCGCCGCTAAGGATATCTACCATCGGGAAGAAAGTACCTCTTGAATCTCGGCTTTCATCATTATATGTATAACCGGCAATTAAATTGTTTGACATATTTGAGCCAATTACAGAGTTCCATTCTCCAATCACCGAACGAATGTTTTCAAGAATCATATAATTCGAGTTTTGGAAGTTCAATCCGGTCAAGTTTGTTCTACGAGAACCAAATCCTAATGATGAAGAATTGGAAAGTAATACATCGGTTTTTGAATCAAGTTGTGTATAACGTACACTTATTTTATTTTTTTCGTCAAGGTTAAAATCTAACTTAGCTAAAAATCTTGTAGAAGGAATAGAAAAATCATAACCTTGGTAAGGACCTGTCTCGTAACCGAATTTCGATTTTAAATATGTACTTAATGCGTCTAGATCTGAAGCTAAGACTCTTGTAACGTTTCCGGCTACCGGTTCACCGCCAAGATTTGCTCTGAAAGTAGTACCCGGTAATGTGTTCTTATCATCTTCAAAACTAAGGAAGAAGAAGAGTTTGTCTTGAATAATCGGACCGCCAAGACGTGCGCCTAACAAATTATAGTTGAATTTTCCAATCGGAACATTCACTTCTTTAGCTTTTGTCCCTACTAAACCTGCGTGACGCCAATCGTAATAGGCAGAACCTGAAAATTGATTTGTTCCGCTTTTTGTTACGGTGTTAATGCCTGCGCCAATAAAATTTCCTTGGCGTACATCATAAGGCGCAATGTTTACTTGAACTTGTTCAATAGCGTCCAATGAAATTGGAGAAACTCCGGTTCTATCGCCCGGTTGACCGGCAAGACCAAATGAGTTATTAAAGTAAGAACCGTCAATCGTCATATTATTAAGACGATTATCAACACCGGCAAAAGAATAATTACCGCCGTATTGAGGTGTCAATTTAGCAATATCTTCAATTCTTCTGTTGATTGTAGGAAGCGCATCAATAGCTTCTTTTGAAATTGCGGTCGCAGCACCGGTACGACCAGCACTTAGAATTGCACTTTTTTCTGCTGTAACGGTTACACCTTTAATCTCAATGGTCGTTTCTGGAAGCTTAAAATCTACTTTAAAATTTTGTCCCAAACCAAGTGAAAAACCCTCTTCAACTTGGGGGGTATATCCTACCATTGATGCGGTAACTTTGTATGGACCTCCAACTCTGAGTCCTAACAAATTGTATTTTCCATCCGAACGTGTAGAAGTACCGTATTTTGTTCCTGATGAAACGTGTTCAACAATTATGTTAGCTCCGGGCAATGCATCACCATTTTGATCTACAACCGTTCCGTTCATAGAGGAAGTTGTAACCTGTGAATACATCATCTGAGAGCTAAACAAAATAACCGTAAACAGAAAAAAAGAAATTAATTGTTTAACTTTTCTCATATTTTACTCCTATAAGGGTTGATGAATTATTAATTAAATAGATTTCTTTATCCGATGTGATCTGTTTCTGAGTACAAACATTGATACAATAGCCATATAAATCCGATTTCAAATTCATTGGGGAACAATAAGTTTATTCAACTCACAATTCTTTGAATTAATTAAACACGGAGACTTATTTTTGCACTTGGAAGATATGAAAATCCGGCTAATGTCAAAAGGGTTTAACAATTTTTTAATACTGCCCAAAAGTGCCGGTTAAAACTCAACTTATTAATTCACTTTACGTAAGGTGTCATTCTGAACGGAACAGTTTACCCCGCTTTGCGGGGAAGTGGAGTGAGAATCTAATAATCGAGTAAAAAAAGAAAATTTTTAGATTCTTCACCCGATGAATCGGGTTTAGAATGACAAACGATAATATTTTTGCGTAAAGTGATTTATCAAGAATTTTCTTTCCAAAGCCGCACAATAAGGACAAAATAGTAACGCAACATCCTTATATTTGCAATCAGTTTTTCAATTAGAGGTATAATTTATTATGAAGAAAAGATTTTTTATTCTCTGTCTCTTGCTTATCTCTTCAATCAGTATAGCTTCTCCAAAACCATATGTTATTTTAGTTTCGTTCGATGGATTCAGGTGGGATTATCTTAATAGAGGATTAGCATCTAATTTAGAGAAGATAAAAAAAGAGGGAGTTTCTGCTCTCTCACTTCGTCCTTCATTTCCTTCAAAAACTTTTCCAAATCATCTATCTATTATAACAGGTATGTATCCGGCTCATCATGGAATTATTCAAAACAATTTTGGCGATCTCTTTAACAAATCTTATTATAGATTGAGCGATACTAACACCGTTCGAGATGCAAGATGGTATCTTGGAGAAGCATTTTGGGAAACGGCGGAACGGCAAGGCATTACTACCGCCAGTTATTTTTGGCCCGGGTCGGAGGTCACTCTTATTTACAGAAGACCAACATATTTTCAGGCTTATGATCATTCAAGACCTTATGAAAAACGGGTTGATGGTGTAATTGATTGGCTTAGACTTCCGTTCGATAAGCGACCTCACTTTATTACATTGTACTTTCATGAGACCGACGATAAAGGTCACGATTTTGGTCCCGATTCTCCAGAGACAAACGAAGGTATAAAAAGACTTGATTCAATAACCGGTTATTTATTGAGTAAACTTGATGAGATTCAGATGCTCGACAGTGTTGATCTTATTTTTGTTTCCGATCACGGAATGACGGATGTATCGGACGAAAGAATTATTAACATAGAAAATATTGTTGATATGGCAGATTGTAAATTTTCCGATTCCGGACCACTAATAATGGTAGACCCAAGAAAAGGAACTGAGAAAGAAGTGTATGATAGATTAAAGAAAAATGAAAACCACTATAAGGTTTATTATAGAGATGAAGTTCCGGAGTACTTTCATTTTAATGACCATCCATTTATTAAACCTATATTAGTTGTAACTGATTTAGGCTGGTCAGCGGTTTCAAATAGACACACCGATCATGATCAAAAAGGAAATCACGGTTATGATAACAACCAGATGGATATGCACGGAATATTTTTAGCCACCGGTCCGAGTTTCAAAAAAAATTATCATACCGGCACACTTTGGAATATTGATATTTACCCGTTGCTCTGTAAAATTTTTAACATTTTGCCAAGAACCAACATCGATGGAAAACTGGAGCGTATCGAATTTATTTTAAATCAATAACCGGCTGAATAAAAAACTAATGACAAAAAATTTATTAAAGATAGATTATGAAAAATATTCCCTTGCAAACGGATTGCAAGTAATACTCTATCCCGATCAATCGTTTCCGCTTGTAGCTGTAAATATCTGGTATAGAGTAGGCTCTGCAAATGAAAAACCGGGCAAGACAGGTTTTGCGCATTTATTTGAACATATGATGTTTCAAGGATCGCAAAATATTCCGAAGGAAGGGCATTTCCGTTATATACAGGAAGCCGGAGGAAACTTAAACGGTTCGACCAGCATCGACCGTACAAATTATTACGAAACCGTTCCGGCAAATTATTTTGAACTTCCGCTTTGGCTGGAATCGGACAGGATGGGCTTCATGCTTGGAGGTCTAACTCAAGAAAAATTAGATAACCAGAAAGATGTGGTGATGAATGAACGCCGTCAGACATACGAAAATCAACCGTATGGATTAGCCTGGGAAAAATTATTTTCGAATTTATTTTCTCCAGATCATCCCTATTCATGGCCTACAATAGGCTGGATGGAAGACATCGCAAAGTTTGAGCTGGATGATGTAAAAAATTTCTTCCGAACTTACTATTCCCCGAATAACGCCTCTCTTGTTGTTGGGGGTAATTTTGAAGTATCGAGGATGAAAGACAAAATTGAAAAATATTTCGGCGGGATTTCTAGAAGTAATTCAGTGCCGGATCTCGTTGCGCCAGGGCAGAATATCTTCGAAACAAAAAAAATTATTATGGAAGACAATGTTCAACTTCCCCGAATTTATCTGGCTTGGCACACGGAAAAAGCATTCAGTCAAAACGATGCGGCTATCGATATTCTTTCGGATATACTCACTTCCGGTAAAAATTCCCGTTTGCAAAAATTACTCGTTTTTGAGAAACAGATTGTTCAGGACATCTCCTCTTTCCAGTATTCTGCTAAACTTGCCGGCTCTTTCATAATCGTCTCAACAGCAAAACCGGGCGTTGAACCCGAAACGATCAAAAATGAAATTGAGAATGAGATAAAAAAACTGATAGCCGGTGGAATAACCGAAGATGAAATGATACGGGCAAAGAACAGCCTTAAATCATCTTACATTTATTCTCTGCAAAAATTAGATCTGATAGTCGATCACCTGAATCATTACAATTTCTTTTTGAATGAACCCGACTCATTTGTTTTCGATCTTTTAAGATATGAGAATGTTACACGCGAACAGGTTATTGAAGCTGCAAAAAAATATTTACTTAATGCGCACGTGGAACTTAACGTAATTCCAAAAAATAGTGCCCGGCAAAAAAAATAAAGTGATTAAGATGATTGATAGATCAACCGCACCCTTACCGGAAAAATTAACAATTTTTAATTTACCGGAAATAAAAGAACTCGAACTGGCAAACGGTATTAAACTCTTTTTTGTAAGAAAGGAAAAACTGCCAATCGTATTTACACAAGTTCTCCTATCAGCAGGCAGTAAATTTGATCCGGGAATGAAAAAAGGTGTAGGCTACTTAACTTCTCTATTGATAGACGAGGGTGCCGGAGAATATGATTCCTTGGCATTAAACGGTGAGTTTGAGAAATTGGGTTCAGTCTCTTCCGTCAAGTCAAATCACGACAGCCTCTCTATGACGCTCTTATCGATGAAAGAGAATTTCGACCGCTCGCTCGAACTATTATCTAAAATAATATTATCCCCGTGGTTTGATGAGAAAGATTTTGCCCGCGAAAAGAAAAAGGTAATCGATAGAATACTCCAGCTAAAAGATGAACCGTCATTTATTGCTTCTTCAGCTTTCGATAAACAAATTTTTTGCGATACATTTTATTCTTCTCCAGAAATTGGATACGAGAATTCTGTGCGTGATATATCCAACGGCGATATAAAAAATTTCTATAAAAATAATATTACCTCAACTAACGCAAAGCTGATTGTGGTTGGTAATTTAACCGAAAACGAAGTGATTGACCGCTTCAATAAATACTTAGGCGAATGGAAATTTTCAACGCGATCAAACATGGTGTTTGAAATGCCGAAAAGAAATTCTACTAAAATTTATTTTGTCCATAAAGAAAATTCCGCACAAAGTGAAATACGTGTTGGTCATATCTCAAAGAAAAGAAACGCGGAAGATTATATTCCTACGCGAATTATGAACACGATACTCGGCGGACAGTTTTCCAGCCGAATAAATCTAAACTTACGCGAGCAAAAAGGCTTTACCTACGGCGCCGGTTCTTCATTTCAATACTATAAAGAAGTCGGTTTTTTTGAAGTATCTACTGCGGTTAATATTGAAAATACCGGCGCGGCAATTATCGAAATCATCAAAGAGCTGACGGGGATTCGAAAAAATATTTTACCGGAAGAGATTGATCTTGCAAAATCATATTTAATCAAGCAATTTCCTTCCCGCTTCGAAACATATTCTCAAGTTGCCAAAAATATTGAACAACTTTTAGTTTATGATCTTTCCACCGGGGAGTTGAAAGACTATATACAAAAAATTGAAGCCGCAACACAGAATGAAATTTGTTCTTCAGCTTTAGAAAATATTTTCCCGGATGAACTTGTTGTTGTTGCCGTAGGCGATCGAACTAAAATTTCCGGTCAATTGAAAAGCCTGAACGGAAAAGATGCAGTTGAATTAGACTTGAGCGGAAATATATTGGATTAGTTTTGCGATTTTTTAGCTATAAATGATTTTGAGAATGGTACAATCTTATTCCCTTTCTTTCTGAGACCCTCTAATTCCGGAACTAGTTTTTGATAATTTTCAAAAGAGATTAGAAAAAATTTTTGGTGCGAACCGGTGGTATCGTTTGAGTAAAATCTAAATTTAGAGAACAGTTCCGAATCCTCTTTAGCATAAAGATCAATAATCCGAGAACTTGCCAGCAAAGCAATACCCCGTCTATTAAGATCATCCAGGACAAAATTATATATCGGTGAATTAAACAAAACGGAATTTACATCAACAATATAATGGTGGGATTCTTTGAAGGAGTTAACAATATTTTTAATAGACCCGCGTAATATTTCTTTCTGATATTCCTGTTTCAACCTCATTTTCGAATCGCTTATCTGATCATCAAGAAGTACAATGTACTCTTTGCGGTATTTTTTTAGAGAGTCCGCCTTGGTAATCGAGCTTCCATCGGGAACTACTAAACAAGCGAGCGGATGAGAAATACTTAAAAATTTATTGAAATTAGCCTCGCTTAAATCCAATGCGTCGGATATAATAAATGAAAAGTCATTTCTTATTTGTATGATATTTTTATCCGGAGTTAATGTTGCTTTCAGCTTTAGTATCTCGTTTGTATAGATTCTAACTTCTGTAGGACCAAATATTTTTTTCTCTTCAGATACAAATCCTGTAATATCTTTTTGTATCAGCTTATTGATGTCTCTAATTATGAGCGGTACAGGGACATCGGAAGGAATTTTTATAAAATATTGAAAATGTGTTGAATCATCTTCGGCAGCTTTAACCTTTTTGGAGGAAATCCATTTTGGGTCTATTCCGTATTCATCCAGTACCTTAAAAAATACTTTCTCAATCTGAACAACAGAAAGCTCTGTAAGAGTCGATACCTTTTGGGGCTTTTGCGAACGATCTATTGCGATTTGGATAATCAACAAAATTATTGCAATGACAAGAAGATACCTGATAAATTTTTGTTTTGGAGTTGTCAATGGAAATCCATAAGGCGTAACTAAAAAATAAATATTTCTTAGTGTTTCTTAGTGGTCTTTGTGACTTAGTGGTGAAAATGTTTTAATTTTTTAATGCAAGACAAAACACTTACCACCAAGCCACTAAGGACACAAAGGGTCACTAAGATTTTTTAGACAACCTCTAAAAATTATTGTAACACAGAATACGGTTCTGTGCTACATGTTTTTAAAATTCGGTTTTCTTTTTTCAAGAAAAGCTGAGGTTCCCTCTTTAAAATCTTCAGTACCACAGCAGAGAGCAAACAAACTGGATTCGAGATTCTGACCTTCAGCATCGGAGATATCATCGCACGAAACTATCGCACGTAAAGCCATTTGAACAGCAATCTGTCCTTTCGACGATATTTTTTCTGCAATCTCAACTGTCATAATCATCAGCTCCTCAGTGGAATAAACATGATTTACCAAGCCGATTTTCAAAGCTTCATTCGCATCTATAATATCTCCGGTGAGAATCATCTCTGCGGCTCGTCCTGAATTTACTAATCTTGTAAGACGCTGAGTTCCTCCATAACCGGGGATGATACCAAGGTTAACTTCGGGTTGACCGAATTTAGCTTTCTCGCTGGCAACGCGGATATGACACGCTAATGCAAGTTCACAACCTCCACCAAGAGCAAAACCATTAATTGCCGCAATTACAGGCTTTCCGAGTTTTTCAATTAAGTTGAAGACCTCTTGACCATTCTCGGCAAAAATTTTTCCTTCAACAGTATTTAATTTGTTCAACTCCGATATATCTGCCCCCGCTACAAAAGCCTTCTCTCCGGCGCCTGTAATAATTGTTACATTCACTTCACTATTATTTTTGATTTCGGTGAAGCATTTTTTCATTTCATTTATTGTCGCTATGTTAAGCGCGTTTAACTTATCGGGTCTATTGATTGTAACAAGAGCAATCTTATTTTTTATTTCGAAAAGTAAATTTTGGTATTCCACAGTAACCTCCTAAAATTTTACGAATATTGGAATGTTAGCTCTTAGATTAAACGAAAGATATTGGTTTTGGGGGAAATAGTTGTAGTAAGTTATTACATCGAGTATAAACATTGAAAAACCGGCACCGGCATGAAAACCAAATTTGGTAACCTCTTCAACATAATTATTTTTTCCGCTTCCTATTTTAAACTGATGCGACTTTTCAAAGAGTGCCCAATTAAGTCCCACATCAACAATAGGCATTAATAAAACAACGCTTTCTATAATTGGTTTGAAATAGTAACGAACGCCGGGTGAAATTACTAAAACGTTGCTGGAGAAAGAGGAATAATCGCTTACTTTATAAAAATTCTGCCTTCCGGGAAAATGATGGTATCCAAATGTGGAGTAGAAAAAAATCGGGAGCCATTTATTGTCCGTGTATAAAAAAGTGACATCTGTTCCAACACCAATATTTTGAATATCCGACATATCGCCTATTGGAAAACGAGGACCAACACCGATTGCCATGAACAATCCTTTTGCTTCACCAAACTTCAATTGGGCAAAAGTAATGGAAGTGAAAACTATCATCATCAAAAATATTTTTTTCATTTTTTTAATTACTTGCCAAAAAATTGAGTGCCTATACCGTATTTAAATACTAAATCACCTCCGTAGATTCCGGTGATATATATTAGATAGCAACCTATCAAACCAAGCAAAATAAAAAGATACCTCAAATTACCATTTAATTTCTTTTTGAAGCTGAAATAGAGACGCAGAAATAACAGGGCAGAAAAGTAAAAGATGGTTACAGTAGCATAATCCTCGTGAAGTTCGATCATGCTGCTCAATTCTCTTTTATTTGTAAGAAGTAACTTGGCTGCCACGTGTGCTTGATTTCCGGACAGAACAGCCAGAAGAGCGGTTAATACTCCGGCTATCAAAATTAAGAGAGCCGAGTTCAATAAAAATTCTTTCTTAAAAATTACTCCGGACAATTCAAAAAAGAAATAAAGAATGAAAAACGCAATCGGAAAATGAACGAGGCGCGGATGAAGCTGTGATAAAAATTCCATTGCTAATTTTTCTTTTTATTCGTTGGGAGTTTCAAACCATTTCAAATATATGATAATGAACACAATATTCAAAAAATGGATTAAGGGGGTCTCTAATAATTTCTCACGAAGTGATGTCCGAAGGCACATAGTGCTCCTTACGGAGGATACCAAAAGCTAATCTGTAAAAACCTACATGCAGACAGAGTCTGTTGTACAAACATCAGATTGTCATTCTGAATCCGACTTCAGCCGGGTAAGGAATCTTTTTAGAAAAATTAAGACTTCTCACACCGCCTTGCGGGATTCGAAGTGACACAATTCGAGTTCTGCAACAGACTCGGCAGGCAAGTCTATTTTTATCCGTGACCCATTTTCCCAGCAAGAGTTTTTAGAGCTACTCTCAACCGCAAAGAACACTCCCACCATTTACATTTAATATTTCACCGTTGATGTGCCTTGCAAGTTCGGACGCCAAAAATAAAATTGGTCCAGCTATATCTTCTGCCGATGCGATTCTTCCTACTGGAATTCCCCTTCTCACACTTTCTTTGTATTCCTCATCTGAAAAAACTTCACTGCACATGTCGGTATCCACCCAGCCCGGCGCAACTGAGTTTACTGTTATATTATATCCTGCAAGCTCAACTGCAAGAGATTTTGTAAACGAAATGACTCCCCCTTTGGAAGCAGCATAATGAGAATGAAACGATTCTCCACGCTGCCCGGCTGTAGATGAAACCAAAATCATCCTGCCGAAATTATTTTTTTTCATATACGGTGCAACTGCTTTGCATAAAAGAAAAGTTGATGTGAGATTAACTCGTAACATTTCATCCCAATGTTCAAGCGTCATTGTATTAAGATGACCCTCATTCCAAATTCCGGCGTTGTGGACGAGTATATCAATCCTGCCAAAATCTTTAACTACTTGATCTACCATTTCAGAAATTTCATTTTCAGATTCCATATTAACCCGGTAAGCTTTGACATTGTTGCCATATTGCTTTTCAATTATTTGAGCATGTGCGCGGCTGTTTTTGTATGTAAACACAACTGAAGAATTTGCTTTCGAAAATAATTTTACACATGCCTCGCCAATTCCTCGCGAACCGCCTGTTATAAAAGCTACTTTGTTGGAAAGATCTATCATTTCAATACCTCACCTTAAATAAGTATAATCCTTTTGCAGGAACGGATTCATTCGCCTCTTTTCTGTTTTTTTTATTTAGAACTCCGGGCAAATAATTTTCATCAAAATTTTGCTCTACCGTATAAAGTAATGTTCCGATAATGGTTCTCACCATTCCATGCATAAAACGATTTGCTGTAATATAGAATATTGAAAGGTCTCTTCCCTTCCGCCATCTTATTTCGGAGATGTTACAAGTCTTATCTTCAACATCCGGATTTTTTCTTGAGAAAGAAGTGAAGTCGTGTTCACCTAAAAGCACTTTTGAAATTTCATTCAGTTTAGAAAAATCTATTTTGTTTATCAATGGAAGGTAATGGGCGTATTTGAAATAAAATGGTGATTTACCATTTACAAACAGATAAAGATAACTTCTGCTTTTCGCATCAAAACGCGCGTGAAAACTTTCAACCACTTTTTCAATCTTAGAAACTGAAATATCGTTTGGCAAGATCGAGTTGAGTTGGTATCTAAATTTATAGAGATCTAATTCTTTCTCTGTTCTAAAATTTGCAACTTGTCCTAGTGCGTGAACTCCGGAGTCTGTCCTACCGGAGCCGATAAGGTTAACAGGTTCTTTCGTTATCAGTTCGATGGCATCGGTTATTTTTTGCTGGATGCTTTCAGCATTTTTCTGGATTTGCCACCCTGCATAATTGGTTCCATCATATTGAATATGCAAAAGATAATTTTTCATTAAAATACCCGGCAATGTAAATCTTTTTATTCTGAATAATAGTTGTTGTTTTTTTCTTATTTATAAATTACATTAAAAATAGAATTTAAGCGTAAAATATTTTTCTTCACTTCGGCTATTAGAAATATTTCCTTTGCTGTTTGAATAGTAAGCAAAACCCT